>NZ_LDUL01000017.1:0-88442 GCF_001043615.1 Burkholderia sp. LK4
GCGATCAACATCCACCATTCGTTCCTGCCCGGTTTCAAGGGCGCGAAGCCGTATCACCAGGCGCATGCGCGCGGCGTGAAGCTGATCGGCGCGACCGCGCACTTCGTCACCGACGATCTCGATGAAGGCCCGATCATCGAGCAGGTCGTCGAGCGCGTCGATCATGCGCTGCGTCCGGAGCAGTTGCTCGCGGTGGGGCGCGACGTCGAATGCATCACGCTCGCGCGTGCGGTGAAGGCGTTCATCGAACGCAGGGTGTTCCTGAACGGCGACCGGACGGTGGTGTTTTCGTAAGCGGGCGGGCTTCGCCGTCCGTCACGCGGAAGCCGACGGCACGCGCGCACGCGTCGTGCCTATTCGTCGTGCCCGGTGTCGCAGATAGAGGTTGTTGAGGATCAGCGCCGCGCCCGTCAGCGCGGCGCCCAGGACCTGCGCGCGGTTGGGCACGACGCCCGTGACCGCGGATACGATGAATGCCGTGATGGGCACGATGTCCATGAACAGCACGCCGTTCATCGGCCCGAGGTTCCGGTTGCCCGTCATCCACAGCAGGATCGCGCCGAAGCCGGCCACCGGCCCCATGTACGCGAGATGCGGCAGCACCGCATGCACCGCGGCGAGTGACGGTGCCGCGATCCGGTGCGTCGCGATCAGCATCAGGTTGACTGCGACGATCGTGGTCAGTCCAAGCCACGTCGTGAAGGTCGTGTATTTCAGTGCCGACCATTTCGTGAACCGCGCTGCGCCGAACGTATAGACGACCCAGCACAACGCGCCGACGACGATCAGCGCGTTGGCCGCGTAGTGCTGCGGTTCGTGCAGTGCGGCGATCACGTCGCCGCGCGTGATGACGAGCGCGACGCCGGTAAAGGACAGGACAACGAACAGCACCGACACCGGCGCGGGCGCGACGCGCCGCACCAGTGCGTTGAGCAGCAGCCCCATCATCGGCTGCGTGGCCATCATGATCGATGCGGTCAGCGCGCCCTCGTCGCCGGCCAGCTGCTGGCCCAGGAATACGAACGACCCGAATCCGCAGAAGCCGACCGATCCGAGCAGCCATGCGAGCGCCACGGGTTCTCCGGCGGAACGAAACGCACCGGGCCCTTCGATGACCCGCAGCAACACGAGGAAGCACATCCCGGCGATCAGGTAGCGCAGTGACGTGAACGTAAAGGGATCGATGTACCGCAACGCATCGGTCATCACCGGAAACATCACGCCCATCAGGATCGTTGCGGTCACACATGCGACGACGCCTTTCCCGTACGCGTTCGCGGCAGGCATTGCGTGTGTTGCGTCATTCATGACTGATCATTCCCAAATTGATTGAAAAACGATGCCGGTACGGCTGCGCGCAGCGGCAGTGTCGTATTGCGTTCGTTACCAGGTTTGCCTGCCCTTCACGGTCTCGATGCGGGGCCTCGGTATGCCTCGCATTTGAAACCATTCATTCTCAAAATAACCAAAAAAATCAGGTCAGTGCCCGCATCGCGATTTCGACGATCGATGCCAGCTCCGCCTCCGATGCACTCGACTTGCCCAACACACGCATGCCCTGGATCAGGCACAACAGGAACCGGCCCACCTCCTCCGGATCGAGATGCCGGTCGAAATCGCCCGACTGCTGGCCTCGCGCGACAGCCAGGCTGAATTGCGAGCCAATGCGCAGCAGGGTCGATTCGATGTACGGGCGCAGCGCGTCGTCGCCGGGCAGGAGTTCGACGGCCGAATTCGTGATGAAGCAGCCGCGCCGCTCCGACAGGCGTGCACCGATTTCCGTGTAGTACAGGAGCGCCGCCTTGAGTGCCTGCCGTGGCGGCAGATCCGCCGCGAGACGCTCCTTGAGCCGTGCGATCGCACCTTCCGCATAGCGGTCGAACGCGGCGACCAGCAACCCGTGCTTGTCGCCGAAGGTGCGGTACAGGCTGCCGCGAAAGACACCGGTCGCCTCGCACAACGCGTCGATCGACGTCGCGTGATACCCCTGCTCCCAGAACACGCGTGCCGCCGCGTCGATCACCTCGTCGGTGTCGAATTCGCGTGGGCGGCCCCTGTCACGGGAGCTGGGAGAGGTCGGGCTCATGAGTCCGGATATTAGAACCGATCATTCCCAAAATCAAGCGGCCTCGCTCGCGTACTTGCGCCGCTCGCACCGGCAATGGTGCCGGCCCTGAACAACAAAAGCCCGACCGGTTGCAAGCCGGTCGGGCTTCGTTGCATGCCGCAAGCTCGATCACGCCGCCCGTGTGCGGTTTCCGGGGGCGCGCACCGTTACACGGCCTGACGCGTCACTTCACCCACGCAAAGTAATACGACAACCAGATCGTGAGCCCTGCCCCAACCAGCGCCGCATACGGCATCAAGTTGAGCCACATCGCGCGCTTCGGCACCTCGAGTTCCATGTCGCGCTGCATCTGCGCGGGGAACCGGCCGCGATCCTGCCAGTAGTGGCGATAGAGAAACACCGGCACGATCAGCAGCATCGCGATGAGCCCGTTGCGCAGCGTGCCTTCGCCCTGCAGGTTCGCGCCCGCGCCGACATAGACGAGGTTCGCGTAGCCGCAGATCGAGCCGGCAACGAGCAGCCATGTCGGGCAGCGGAACGGCCGATCCCAGTTGCCGCGGTCCATCCGGTGGATCCAGCCCGACTGAAGATTCAGGAATACGAACAGCATGTAGCAGACGTTCGAGATCGACAGCACCGTCATGTAGTCCGACATCATCAGCAACACGAGGTTGAAGCCGAGATCGGTCCACATCGCGCGCGTGGGCGAGCCGTGCTCGTTCACGTGCGACAGGTACTTCGGCAGCCAGCCGTCGACCGATGCCTGGTACAGCGTGCGCGACGAGCCCATCATCGACGTCATCACGATCAGCAGGATCGACAGCATCAGCATCACGACGACCGCGTTCGCGACCCACGCGCCGCCGCCGACGATCTTCGCCATCGCGGCCGCGACGCCGGTGCCGTCGCCGATCGACGGATCGAGCATCGCCTGCGTGCCGAGCGCACCCTGGAACGCCATCGGCACGAGCGTCATCACGACGAGGCACAGCGCGCCCGACCAGAAGATCGCCTTGGCGGTATCGCGACGCGGGTCGCGGAATTCGCGCGTGTAGCAGACGGCCGTCTCGAAACCATACGACGCCCAGCCGGCCATGAACATCGCGCCGAGCGCCATCGTGACGCCCTGCCCGTTCCACGAGCCGAACGTCGCGGTCGTGAGATTGCCCTGTGCGTCGTGACCGAGCGGCAGCAGCGGGAGCAGGTTCGACATCGGCACGTCGCCCGTGACGAACGGCACGATGCCGACGATCAACAGCGGCGTGAGCGACGCGATGCCGAGAATGCGCTGCGTGCGCGCCGCCTTCGATGCACCGCTGTGTTGAAGCTTGAACGTGATGAGAAGCAGGATCGTTGCGATGATGAACGTCGCATTGATCCGCAGGGACAGACCCGGCTTGATGAACCCGAGATCCGCAACCTTGAGCTGCCAGTGCAGCACCGCCGCGTCGGCGGGAAAGAGACTCGTGAGCGCATAGCTCGCCGCGAGGCCGCAGCCGAGCGCGAGCATCGGCGACCACGCGAGCCAGTTGCACCACACGGAAACCGGGGCAATCAGCTTGCTGTAACGGACCCAGCCGATCGCGCCATATACGGACGCGCCGCCCGATTTATGGGGAAATAGCCCCGATATTTCCGCATAAGTCGCGCTCTGAATCAGCCCCATCGTGATCGCGGCGATCCAGATCGCCCACGCGGGCTGGCCGATCGTCGCGCATACGCCGCCGATCGTGAACAGCACGCCTGCCGGCACGCCGCTCGTTACCCAAAAAGCGTCTTTCCAAGTCAGGCCACGATGCAGCGTGTGGCCCGTCGAATCATGTGAGATGGTTGCCTCAACATCACTGGTGCTGTTCGCACGCAGTCCTGCCTGACTCATCCAATTCCTCCTGTGATGACTCCGCACAAGGGCCGTAGTGTAACAACATACCGGCTTTCTTGCAGAATCAAAAAAATAATTCCGGGATATGATCGCATCGCAGTGCAATTATTTCGCTATCCTGCCGATCAATCCCGGACTGTCTCTTCGTCTTTTTATTGCGGCGAATCGTGACGGCTTATTGCGCGCCTTCCGTCCACGAATTCACGCGGTCCGCATGCGCTGCAATCCATGCATCGGCAGCCGCTTCCGGCTTCGAGCCGTTCTGGATCGCGAGCATCACGCTGTCGATCTCGCCCGGCTTCCACTGGAATTTTTTCAGGAACGCAACGACCGGCTTGGCCTTCGTTTCGAGCTGCGGGTTCACGACACTGTCGACGTGCTCCGCACCGCCGAACACCTTCTTCGGATCCTCGAGGAAGCGCAGCTTCCACTTCGCGAACATCCAGTGCGGCGCCCAACCGGTCACGATCACCGGCTTGTTCGCGCCGACCGAGCGCGACAGCTCGGCCGTCATCGCGCTGCCCGAGCTCGGCATCAGCGTGTAGTTGAGGCCGTAGCTCTTGATCGCGTCGTCGGTCTTGCGCATCACGCCCGCACCTGCGTCGATACCGACGATCCGGCCGCCGAAGCTGCTTTTTTCGGCATTCAGGTCGTCGATGCTCTTCGCCTTCACGTACGCGGGCACGATCAGGCCGATCTTCGCGTCGGGGAAATTCGCGCCGAGGTCGACGACCTTGGCCTTGTACTCGTCCCAGTACGAGCCGTGCGTGACCGGCAGCCACGCGGACAGCGTCGCATCGAGATCGCCGCGCGCGACGCCCTGCCACATGATGCCAGCAGCGACCGGCACGAGCTTCACCTCATAGCCGAGTTTCTTCTCGATCACGCGCGCCGCGACGTTCGACGTCGCCACGCTGTCGTCCCAGCCTTCGACGTAACCGATCTTCAGCGTGGGCTTCGTATCGGCGAGCGCCGATGCGCTCAGTGCCACCATCGCCGACAGTGCGCCGGTCCACATCAGTTTTCCGAACAGCTTCATGGTCGATCTCCTTGAAATGCGCACCGTGCGCGTTGTCTCTCTAGGTTCTTCAACCACAAATCCGCGGTATCGTTGTTTTCCGACGGATGCTTGTCCGGACGCGACGCGCCCGGACAGCCAATGGCGAGTTTCGACTACTTGTCGATCACGAGATCCGACAGCGGCTTGCTGCAGCACAGCAGCACCATCCCCTGGTCGATCTCGCGCTGGCGGATACCGCCGTTGTGCTTCATTTCAACCTGCCCCGACACGAGCTTCACCTTGCAGGTGCCGCACATGCCCTGCGTGCACGAGGCCGGCAGCCGCACGCCGGACTGGCGCGCCGCATCCAGCACGTGCTGCTCCGAGCCGCATGAAATCTCGCGATTGCTCTTTGCGAAGCTGACCGTGTACTGCTTCGTATCGGTGTCGGCGCCTTCGGCGGGCGGGGCAAGATCGGCGAGCAGCTCGTCGCTTGCGGTCTGCGCGAGCGTTTCGAACGAGAAGCTCTCCTCGTGATACTGCTTGCGATCGAAGCCGGCTTCGTCGAGCAGGTCGCGCACGGCCTTCATGTACGGCGCGGGGCCGCACGTAAAGATCTCGCGCTCCATGAAATCCGGTGCGATCAGCTTCAGCAGCGGCAGCGTCAGGAAGCCCGTGACGCCCGGCCAGTTGGTGCGCGCGCCGACGCGCTCGACGACGAACGATGTGCGGAAATTCGTGTGGTTCGACGCGATCAGGTCGAGCTCGCGCGCGAAGATGATGTCGTCCGGCGTGCGTGCGCTGTGCACGAACAGGATGTCGCGATCCTCGGCGAGATCGTGGTGCGCGCGGCTCATCGACATCAGCGGCGTGACACCCGAGCCCGCCGACAGGAACAGGTACTTGCGCGCCGGATGTCGTGCGCACGTGAATTCGCCGGCCGGGCCGAGTACGCGCACCGGCGCACCCGGCTGCAGGTTGTCGTGCAGCCAGTTCGACACCTTGCCGCCCGGCACGCGCTTCACCGTGATCGACACCGTGTGCGGCCGCGCGGGCGACGACGAGATCGTGTAGCAGCGGTTGATCGTTTCGCCGTCGATGTCGAGCTCGAGCGTGAGGAACTGCCCGGGCTCGAACGAGAACGAGCGGCCCTGCGGCGAACGGAAGAAGAAACTCTTCACGTCGTGCGTTTCCTGCCGCACATGGCAACACACCAGCGTTTCCTCGACGTCGCTCGTCCAGCGCTCGGGAAGGGCGTTCCAGAACGCCGGGCGTGTGACCCGGCTGTCCACCGGCTCGAAATTGGCCGCATCTCGCATCATCTGTAACTCCGCTTCAGTGCTGGGTACTACGCGCCGGTTTTTTCGGCGAGCCGGCCGATGTACCAGGCCGAGAATTTTTCGACGAGACCTTCCGTGAACGGCGAATACGGGCCCGGCTCGTACGCGCTGCTGGTTGCGCCGCGCTGCGAGAACTCGACGAGCGCGCGATCCTGGTCGTTCGTGGCGTTCCACACGGCCGTGAGGTTCTTCACGTCGTAGTCGATGCCTTCCTTCGCATCCTTGTGCACGAGCCACTTCGTGCGCACGAGCGTCTTGCCGGCCGACAGCGGGATCACCGAGAACGTCACGATGTGATCGCTCATGAAGTGGTGCCACGAGTTCGGCTGCGTCCAGAACGACAGCCCGCCGAGGTCGGCCTTGTCGAAGCCGCCGAGCAGCTTCTTCGACGCGACCTTCGCGTCGAGCGTCTGCGATTCGCCGTGGCGATCGAGCGGCAGGCGCTGCGTGCGGAAACCCGTCACGTCGAGCAGCTTCTCGATCTCGGCGGACGGCAGGCCCATCTCGGCCCACTCCTTGCCGCGCCGCACGCAGGTTTCCGCAAACGCATCCATGCCTTCCGCGTTGGCGTCGGAACGCTGGTAGCCGAAACCGTATTCGTACAGCGAGATGGTGAGCTCCGGATGGTTCGCGACGCAGTGATAGCACTCGCGGTTGTTCTCCATCGTGAGCTTCCAGTTGCCTTCCTCGATGATGTCGATCTGCGCGGCGATCTTCGTGTTCGGCAGGTCGTGCGGCAGCAGGTACGGCTCCATCTCGGCGCGCAGCTGCGCGAAATCGACCGGCGGCTCGTCGGCGAGGCAGATGAAGATCAGGCCCGCGAGGTTCTCGACGTGCACCGACTTCAGGCTGTGCTTGCAGCGGTCGAACTTCTCGCCCATGTGCTCGGCGAACATCAGCTGGCCCGTCAGGTTGTAGGTCCAGCTGTGGTACGGGCACACGATGTTGCCGACCGAGCCCTTGTCCTCGTTGCACAGGCGCGCGCCGCGGTGACGGCACACGTTGTGGAACGCGCGGATCGCCATGTCGTCGTCACGCACGATCAGGATCGAATCGCTCCCCAGCTCCACGGTCACGTAGTCGCCCGGCTCGGGAATGTCCGGCTCGACCGCCACCTGGATCCAGTGCTGGCGGAAAATCGCCTCCATGTCGAGCGCGAAGATGTCCTCGCTCGTGTAGAACGGCGCTTCGAGGCTGTAACCTTCCTTGCGCCGCTCGATCAATGCACGAATGTCTGCCGATACTTTCATCGTTTGCTCCGGATTCCTTGCATCCCTGGGTTCTTGCCGACAGGCATCAAAATCAGTAGTCGATGAGCTGATGCTCGCGCAAATACGCGAGGATCACTTGTGCTTTTTCGACCGAACTCCCTTCATTTACGACGTTGCCGCCACGGCTTTCGGTCGTCGTCGCGGACAGCATCCGGGCATGCCCGGAGCGCTTCTCGGCGGCGACCAGCTTTACGGGTTTACGCTCGACCGGGCCGACCGTCCACGCAGCCGCGTCGGCGTCCGCGCCGGGCGCCGCGAGCGCGGGCCGGATCGCGCCGGCGCGCAGCCGCGCATACGCGTAGCGCGGCTCGGCATTGGCGAGCGGATGGACGGCAATCACGGCCGGCAGCGCGGCATCGACGCGCCGCCGCAACCCTTTCGGCAAAAATTGCCGGACGGCCGCGCGACCGCCTTCGACCGTCACGTCGACGGCCGAGCCGACCAGCGGATAGCCGAGCGCCGCGGCGATGCGATACGGCAGCATGCCGGTGTCGTACGCGCCCTCGGCGCGCGTGCCGGTCAGCACGAGGTCGTAGCCGTCGATACGCGCGGCGAGCGCGTGGACGGCATCGTCGCCGTTGCGGCAGGCCAGCACCTCGACCTCCCGTGCGCCGAGCGCGAGATATTCGGCAAGCGCCGCGTTCGCGGGATCGCCGGCATGGATCACGTCGAGCGTCGCGCGATGCTGCTCGGCGAGCTGGCGGCCGGTTTCGAGCGCGGCCGCGTCGTTGCGGCTGTAGCGCGCAACGCCGCTGACCGGATGACGGCCGACGGACACGAGCACCGCGATGCGTTGCAAGGGACGGGGGGCGTTCATGCGGCGACTCCTTCCGGTTCACGGGTGCCGACCGCGGCCGGCGATTCTCCACGCGCGGCGCGCGCGGCCTGCACCTGCTCGATCAGCGCGGCGATCGTCGCCTGCGCATCGCCCACCACCGTCAGGTTCGCGCGTTTCGCGATCGGTGCGCTGCCGTCGAGGTTCACCGCGATCACGTGACGGCAGTCCTTGATCCCCTGCAGGTGCTGCACCGCGCCCGAGATGCCGAACGCGATGTACACGCTCGCCTCGACCGTCTTGCCGGTCGCGCCGACCTGCTTGTCGCGCGTGAAGTGACCGTTGTCGACCGCGACGCGGCTCGCGCCGATCGCTGCACCGAACACGCCGGCCAGCCGCTCGAACGCGCCGATGTCGGATACGCCGTTGCCGGCCGACACGATGAAATCGGCTTCCTCGAGCGCGACCTGGGCCGCGTCGATTTCATCGAGGCCGAGATCGCGATACGGCTGGGCGGCGTCATGGGCCGGGCGGATGAAGTCGGCAGCAAGACGCTCGCCCGCGCCGACGAACGGCAGCTTCGCGTCGACCGCGTTCTGCGCGAGCAGGACCACGTCGGGCAGCGCACGGGTGGCGAAGGCGCGCCCGGCCTGCGCATACGCGCCGACATGCTTCGCGTCGATCTCGACGACATGAGTCGCGACGCTCGCGCCGGCGGCCGCCGCATAACGCCGGCCGAGATCGCCGTCGCCTGTCGCGTTGTCGGGCACGAACACGTGTTTCGGCGCGAGTGCGGCCACACAGGCCTGCAATGCTTGCAGTTCGCTTTCGGGATCGAACGCGCGGCGATCGAAGCCGGTCAACTCGAGCAGCTTGTCGACGCCCAGTTCGGCCACGTCGTCCTTCAGTTCGCCGAACGCGAGCAGCGCGACTTCGGTCTGCGCATCGGCGAGCAATGCGGCGGCAGCGATCGCCTGCCGCGAATGATCGTCGAGCGCGCCCCGTTCACCGTGCGCCACCACCAGCATCACGTGCTTCGGGTCCTGCACCGCGCGGCGCGGCTTCGCGGCCGCTGCGCCATGTCCGTGCGCCGACCAGTGCGCGGCGCTCGCATCGGCGCTGCCTTCCTCGCCGAGCGTGATGCGCTTCAGGCCCGCGGCCGTGATGATGAACGGCCGGCGCGGATCGATTCGTTTGATCGTGTTCATCGATTCACTCCAGCGAGGCGGCGACGAGTTCGGCCACGTCGAGCACGTCGGGGCGCGGGCCCACGACGCCTTCGAGCATCGCCGTGCAGTTCGGGCAGGCAACCGCGACCACGTCCGCGCCGATCGTGCGCGCGTCGGCGATGCGGATGTCGGGAATGCGCTGCTTGCCGGGAATGTCGGTCAGCGGCGCACCGCCGCCACCGCCGCAGCAGCGGCCGCGCATGCCGTTGCGCTCCATCTCGACGACCTGGATGCCGATCGTCTTCAGCAGCTTGCGCGGCGCTTCCGTCTCGCCGTTGTAGCGGCCGAGGTAGCACGGATCGTGATAGGTCGTGCGCTTCTCCTGCAGCGCCTCGACGGCCTTCGGCGCGATCTTGCCGCTGTCGGCCAGTTCGGCGAGAAACGTCGTGTGATGCTTGACCGTCACGCGCAGCCCGAGCGCGCGGTATTCGTTGCGCAGGCTGTGCATCACGTGCGGGTCGGCCGTCACGATCTGCTTGTACGACAGCGTGCCGAGCGTGCCGATCAGGCGCTTCGCCATCTGCTGGAACGTCGCTTCGTCGCCGAGCCGGCGTGCGACGTCGCCCGTGTCGGTCTCGGTCGAGCCGAGCACCGCGTAGTCGACGCCCGCCTTGTTCAGCACCTTGACGAACGCGCGCAGCGTGCGCTGGTAGCGCATGTCGAACGCGCCCTCACCCGCGACGAACAGCACGTCGACCGGCTTGCCGGGCTGCGCGACGGGCGCGCTCAGGTCGACCGACCAGTCGTAGCGCGCGGCCGTGTCGTAGCCGCCCATCGTGCCCGTCTCGCGCAGGTTCGCGAGCACTTCCTGGCCCTTGCCGGGCACCGTGCCGTGCACCAGCGTGCGGTTGCGGCGCATGTCGACGATCGCGTCGACGTGCTCGATCAGCATCGGGCATTCCTGCACGCATGCGCGGCAGGTCGTGCACGACCACAGCGTCTGCTCCTCGATCAGGCCCGACACGATCGGGCCGTTCGGCTCGCCGCGATGCTGGCCGACCGCGAGGCCCGGCGAAGGACTGCCCGCGTATGCCGCATCGGTGCCGCCCGCCATCCCGACGACGAGGTCCTGGATCAGCTTCTTCGGGTTCAGCGGCTGGCCCGCCGCGAACGCGGGGCACGCGGCTTCGCACTTGCCGCACTGCACGCACGCGTCGAAGCTCAGCAGCTGGTTCCAGCGGAATTCGACCGGCTTCTCGACGCCGTATTCCTGATGCTCGATGTCCGGCAGCTTCAGCGCGGTCGGCGGCGTGGCCGTGCCGTTGCCGGTGAACGATTCACGGGTGGCCGCGAAGCGTTCCTGGCGCGGGTGGAAGGCAAGGTGCAGCAGGCCGGCGATCGCATGCTTCATCGGGCCACCCTTCGCGGCGCCGACCGTCATCGTGAATGCGCCGACGCCGATCAGCACTGCGCAGAGCACCGCGAACGCGCCCGACATCGCGCCGGTCGGCACCAGCATGAACAGCACGAGGCCGAGCGCGAACGAGCCGAGCAGCCAGGGCAGCGTATTCCACGGGCCTTTCGACAACCGTGCGGGCACGTCCTTCGCCGCGCGCCGGCGCCACACGAACACCGCACCGACCAGCATCGCGAGCGCCGCGAGGAAGATCAGCTTGTCGAGCCACGGCGAGTAGATCGCGAGGCCGTAGTTGATGAACACCAGCGCGAGCGCGCCGATCGCGCCGCCGGCCGTCGCGACGTGGGTCTTCGCGATGTACGGATCGCGGGCGACCACGTGGTGCAGGTCGACGAAATAACGCTTCGGGATCGCGAACAGGTTCGCGACGCCGAACGCGCCGGGCGCCGTGGCGCGGCCGAGCCGCCAGTAGGACGAACGCTTCGCGACCGCGAACGCGAGCCCCGCCACCGACAGCCACAACAGGGCGGTAATGAGGAAGGACGGGTTCATCGTTTAGAAATCCTTCACGAGACGCAGCGAGTCGTAGATCGCACCGTGGACGTTGTGCATCGAGATGCAGTCGCCGACACGGAACAGCAGGAAACGGCCGTTGCCGAGTTCTTCCGACAGGCACGGCTGCGGCTCGGCCGCGAACAGCGTGTGCGGATCGATCTGGCCGCGGTTCACCGATTCCGGCTTGAGCTTCCAGTACAGCTCGTCGTTCGGCGACGAACCGTTCTCGATCACCACCTGGTCGACGGCGCGTTCTTCGAGTTCTTCCGTGTACTCGTTGCGCAGCACGGCGATCAGCTTGCCGTCCTCTTCATAGACGCGATCGAGCATCGTGTTCGGCGTCGGGATCACGCCGAACGCATACAGCCGACGATAGAAGATCGGGAACGTCGTGCCGCCGCAATCGTCGGCAACCTTCACGTCCGGCGTGACGACCTCGACCTTCGAGCCGCGGCTCGCCATGAAGTCGGCCACGCCCGCGCCGGCATGCGTGCTCACGCCGTCGAACAGCAGCACGTTCTGCTTCGGCTCGACCTTGCCGGTCAGGATGTCCCACGAGCTGACGGCGAGGCCCTCGGCCACGCCCCAGCCCGGCACCTGCCACGTGAAGCTCGACCCGCCCGTCGCGAGCACGACGATGTCCGGCTTCTCGGCCATGATCATCTTCTCGTCGGCCGCCACGCCGAGGCGGCGATCGACGCCGAGGCGCTTCGTTTCCATGTCGAACCAGCGGATGATCCCCGACATCTGTTCGCGCTGCGGCGCCTTCGCGGCGATCATCACCTGGCCGCCCACTTCGGCGTTCTTCTCGAACAGCACCACGTCGTGGCCGCGCAGCTTCGCGACACGCGCCGCCTCGAGGCCCGCCGGGCCCGCGCCGACCACCACGACCTTTCGTTTCGGGCCGCGCGACTTCTCGATGATGTGCGGCATCGTCGCTTCGCGCGACGTCGCGGCGTTTTGAATGCACAGCACGTCGAGGCCGTTGTACTGGCGGTCGATGCAGTAGTTCGCGCCGACGCACTGCTTGATTTCGTCTTCGCGGCCGTCGCGGATCTTGATCACCATGTGCGGATCGGCGATCTGCGCGCGCGTCATGCCGACCAGGTCGATCATGCCGGTCGCGAGCAGGCGCTCGGCCTGGCCCGCGTCGCGGATGCTCTGCGCATGCATCACCGGAATCTTCACGACCGACTTGATGCCGGCCGCGAGGTGCACGAACGGCTCCGGCGGGAGTGCCATCGGCGGCATGCAGTTCGCGATCGTGTTGTGCGTGTCGCCGCCCGAGCCGACCACGCTCAGGTAGTCGATCAGGCCCGTCTCCGACATCGCCTGCGCGATTTCCTTCAGCGCTTCGTGATCGAGGCCGTCCTCGTGGAATTCGTCGCCGCACATGCGCAGGCCGACGCAGAAATCCTTGCCGACCGCCTCGCGCACGGCCGTCAGCACTTCGATACCGAAGCGCAGGCGGTTTTCCAGGCTGCCGCCCCATTCGTCGGTGCGGTGGTTCGAACGCTTGCTCCAGAACTGGTCGATCAGGTGCTGGTGGGCGGCCGAGATTTCGATGCCGTCCATGCCGGCCGCCTTCACGCGCTTCGCGGCCGCCGCGAAATCGCCGATGATGCGGCGGATTTCCTCGATCTCGATGATCTTCGCGTTGCCGCGGTGCACGGGTTCGCGCACGCCCGACGGCGACATCAGGTGCGGCCAGTGCTCGCCGTGGAACGACGAGCGGCGGCCCATGTGCGTCGCCTGGATCATGATCTTCGCGCCGTGCTTGTGCATCGTGTCGGCGAGACGCGTGAGCGGATCGATGATCTTGTCGGTCGACAGGTTCACCGATTTCCACCAGCCCTGCGGGCTGTCGATCGACACCGGGCTCGACCCGCCGCAGATCGCGAGGCCGACGCCACCCTTCGCCTTCTCTTCGTAGTAGCGGATATAGCGGTCGCCCGGCAGGCCGCCCGGCTCGGCATACACCTCCGCATGCGCGGTGCTGACGATCCGGTTGCGCAGCGTCAGCTGGTTCAGCTGCATGGGTTTGAACAGGTGGGGATAACGCATCGCTGGCGACCTCTGGCGTTCGAATGTCTCGTGTTGCGGGTGTTGTTCTGTTGCGGTGAATCAGTGCATCAGTGCGCGATCGGCGACACTTCGAAGATGCAGTGGTCGTGATGCTCGGCCGCGCACTGCACTTCCTTCGAGAACGCGCGCGGCGCGCCCTTGCCTTCCGGCGTCGTGTCGTTGACCCAGTCCATCGCGCCCGCGAACCAGCCCGCGAACATGTAGCAGAGCTTGCCTTCCTTGCCCGGCTGCTGGAGCACGAACGACGAGTGGCGCAGTTCGATCTTCGCGCGGGCGCTCGCCGGGTCGGCCTCGATGATCGAGAACAGGCCCCAGCCGCGCTGCGACAGGCGCTTCAGGTAGTGCTCGAACACGGCCATGCCGGTCAGGCCGTGCAGCTTCGCTTCCTTGTCGCACCAGTGGTAAGCGGACTTGTAGCCGGCCTTGTAGAGGATCTCGGCATACGCTTCGACGCCGAGCGCTTCCTCGACCGCGACGTGGTTGTTCGTGAAGAAGTGGCGCGGCACGTACAGCATCGGCAGCGCGTCGGTGGTCCAGACGCCGGTATCGGGATCGACGTTGATCGGCAGTTGCGGTTGCATCGTGAAGACTCCGTGAGGAAATGGGTCGCGCGGCTCAATGCGCGGGCGCGACATCGTCCGCGTGCCCGCGCGGCTTGCGCGGGCACGTCCCGATTTTTGTTGTTGAATCGCTGCGGGTGAGGCGGTCCGGCGTTCGCGGCGCTTACGCGCCCCACACGTCCTTGAACACGCGCACCCAGTTCTCGCCCATGATCTTGCGGATGCGCGACTCCTTCCAGCCGTGGCGTTCCATCGCGGCAGTCAGGTTCGGGAATTCGCCGATCGTGCGGATGCCGTCGGGGTTGATCACCTTGCCGAAGTTCGTCAGCTGGCGATAACGACCCTTGTCATGCGTCAGCATGTCGAAGAATTCCTTCGCGTAGTCCTGCGTGAAATCCGTGCCGATGCCGACTGCGTCCTCGCCGATCAGGTTCACGACGTAGTCGATCGCCTCGATGTAGTCGTCGATGTTCGCCTCGATCCCGCGCTTCAGGAACGGCGCGAACATCGTCACGCCGACGAAGCCGCCCGCGTCGGCGATCTCCTTCAGCTGTTCGTCGCTCTTGTTGCGCGGATGCTCCTTCAGGCCCGACGGCAGGCAGTGCGAATAGCACACCGGCTTCTTCGAGAACGCGATCGCTTCCGACGACGTGTTGCCGCCCACATGCGACAGGTCGACCATGATGCCGACGCGGTTCATCTCGGTGATCACTTCGCGGCCGAAGTCCGACAGGCCGCCGTCACGCTCGTAGCAGCCGGTGCCGACCAGGTTCTGCGTGTTGTAGCAGAGCTGCACGACGCGCACGCCCATGTCGGCGAACGCCTCGATGTAGCCGATGTTGTCCTCGAACGCATGCGCGTTCTGGAAGCCGAGGATCACGCCGGTCTTGTCTTCCTTCTTCGCGCGGAAGATGTCTTCCGTCGTGCGCACCAGCGTCAGCAGCTCGCTGTTGTCGCGGATCTTCTTCTTCATCACGCCGATGTTGTCGACGGTCTTCGTGAAGTTCTCCCAGACCGACACCGTGCAGTTCGCGGCCGTGATGCCGCCGCGGCGCATGTCTTCGAACACCGGCTTCTCGAACTTCGAGATGTTCAGACCGTCGATGATGATGCTGTCTTGATGCAGCGTGCTCATGAGTAGCTCCAGTATTGTCGGGTCGGTCGGATCAATAGATCGGGAAGCGTTCGCACAACGCGAAGATCTCGCGGCGCACGCGCTGTTCGGTGGCGTGGTCGCCTTCCGGGTTCGCGCGCAGCGCGTCGAACACTTCCAGGATCAGGCGGCCCACCTCGCGGAACTCCGCGACGCCGAAGCCGCGCGTCGTGCCGGCCGGCGTGCCGAGGCGGATGCCCGACGTGACGGTCGGCTTCTCGGTGTCGAACGGAATGCCGTTCTTGTTGCAGGTGATGCCCGCGCGCTCCAGCGCCTGCTCGACCGGCGCGCCCTTCAGGCCCTTCGGACGCAGGTCGACCAGCAGCAGGTGGTTGTCGGTGCCGCCGGTGACGAGATCGACCCCGCCCGCCTTCAGCACTTCGCCGAGCGCCTGGGCGTTCGCGAGCACGTTGTCGATGTAGGTCTTGAAGTCCGCGTGCAGCACTTCGCCGAACGCCACCGCCTTGCCGGCGATCACGTGCATCAGCGGGCCGCCCTGCAGGCCGGGGAACACGGCCGAGTTGATCTTCTTCGCGATGTCCTCGTCGTTGGTCAGCACGAAGCCGCCGCGCGGGCCGCGCAGCGTCTTGTGGGTGGTCGACGTGACGACGTGCGCATGCTCGACCGGGTTCGCGTGGCGGCCCGCGGCGATCACGCCGGCGATGTGCGCCATGTCGACCATCAGCTTCGCGCCGACGCTGTCGGCGATCGCGCGGAAGCGCGCGAAGTCGAGCGCGCGCGGGTATGCCGAGAAGCCGGCGATGATCAGGTTCGGCTTGTGCTCGTGTGCGAGCGCTTCGACCTGGTCGTAGTCGATCAGCATCGTGTCGCGGTTCACGCCGTACTGGACCGCGTTGAACCACTTGCCCGACAGCGCCGGCTTCGCGCCGTGCGTCAGGTGGCCGCCGGCATCCAGCGACATGCCGAGCACCGTGTCGCCCGGCTTCGCCAGCGCGAGCATGACCGAACCGTTCGCCTGCGCGCCCGAGTGCGGCTGCACGTTCGCATAACCGGCATTGAAGATCTGCTTGACGCGCTCGATCGCCAGCGCCTCGACTTCGTCCGCGAACTCGCAGCCACCGTAGTAGCGCTTGCCGGGATAGCCTTCCGCGTACTTGTTGGTCAGCACCGAGCCCTGCGCCTCGAGCACGGCTCGCGACACGATGTTTTCCGACGCGATCAGCTCGACCTGCGACTGCTGACGCTCGAGTTCCTTCAGGATGGCGCTGCGCACCGGCGCGTCGCGCTCGGCAAGGGACTGCGAGAAGAAAGGCTGGGTGTTCGACATAGTGCGTCCGTGACGAAGAATAAGGGGCTGAAACCGAAGCTCAAGGCCCGCCCTGCCTGGGTTTCCCGCTCGTCCCGTACAAGGCTGCCGACGGCTCTATTCTTGTCGTTCGGATTTTCGGCGGATTGATGAATTTAGACGCGTTCTTTGCCTTTTCCGCCATCCGCGTCCGTTTTATACAAGTGACCGGTCGTGCTTTTTCGGATGACCAAGCAAATCGCCGTCGACGGTTCACCTATGAACAGGCACGCCGTCGGTGCGATTGCCGCCCGGTCGGGGTGCACTCCGTCACGAATACGGTGCAGTGCAGCATGCGGCTTTCAGCCATACAACGTATGGAGCTAGGGTTTAGCCGTATGGCACGCTTGTTGCGCTGGCTCACACAATACCGCAGCCCGATCCGTGCCCCGGGCCTATAGCTATTAGAGATTTCAGGAAGCTCCCCATGTCCCCCGACCGCACAGCGTCGCTGTCCCACTTCGCGTTCATGCCGTTACCGAATTTCACGATGATCGCGTTCACCAATGCGATCGAGGTGCTTCGGATGGCGAACTACCTGAGCGGCCAGCCGCTCTACCGCTGGTCGGTCATCAGCCCGGAAGGCGGCGCGGTCACCGCGAGCAACGGACTGACGGTCGATACGGGCCCGGCCGAGTGCGTGGGGCAGCCCGACATCGTGTTCGTGTGCGGCGGCGTCGACGTGCAACGCGCGACCACGCCCGCCCATCTGTCGACGCTGCGCCGCTTCGCACGCGCGGGCATCCCGCTCGGCAGCCTGTGCACGGGCACCTATGCGCTCGCGAAGTCGGGGCTGCTCGCGGGCTACGCATGCGCGATCCACTGGGAGAACATGTCGGCGCTGAAGGAGGAGTTTCCGGATACGCGCTTCCTGAAGGAACTGTTCGTGATCGACCGCGACCGCATCACGTGCACGGGCGGCGTCGCGCCGCTCGACATGATGCTGAACCTGATCGCCGCGCGCGTGGGCACCGCGCGCGTCACGCAGATCGCCGAGCAGTTCATCGTCGAACACGTGCGCGACACGAGCGCGCAGCAACGCATGCCGCTCGTCGCGCGCCTCGGCTCGGCGAACAAGTCGCTGTTCGAAGTGATCTCGCTGATGGAGAACAACATCGAGGAGCCGCTGTCGCGCGAGGAGCTCGCGCGGCTCGCGAACATGTCGCAGCGGCAACTGCAGCGCCTGTTCCGCGAACACCTCGGCATGACGCCGACACACTACTACCTGACGCTGCGGCTGCGCCGCGCGCGCGAACTGCTGCTGCAGACCGACATGTCGATCATGCACATCACGATGGCGTGCGGGTTCCAGTCGGCGTGCCATTTCAGCAAGAGCTATCGCGACGCGTTCGGCGTCGCGCCGACCCGCGAACGCCGCAAGCAGGTCGCGCCGCTCGCGCAAGGTGCGGCGAGCGCCAGCCCCGCCTTTCCGGCGCACGTGCTGCATGCGTGAGCGTCGCTGCGATTGACGCATGAAAAAAAACGGCCTGAAAAGGCCGTTTTTTTCTTGCGCTTACGATCCCCACACCTGCATTTCGTACAGCGAGTAACCCCACTGCGTTGCGCGTTTCGTGCCGAGCATCCGCACGTAACGACCGCTGCCGTTGAGATTCGGCAGCGTGACGTGGGTATATGAACCGCCGTTGCTCGTCGAATAGATCGTCGTCCAGTTGACGTTGTCGTTCGACGTCTGGATCTGATAAACGAGCGCGCCCGCATCCCAGTACAGATCCACGTGATCGATGCGCTTCACCGCGCCGAGATCCACGGAGATCCATTGCGAACCGGCACCGGCGCCTTCCGGCGAATCCCAGCGCGTGCCCGTGGTGTTGCCGTCGAACGCCTTGTCCGCCGTAAGCGACGCGTTGTAGCTCGCCGACGCGGCGGCCGGATGCCCCTGCGACAGCAGCACCGGCTGCGCGCCGGCCGGGCCGCCGTAATAGCTCGCCCCGAGCTTGGCCTTCGTCGTGTCGGCATTCACGCCGAATTGCGACAGGCTCCAGCGCTGGCCGGTCGTCACGTCGCCGACGTAGAGCTGATAACCGCCCGCCGTCGTCGACGAGAAGAACACGTAGTTCGTGCCGTTCACCGGAGCCGGATCCGAGTTGTTGCTCACGCAGTCGTTGATCGGCAATGCATTCGGCGTCGATGCCGGGTCGGCGGTCTTCGTATAGATCTGGTCGGCCTGGCCGCTGTCTTTCCAGCGCGCGTAGAACACCATGCCGTCCGCACGCACGATCGGGTAGTACGTCTGCAGCCCGGCCGGATTGTCGAACGTCGCGGTCGCGCCGGTCGCGAGCGTGCGCTTCATCAGCCCCATGTTCGCGCCGGTGCCCGTCGCGTAGTACACGGCGCTCGAATCGGGCGCGAGATACGGCATCGAATACTCGGCGCCGGCCGGTGCGTTCGTCAGGCTCACGACCGACGTGAACACCGGGCCCGCGCTCGTGTACGACAGCGTCGCCTGCTTGACGTCGCCGTTCTGCTTGAACACGAGCGTCTTGCCGTCGGCGCTGAACTTCGGATCCTCGTTGCGCGTGGCACCCGTGCTGTTCGTCAGGTTGACGGGCGGCGTGCCGGCGCCGAGCTGCAGCATGAACACGTTCCATGCGCCGTTGCTGATACCCATGAACGCGAGCCACTTGCCGTCGGGGCTGAACACGCCGTTCATCGGATCGGTGATACCCCACGTGCTCTTGCTCAGTTGCGTCAGCGTATGGGCCGAGAAGTCGTAGAGGAACAGCTGGCTCGTGCCGTCGCCGTACTTCACGTAGCTGTGGTAGACGAGCTTGCCGGTCAGTGCCGCGGGGAACGTCGCGTTCGGCTGGGCGGCGGGATTGCTGATGCAGGCGGCCGTTGCGATGCCGCTCGACAGGTTGAGGGCGATGCCGGCCGCGAGGCCGGCGACGAGAGTCTTCAATTTCACGCTGAATGTTTCCGGGCAAGGTTGTGACGCCGCAGAAAAGATCCCGCGCAGGATGTGCGCGGGCCAGGAGTCCGCCGTCGGGCAGCGTCGATTCCGGTCGGTCGGACATCGGGAACGCGGATTGCTCGAGAGCATGCCGGCTTGTCAGACGAAAGAAAAGAATCAGAGCCCGGCAAAAACATGCGGATCAGCAATTGGGGGCGCGCTTGCACGCGACGGGTGCCGTGCTACTCTTTTTTCGGCAAGGCCCCGATCGGGCGGAGGGCTGGCATGAAGCGATACGCTGTGCTCGCACGAACGATCGCCGACGCAATCCACCGCGGCGACCTGCCGCCCGGTGCGCGCATCCCCACCGTGCGCATGGCCTGCCGCGTGTATGGCGTGAGCCCGTCCACCGTGTTTCGCGCGTATTACGCGCTCGAAGGCGAGGGCCTGATCGTCGCGCGGGCGCGCTCCGGTTATTTCGTTGCGAACCTCGAAGACAAGCACGTGCGGTTCGCCCGCGATCCGCCGCGCAAGCCGGCCGCCGAGCCAACCGGCGGCGACGATGTGCTGTTCCGCCTGCTCGACTCGCTCAAACGCGACGAGATCGTTCCGCTCGGCTCGGCCTTCGCCAGTTATTCCCTGTTCCCGATGAGCAGCCTGTGGCGCGCGATGGCGTCGGCGGCCCGCAACATGGATCGCACGGCGCTGCTGTCCGGCTTGCCGCCCGGCTACGACACGCTGCGCCGCCAGATCGCGCTGCGCTACCTGAACGCAGGCGCGGCGTTGCCGATGGACGAGATCGTCATCACGACCGGCGCGCTCGAAGCGCTGACGCTCAGCCTGCAGGCACTGACCCGCCCGGGCGATATCGTCGCGATCGAGCGTCCGGCATTCCACGCGGCCCTCGACGCCGTGCAGCGCCTGCACCTGAAGGCCGTCGAGATTCCGGTCGACCCGCGCACCGGCCTCGATCTCGATGCGCTCGAAACGGCGCTCGACACGCATCCGGTGCGGGCATGCTGGTTCATGACGTCGTTCCACAACCCGACCGGCGCGACGCTGACCGACGAGCGCAAGCGCGAGCTGATCGACCTGCTCACGGCGCGCGGCGTACCGCTGATCGAGGATGACGTCTATGGCGAGCTGCATTTCGGAACGGCACCCACGCGCCCGGCCAAACTGTATGACGACAGCGGGCTCGTCCTGCATTGCGGTTCGTTCTCGAAATGCCTCGCGCCCGGGTTCCGGATCGGCTGGGTCGCGGCCGGACGCTACGTGCGGCAGATCCGTCAGGCAAGAGGCGTGAGCGCGCCGGCGGCCGACGTGCCCGCGCAGATGGCGCTTTCGAACTACCTGCGCGACGGCGCGTACGACCGCTTCCTGCGCAAGCTGCGCCGCAATCTCGCCGCGCACCAGGCGCAGATGCTGGCGGCCGTGCGGACGTATTTTCCGGACGGCACCGAAGTGTTCGCGCCGCGCGGCGGGTATTTCCTGTGGATCGAACTGCCGCCGCGCGTCGATGCGATGCACCTGTTCGACGATGCGATGGAAAACGGCGTCAGCATCGCGCCGGGGCCGATCTTTTCCGCAACCGGCGGATTCCGCCGCTTTCTTCGGCTCAATTACGGCCGGCCGTGGACACCGGCCGTCGAGCACGCGATGGAGACCATCGGGACGCTCGCGGCCCGGCGGCAGGACGGATAGCACGAAACGTGCACGTCGCGATGCTCCATTTTGCGCATTGCGTTTCACGCGCAGGCAGCCAAGAATGAAGCGGAAGGCAACCGCGGAAGAACGTGCTCCGCCCACCCGACGTCACGGAGAATCCCATGAGCACCGCATGTGCACGACCGTCGGCGATGCACGCGCCGCCGGATTCCGGCTCGGGCCGATCGGTTGCCTTGCAGGACAGCGTCATGTCGACCGGCGAACGTTCGCCTCGTTGACGGCGCCTGCCCGCTTCCGGCAATGCGAGTCCTGCCCAACCGGACGTTCCGCGCACGCGACGACTGGCGCGCGATCCTGAACGCACGAGCCGACGCGCGGCGCACTGCCCGCTGCCGCTGCAGGGAATGCGGCTTCGTGGCCTTCCGCGCGCTCGAGCACTGCCCCGTTTGCGGCCAGTGGGACTGGCCGTTCGATCCGGTTCGCCGCACGCCGGGCGACGCGCGCACCCCGCACGCGGTGCAGCGCTTCGATACGTGGTCGTCGCGCGTCACGCGGACGCTTCGCAACGCGGCGTTCCGGCGGCCGCGCGCATCGAGCGCGCCGATCCTGAGCATCCTGACGCTCGTGCTGCTGGTCGGCGGCTACGTGATGGTCGACCGGGCGTGCAATGCCGATCCGGTCTGTCGCGGCTCGAAGATATCGGGCGCGGCGACGAGCGATGCGGGTGCGTACGTGTCGAACGATCCCGTGCTGCCGGTCCTGCCGGCGCCCGCCTATCCGTTTCATTCGACTGATGGAACCCAGGTGGCGGCCGCGCGACAGCGCAGCCCGGACGTCGGCGAAGCCGCCGGACGAACCACGGTCGCGCGGGCCGCGCCGGCCAACCGTGCACCCGATCGTCCGCATGCCGCCGCCACGGTTCGGGTGGCCGACCTGAAAGCCGGTCGCAATGCCGCGCATCGCGCCCGCGTTTTCCACCGAGTGAGCGCGCACACCGCACACACCGCGCGTGCGCGACGCACCACCACCGCCAGCAATACGCAACTCGCCCAGCTCTATCGCGGCCACTGAGCGCGTACGCGCAATCCGTGCGCACGCTTGCGTCGATTCATTTTTCTAAACCGCCCCTCGCAAAACCTCGTTTGCGCCGCGACGCATGCGTGACGTTCAATGGGTCATTCGCCCGCGCCGGCGCGTATCGCGTTCCGGCCGCTCACCCGATCCACCGAACGGAGCCGTCGATGAATGCACTACAGCTCGTGACCCTTGCTGCCATCTGGGGCGCGTCCTTCCTGTTCATGCGCATGGGTGCGCCGGAATTCGGCGTGGTTCCGCTGATCGCGCTGCGCGTCGCGATCGCGGCCGTGCTGTTGTCGCCGGTGCTGCGCAACGCGCAAGCGCGACAGGAATTCCGCTCGCACCTCGTGCCGCTGTTCGTCGTCGGCATCGCGAACTCGGCGCTGCCGTTCTGCCTGCTGACCTACGCGGCGCTGTTCGTGACGGCCGGCACCGATTCGATCCTGAATGCGACGACGCCGTTGTGGACCGCGATCGTCGCATTCGCATGGCTGCGTACACCGCTGACGAGACCCCAGGCGATCGGCCTCGCGCTGGGCTTTGCCGGTGTCGTCGTGCTCGCCGGTTCCGCGGTCGGCGCCGGCACGCCCGGCGCACCGCGCGCGATCGCCGCCGCGATGCTCGCGACGCTGTCGTACGGGTTCGCCGCGCATTACTCGAAGCGCAAGCTGGCGAATGTCAGGCCGTTCGTGTCGGCGTTCGGCAGCCAGTTGTTCGCGGCGGTCGCACTCGTGCCGCTCGCGCTGCCGATGTGGCCGCACGGCCCCGTTCACGTGTCCGCATGGATCGCGGTGGTGCTGCTCGGCGCGATCTGCACGGCCGTCGCCTATCTGCTGTATTTCGGGCTGATCCGCAACGCGGGCGCGCAATATGCGGCGTCGGTCACGTTCCTGATCCCGATCTTCGGTGTCGTATGGGGCGCGATCTTCCTGCACGAGACGATCACCGTGCAGACGGTCGCCGGCTGCGCGATCATCCTGCTCGGCACCGCGCTCGCGACCGGCAAGCTCAAGGGGTTCGCAACCGCCGCCGTGCGCGGGTCACGCCAGTAGATCGCGCGGGCCGTCGTCGCCACTGCCGATCTCGCTCGCGAGCCAGTCGCGGAACGCGGCGATCTTCCACTCGTGCCGGCGCGCTTCGCTGCACACGACGTAATAGGACAGTTCGGTCGGCCAGGGCCGCGCGAGCACGCGCACCAGCCGGCCGGCCGCGACTTCGTCCCGCGCATAGATGTCGCGCACCAGCGCCATGCCCTGCCCGGCGACCGCCGCCTTGATCAGCAGCGCATCCTCGCTGAAGCTCGCGCCGCGCGGCGCACGGGCATCCTCGATTCCCTGCGCGCGCAGCCACAGCGCCCAGTCGGCGCGGTCCGCGTCCTGCAGCAGCGGATACGACAGGCAGTCGGCGGGCGTGGCGATCGGGCGGGCGGGATCGAGCAGTTGCGGGCTGCAGACGGGCCACAGCTCGGGTGTCCAGATGCGGAACGATGCGTGCCCGGGATAATGGCCCAACCCGTGCCGGATCGCGACGTCGACATAGTCGCGACGCAGGTCGACCAGTTGCGCGCGTGTTTCGACGGTGATTTCGATTTCGGGGTATGCGGCATTGAACGCGCCGAGGCGCTGCACGAGCCACGTGTTCGCGAAGGAGGCGGTGGTCGTCACGGCGAGTCGGACGATGCGCCGATGGGCACCGTGCACGTTCGCCCATGCGGCCTCGATCTCGTTGAAGCCGCCGGCGAGCTGATCGAACAGCGCGCGGCCCGTGCCGGTCAGCTCGAGCTCGCGGCCGGTGCGCTCGAACAGGCGCACGGCGAGGCGATCCTCGAGATTGCGGACGTGCTGGCTGACGGCGCCCGGCGAAATGCAGAGCTGGTCGGCCGCCTGCTTCATGCTGCCGCAGCGCGCCACTTCGACGAACGTGTGCAACGCGGCGAGGGGAAGTGACTTGGCCATTCGTGGATGCGGCGCCGGGCGGCGGCGGCGATGGGTCGGGAACGGGCGACGATTATCGCAGCAATTCCGTGCGGCCGGGATCGGTGGTGCGCAAGCGTTCCGGCCCGCGCGATACCCACGCGCAACCTGCCCTTCTCTGTGCTTCCTCAGCAAAAACGGGCGACCCGTTTCCGGTGCCGCCCGTTTTGCGTGACGCGCTGCGCGCGTCGGACGCTAGCGCATCACGCGGCCAGCAACCCGTGCGGGTCGATGACGAATTTGCGCGGCGCGCCGCCGTCGAACTTCTTGTAGCCTTCCGGCGCCTGATCGAGCGAAATCACTTCGACGTTGACGATCTTTGCGATCGGCAGCCGGTCGAACAGGATCGCCTGCATCAGGTTGCGGTTGTACTTCAGCACCGGCGTCTGCCCCGTGAAGAACGAGTGCGACTTCGCCCAGCCGAGGCCGAAACGGATGCTCAGGCTGCCGTGCTGCGCGGCCTTGTCCTTCGCGCCCGGATCGTCCGTCACGTACAGGCCCGGGATGCCGATCGCGCCGGCCGGCCGCGTGATTTCCATCAGCGAGTTCAGCACCGTGGCCGGTGCCTCTTCAGCGTGGCCCGACGAGCCGTGGCCGTGCGCCTCGAAGCCGACGCAGTCGACCGCGCAGTCGATCTCGGGCACGCCGAGAATCTGCTCGATCTGCTCGCCGAGCGACGCGTCCTTCGACAGGTCGACCGTCTCGAAACCCATCGCCTTCGCGTGCGCGAGGCGTTCCGCGTTCATGTCGCCGACGATCGTCACGGCCGCGCCGAGCAGGCGTGCCGATGCGGCCGCCGCCATCCCGACCGGGCCCGCGCCCGCGATATAGACCGTCGAGCCCGGCTTCACGCCCGCGCTCACCGCGCCGTGATAGCCGGTCGGCAGAATGTCGGACAGGCAGGTCAGGTCGCGGATCTTCGCCATCGCCTGGTCGCGGTCGGGGAATTTCAGCAGGTTGAAATCGGCATACGGCACGAGCACGTACTCGGCCTGGCCGCCGATCCAGCCGCCCATGTCGACGTAGCCATAGGCGCCGCCGGCACGCGACGGGTTCACGTTCAGGCACACGCCCGTATGCGTGTCCTTGCACATCGCGCAGCGGCCGCAAGCGACGTTGAACGGCACCGACACGAGATCGCCGAGCTTCAGCGTTTCGACGTCGCGGCCGATCTCGACCACCTCGCCCGTGATTTCGTGACCGAGCACGAGGCCGACCGGCGCGGTCGTGCGGCCGCGCACCATGTGCTGGTCGGAACCGCAGATGTTCGTGCTGACCACTTTCAGGATCACACCGTGGCCGATCGCGCGGCCGCTCGGATCGACCATCTTCGGATAATCGATTTTCTGGACTTCGACCTGGCCCGGTCCAAGATAGACGACACCTCGATTGCTGCTCATCGTATTGTCTCCATGTCTCGTTGGTGGCGCCGCGGCGCGCCGGCGCCATCCGGCGCACGCGCAACGTGCTGTTCGAGAGTAGTCCCGGAGGCAGGGGCGCCGATGTCTCAAACGCGACACGCGTTTGAACGACGCCGACATCGATGGCGGAAATACGAAAGTCGGGCGGGAACCGATGGAAAGGTTTCGCGGGCGGCGTGACGCACCGAGGCGGGTCGGTCGTCGCGATCGGCCGCCCCTCTTCCGGGCAGGCGCTACCCGCCCTGATTCTCGCGAATGATCGCGGCCGCCGCCGCTTCCGCGTCGCTCGCCACCCCGTCGTGCACGCGCGTGCTGACGGCCGGCGTCGGCGGCTCGCTGTCGAGCGCATGGCCGTTGCGGTCGTGCGTGTCGACCGTTGCGCGCATCGACAGCCCGACGCGCAGCGGATGCGCGGCGAGATCGCGCGGCTCGAGCGCAATGACGACCGGCACGCGCTGCACGACCTTGATCCAGTTGCCGGCCGCGTTCTGCGACGGCAGCATCGAGAACGCGCTGCCCGTACCCGCCGAGAAGCCCTGCACACGGCCGCGATAGGTCACGCGCGAGCCGTAGAGATCCGACACGACCTCGACCGGCTGCCCGATGCGCATGTGGCGAATCTGCCCTTCCTTGAAGTTCGCCTCGATCCACAGCTGGTTGAGCTGCACGATCGACATCAGCGGCACGCCGGGCCCGACCTGCTGGCCGACCTGCACCGAACGCTGCCCGATCGTGCCGTCGACGGGCGCGACGATCGTCGTGCGCTTCAGGTTGCGGTACGCGAGCTTGAACTGCGCGGCCGCCTGCACGACGGCCGGGTTTTCGTCGACGGGCAGCCTGGTGCCGAGCGCGCGCGCCGCGTCGAGCTGCGCCTGCGCGGCCGCGAGATTCGCCTGCGCACCGGCGACCGCCGCCCGTGCACGTGCGAGTTCCTCGGGGGCGACGATCTCGACCGATGCGCCGGAGCGCGCGGCAAACGCACGCTGCGCGAGCGACAGGTCGGCGCGCCGCGCGTTCACGGCCTCGACGTACATCGTGTTCGAGATCTTCGCGTTCGCGACCTGCCGCACGGCCTGTGCGAGCTGCGCCTTCGCCTGCGCGAACGCAACGGACGCCTCGGTGTCATCGAGCTTCACGAGCGTCTGGCCGGCGCGCACGGCCTGCGTATCGGCGACCACGACATCGGTCACCGATCCCGGGATCTGCGCGGCGACCTGCACGATGCTGCCGGCCACGTACGCGTCGTCGGTGTCTTCGTAATAACGATCGCTCAGCAACCAGTATGCGATCCATGCAAGCGCGGCCACCAGCACGACCGCGAAGAACACGATGAAGCGCTTGCGACGCGTCGCGCGGCGCGCGTCGAGTGCCGGATCGTTCAGTGCGGCCGGCGGCGCGGCGGTATGTAGGTTGTCGTGGTGCATCAGTCGCTTTGCGTAACGATCAGACGATCGTGCTGGAACAGGGGGATCGGCGGCATGACCGACTGGCTCGGTGCCGGAGTCGCAGCCGCCGTGCGCGCGGGAACGGCGGTGCCGCGAGGCGTCGCGCCGACGGCCGGCGTGCGTGCCGCGTCGTCGCGTCGTGCGGCACCGGTATCCGATGCGGCGACGACCTGCGGGACGGCCACGCTCCGCGCACGCGCATCGGCCGACGGCCCTGCCGCCGATGTGCCCGCGTTCGCGGCGGATGCGGTCGTGGCGGTCGCAGCCGCCATCGCGCGTGCTGCGGGCGCTGCCGGTGCGACGGTCGACGCACCTCGTTTCGCCGCCCCGCTACGCGCGCGATGCGCGGCCGGCGCCTGCGCGACCATCGCGCCCGCATCGAACCCGCCGCCCAACGCACCGACCAGCCCGACACGCAGCGTGCGCTGCCGGCCGAGCAGCGCGATCAACTGCGCGCGCTCGTCGATCAGCGTGAGATCCGCGACATCCACGTCCTTCTGCATCAGCACACCGCGCCGATGGCGGTCGGTCGCGATCTGCACGATCTTTTGCGCGGCCGCGACCGCATCCTGCTGTTGCGCGACGAGCGTCTGCGACGTCTGCAGCGACGTGACGAGCTGCGCGACCTGCCCGAGCGCATCGTCGACGGTCTTGTTGTACAGCCCGATCGCCACGTCGGCCTGCGCGACGTCCGCCCCGAGCTTCGCCTTCAGCCGGCCGCGATCGAAGACCGGCAGCGAGATCGCCGGGCCGACCGAACCGGCGAGCGCGTCGCGCGAGAACAGCGACGCGGGCGTCAGCGCGAACACGCCGCCGAGCGCGACGAGGTTCACGTCCGGATAGAACTGCGCGCGCGTCGAATCGGCATTCGCGAACGCGGCTTCGACGCGCAACCGCGCGGCGACGATGTCGGGCCGGCGGCCGAGGAGACCGGCCGGCAGCCGCGCGGGCAGCACGCCGCCGGCAAATGCGCCGACGCGCGGCCGCTGCAGCGCGAGCCCGCGCTCCGGGCCGCGGCCCGACAGCACGCCGAGCTGCAGTTGCGCGAGCTTGATCTGCTCGTCGTTCTGCGCGATCTGCGCGAGCAGCTTGCTGCGCTTGATCGAGGCATCGCTCGCGTCGTATGCGTTGTCGAGCCCGCGCGCGGTGCGCTCGCGCAGCACGGTCGTCACGCGCTGGCTCACCTTCAGCTTCTGCTGCAGCAGTTCCTGCATCGCGTACGCCTGGTCGAGCTGGCAGTACACGGTGACGATCGCGACCGCCAGCGTGAGCCGCACCTGCTCGGCCTCGACCCGCGCCGCTTCACGCAGCGACATCAGGCTCTTCGTCGCGGCGCGGTTCTTGCCCCACAGATCGAGCTGGTAGTTGAGCCCGACGAACACCGACGACGGCGATACGTTCGGATCGCCGAAGATCTCGACCGGCACGCGGTAGCCGCCGACCGACACGTTGGCGACGTCGTCGCCCGGCTTCGGCATCCGTGCGCGGCTGACCGTTGCGCCGGCCGTGCCCGTCAGCCCCGTCAACGAATCGAACTGCTGAAGCTGCGCCTGCGCGATCCGCAGCCGCGCCTGCGCAACCTGCAGGTCGGGGTTGTTCTGCGACGCCTCGGCGACCAGCGCGTCGAGCTGCGGATCCTGCAACTGCTTCACCCAGTCAGGCGCGGGCCATGCGCCGTTCACGCCGGGGCCGGCCGTCTGCGCGAGCGCATCGTCGGCCGGCACGTGCAACGACAGCGACGGCAGGAAGCCCGTCGGCACGCATCCGCCCAATGCCAGCGACACCGCCGCGGCACCGATCGCCGCGCCGCCCTTCATGCGATGCGCCCAACCCGCCGCTTGTTTCACCCGCCGCATCTCGCTCCTCACCCCTGCTGAATGCGCTGCTCGACGCGCCGCGCACGCTCGGCCAGCCGCGGCCGCGTGCGCTCGAGCGGGCCGAGCCGGCCGAACAGGCCGTCCGCGATGCCGAACAGGATGCCGGCGAGCTTCGCGCGCTTGTCGCGTTCGACGAGCGCGATCTGCACGACCTGCCACACCGTCAGCAGGTTCGGCACGATCGCCACCGGAAAGCGCAGCCCGTACTGCATCCCGAGCTGCACCGCATTGCGTGCGCTGTAGTAGCGCCGTTGCCACGAGTGATTCATCGACGTCATTTCGAACGGGCCGATCGCGTGGCGCTGCTTCGCGCCGATCCGGTGCGGCAGCACCAGCGACGGCACGACATAAAGCGGCACGTTGCGCGCCAGTGCGCGAAAGCTGTACTCGGTGTCGACGTGATCGATGAACAGCGTCTCGTCGAAGCGGCCGAGCACGTCGAACGCATCGCGCGACACGACGCAGCCCGACGAAATCAGGAACGCGCAACGCTGCAGCGGCGCGCCCGGCTCGATGCGCAAGCGGCGCAGCCCGATCCCGTTGGTCGAGAGTTCGGGCAGGAAACTGCGCGCGTTCTCGTCGAAAATGCGCGGGCCGGCCAGGAACGCACGCCCCGCGAGCCCTGCGCAGACGTCGCGCATCGCGGGGAAATACGCGGCGGGCACGGACGAATCCTGGTCGAACAGCGCGACGGCGTCGACGCGGTCGCGAAACAGCGCCGCGAGGCCCGCGTTGTACGCGCCGGCAATGCCACCGCGATTGCCGTGATGCAGCAGCGCGATGCCCTCGCGCGCGCACAGCGCGCGCGCCCGCGCATCGGGCTGCGGCGTGTTGTCGACGACGAGCAGCGCGTCGCACGCGTGCCGCCAGGTGCCGAGCGCGTCGAGCTGCGCGTCGCTCGGGTGATACAGGATCACGAGTGCGCCGAGTGTCGTCATGTTCCTCTCCTCAATGCCCGAACGACGCGGCCGCGCCACGCTTCGGCCGCGTCAGCCACATCATCGCCGCGAGTGCGAGACACGTCATGCTCGCCATCCAGAACATGTCGTTGGTCGCCATCATGTAGGCCTGCTGCATCACGACCTGGTGCAGCGTCGTCAGCTCGCGCACGCCGTCCACGCCCATCGCGTTCAGCGTGTGCACGAAACGCTGCGTGTTCGCCGATGCGTGCGTGACGGATTGCGACACGACGTCGTAGTGATAGGTCGCGCGGTTGTCCCACAGCGTCACGCTCATCGCGGTGCCGAACGCGGCCGACAGCGTGCGCAGGAAGTTCGACAGGCTCGACGCGGCGGCAAGCCGGTCGTCCGGAATGCGCGACAGCGTCGCGGCCGTCAGCGGAATGAAGAAGCACGGCAGCCCGATCCCCTGGATCAACCCGGGCGCGGCGATCTGCGCGAACGTCATCTTCAGCGTGAAATGCGCATCCCACGCGAGCACGGCAGCGAACACGAGGAAGCCGAAGGTCGCGAGCACGCGCGCGTCGAAGCGATGCGCGTGCAGCCCGACGAGGATCGAGAACACCAGCGCGAGCACGCCGAGCGACGCCGTCGCGAGCCCCGCGTGAAACGCGTTGTAGCCCATCACGGCCTGCATCCACAGCGGAAACACGACGCCGACCACCGAGAAGCTCATCATCCCGAGCGAGATGATCAACACGCAGAACGAGAACGTGCGATCTCGGAACAGGCTCAGGTCGACGACGGGATGCGCCTCGCCCGCCTCCCAGATCAGCAGCGACACGATCGCGAGCCCCGCGACCACCGCCAGCGTGACGATCAGCGGTGAACCGAACCAGCCGCGATCATGGCCGAGATCGAGCATCGCCTGCAGCGAGCCGACGCCGATCACGAGCAGCACGATGCCCGGCACGTCGATCGGGCCGGCCGTGCCGCGTTGCGCGTCGGGGCGCAGCATCGCGGTGCAGACCGCGAACGAGAACAGCCCGATCGGCAGGTTGATCAGGAAGATCCACGGCCACGAGAAGTTGTCGACGATCCAGCCGCCGACCACCGGCCCGAAGATCGGCGCGAGCAGCACCGTCATCGCCCACAGCGCGAGCGCGATCGTGCGCTTGTCCGGCGGGAACGTGCGCAGCAGGATCGTCTGCGACAGCGGCACCATCGGCCCCGAGCACAGCCCCTGCAGCGCGCGGCAGATCACGAGCACGTGCAGGTCGCGCGCGAGCCCGCACAGCAGCGACGTCAGCGTGAACAGCAGCACCGCGCCGACGAACAGCCGCAGCTCGCCGACGCGGCGCGCGAGCCAGCCCGTCAGCGGCACCGCGATCGCGGCCGCGACCGAATACGAACTGATCACCCACGTGCCCTGGCTGTTCGAGACGCCGAGACTGCCGGAAATGGCCGGCACCGCGACGTTCGTCACGGTCGAGTCGAGCACCTCGATGAAGGTCGCGAGCGACAGCGCGAACGTCAGCAGCGCGAGCCGAATGCCGCGCACCGGCTGCGCGGACGGTTCCGACGCCGGGGCCGGCGCATCGAACGCGGACGCCGCGACGGGCTCGCCTTGAAGCGGCGACGCGGTGCTCATGCGCCGGCCGCCGCGACAGCGGCCCGCGCGGTCGCCCGCGTGCGCTTCGGCGCGAACCGTTCGATGAAATCGGCGGCCGCACGACAGCCGTCCGGCGCGGCGGCGAGCAGCGCACGGGCGCGCTCCGCATGCACCGCGAACGCGGGTTCGTCGAGCACGTGCGCAAGCGCCGCGCCGAGACGCGCGCCGTCGATCGGGCCGTCTACGCGCACGCCGCAGCCGCTCGCCACGACGCGTTGCGCGTTGTCGAACTGGTCGTGCGCGAACGGCGTGACGACCTGGACGATCCCGGCTTCGAACGCGAGCGCCGCCGTGCCGATCCCGCCGTGATGCACGAGCGCGCGGCAGCGCGGCAGCAGCGTGCGCATCGGCACGAAGCGGCGCACCAGCAACCGGTTGCCGTCCGGCGCCGCATCGTGCGGCGTCAGCAGGATCCCGCGCGCGCCGGTCGCGCGCAGCGCGTCCGCCACCGCGCGCGCATACGCCGCGTGATCGACGAGCGTCGAGCCGGCCGTGAACACGACGGGTGGCTCGCCGGCCGCAAGAAACGCATCGAGTTCCGCATCGTCGTCAGGCACCGCGATATCGTTGAACAGCGGAAAACCGCTTTGCAGATGATTCGACGGCCAGTCCGGCTGCGGCGGCGCGAACCAGCCGGGAAACAGGCACAGCACGCCGTCGGTGGAATGCAGCCAGCGGCCCAGTACGCGCCGCGCGGGCGCGAGCCCGAGCTCGCGGCGCACCGCGTTGAGCGCGGGGCCGCATGTGCGATCGAGCACCTGGCGCTCGATCAGCGTCATCAGCGCCGTCTTCACGGGCAGCGGCCAACGCGCGGGTATCGTCAGGCGCGGGTGGGTCGGCGGCGCATGCGCGGACAGCAGCGTCGACGGCGACACCTGCACCGACACATACGGCGTGCCGTGCAGCTCCTGCATGAAGCGCGCGGAGAACGCCCACAGCGTGCCGACGAGCACCGTGTCGCCGTCGGCCAGTGCACGCAGCGCGTCGTAGTGCGGGCGCAGCGTCGGTGCGATCACCTGCCACAGCGTGCGAAACGACGTGCGCGAATCCCACAGCGCGGGGTTCGCCATCGCGGCCTCGTATTCGGCCGCGGTGCCGATCGGCACGAATTCGAATCCGCAATGGCGCACGGGCGCCTCGAACGGCGCGTGCGTGCAGAACACGACGTCGTGACCGCGCGCCGCGAGCGTGCGCGCGACGCCGAGCAGCGGATGCACGTCGCCCGCCGAGCCGATCGCGGTCACGATCATCTTCGCCATCGCGCGCCTCGCGGGGATCAGTAGAAGCCGGGAATCAGCGCCGCGACCTCGCGGCGGTACTGCGTGTATGCCGGCCCGAAATACCCGGTCAGCCAGCTTTCCTCGACACGCACCTTGTACGCGAGCGACGCGAACACGAGCAGCACGCCGATCGCGCCGCGCCATTCGCCGCCGATCAGCGCGGCACCGGCGAGCGCGATCAGGCAGCCCGTATAGATCGGGTGACGCACGAGCGCGTACGGCCCGGTGCGCACGAGTTCATGGTCTTCCTTCAGCGTGACCGACACGCTCCAGTTCGTGCCGAGATGCAACCGCGCCCACACCGAGAACAGCAGGCCCGCGACCAGCACCGCGAGCCCGCACTGCGCCTGCAGGCCGAAGCGCTGCCAGTCGGGCACGAGTGCCTGCCACGACGGATCGGGCAGGATGATCAGCGCGCCGCCGACGATCAGCGGAATCGACTGCAGCGTGCGCGAGCGCGACGCTTCCTTGCGCACGGTCGCCTTCACGCCTTGCGAAGTGGCGATCCAGTAGGCGAGCCACGCGGCCCACGGAACGACGATGGCGATGGTCTGAACGATATTCACGGCTGGCCTGCCTCGTTGGGATGGGAATTCGGATGCGCGTTGCGTACCGGACGCACGGCGCGCGGCGTCACGACGACAGCGCGTGCATCGGCGCGGGCACGCACGCCTGCGCGGCGGCGAGCGCGATGCCGGAGGCGAGCGACGACTCGCCACAGAAAAAGTCGAGCAGCGCCGCACGCGTGTATTCGCGCTGCGCGCGGCCTTCGATGTCGAGGAAGTGGCCGGCGTCCGGCACCGTCGCGAACCGCGCGCGCGGCACGTGCGCGCCGAGCTGGCGCACGTCGGCGGGCGTCGTGTATTCGTCACGCTCGCCGTTCAGGAACAGCAGCTCGCAGCCGATGTTCGAGAACTCGCTGAGGTAGCGCTCGGGCTGCAGCGACAGGATCTGGTCGACGTGGAACGCGACCTGGTCCTGCTCGTCGCGCGGCAGGCGCGTGAGATAGCGGTAGTTGTACAGCTTCATGATGCGCGGCAGATAACGGCCGACGGTGTCGTTCAGCAACTGCGCGGCCTTCAGGTTCTCGCCAGCCGCGATGTGGTCGCGGGCGCGCGTCACGTAGTCGACCATCGCGTCGTTCAGGAACGGCGAGAACGAGCAGATCGCCGCGCGCCGCACGCTCGGGCAGCCGCGCGCGAGCGCGAACAGCGACGCCACGCCGCCCCACGACACCGACACGAGGTAGGCCGGCGCGAAACGCTCGACCAGATACTGCAGGATCGCGGCTTCGTCGTCTTTCGTCAGGATGAAGCAGCCCGGGTTGTGCTGGCGCGACTGCCCCGCGTACGGCAGGTCGAAGCAGATCGTGTTCATCCGCTCGCCGAGATACTGGACGGTCTGCCCGAACGACGCGGTCGTCGCGAGCGCGCCGTTGACGAGCATCGCCGTGTCGAACGCCGGGTCGAACACGTTCCGTTCGACGTAGACCTTCAGACCATTCGGTAGCGGGACCACGTGTTTTTCGGTCAGCATCGTCGTTCTCCGGTGGATGCGGCGTCTCGACGTCGCGGCATGCTGCAGGTGCGCAATGGCTGCGCCGGTTTTCGCGCGCAATCCGAATCGCGCGGTTGGCCAATGCACCGCGGCAATACCGGCGGCATCGATTCATTCCTCGTAGTGCGGCGCCATACTAATACGGACAATATTACTGACTCAAGTCATTCCAACGATACCCTCTACTCTGTCAGGAAATACCGCCGCTTCAAATTATTCCGTCATTTTTTATGGTAAGCGGAATCCTTTCGAGGGTGACCGCAATCGTTTGCGGAGCGCCGGCCCAAGCCCGCCTTACCATGCATTATTCATTGCAAATCAATAACTTGATCCGTTTCATTCACTTATTTCAAACGGATTTTCATGAATGAATCGTGACGTCGTTTCTTCGTCCGACTTCGATATTTCACCGAATATCACATAGCTCAATATTCTTTCATTCCGTAATCGCTTCGACACCCGCAACGATTAACCGGATTGATTGCCGACTTCAGAAAGCGTTTTAAACAAACTTCTGTTTTCTTAACCATCTTTCGATTATTTTTCCGCACCTGCACAACGCACGATCGACTGCTCTTTCGTCTGCCCGGCCCCCGTCGTCACCGTCAGACCCCGATTTTTTGTTGATTGAACGATCAATAAAAAACCGCTAAGCTCTCGACTTCCATGGACGGCCCGTCCGGGCGAAGGGAGTCGCGATGCCGAAAGTCGGAATGCGGGAGATTCGCCGCGCACAGTTGATCGACGCCACGCTGCGTTCGATCGACGAAGCGGGCCTGCCCGGCACGACGCTCGCGTCCGTCGCGCAGCGCGCGAACATCTCGACGGGTATCGTCAGCCACTACTTCGGCGACAAGGACGGCCTGCTCGAAGCGACGATGCGGCACGTGCTGCGCGACCTGTGGTCGGCCACCACGCGCCGCCGCGTGGCGGCACGCAAGGACCCGCGCTCGCGGCTGCGCGCGATCGTCGCCGCGAACTTCGACGACACACAGGTGAGCGCCCCCGTCATGAAGACGTGGCTCGCGTTCTGGTCGCAGAGCATGCACGACCCGATGCTCAAGCGCCTGCAGCACGTCAACACGCGGCGCCTCCATTCGAACCTGTGCGCGGAATTCGCGAAGGCGTTGCCGCGTACGCAAGCGCGCGAGGCCGCCAGCGGCCTCGCCGCGCTGATCGACGGCCTGTGGCTGCGCGGCGCACTCGCCGGCGGCCCGATCGACACCCGGGCTGCATTGAAGCTCGCCCACGATTACATCGACCTGCTGCTCGCGTCCGACTGACGCGCGACGCAGTCGCCCTCAAGGAGATCCTCATGTCCGTATTCGGTTTGCAGCGCCTCTACATCGGTGGCGGTTACGTCGACGCCACGAGCGGCAAGACTTTCGACACCTTCGACCCCGCCACCGGCGAACTGCTCGCGCAGGTGCAGCAGGCCAGCGCGGCCGACGTCGATCGCGCGGTTGCATCCGCGCAGGAAGGCCAGCGTGAATGGGCCGCGATGACCGCGATGCAGCGCTCGCGCATCCTGCGCCGCGCGGTCGACCTGCTGCGCGAGCGCAACGACGAGCTCGCGGCGCTGGAAACGCGCGACACGGGCAAGCCGATCGCCGAGACGCTTGCGGTCGACATCGTCACCGGCGCGGACGTGATCGAGTACTACGCGGGCCTCGCCACCGCGATCGAAGGGCTGCAGGTGCCGCTGCGCGCCGAATCGTTCGTCTACACGCGGCGCGAGCCGCTCGGCGTATGCGCGGGCATCGGCGCATGGAACTACCCGATCCAGATCGCGTGCTGGAAGACGGCGCCCGCGCTCGCGGCCGGCAACGCGATGGTGTTCAAGCCGAGCGAAATCACGCCGCTCACCGCGCTGAAGCTCGCGGAGATCTACACGGAAGCCGGTGTGCCGGCCGGCGTGTTCAACGTCGTGCAGGGCGACGGCTCGGTCGGCGCGCTGCTGACGGGCCATCCGGACATCGCGAAGGTGTCGTTCACCGGCGGCGTCGAGACGGGCAAGAAGGTGATGTCGCTGGCCGGCGCATCGTCGCTGAAGGAAGTGACGATGGAGCTCGGCGGCAAGTCGCCGCTGATCGTGTTCGATGATGCGGATCTCGACCGCGCGGCCGACATCGCGGTCACCGCCAACTTCTTCAGCTCGGGCCAGGTCTGCACGAACGGCACGCGCGTGTTCGTGCACCGTTCGGTCAAGGACGCGTTCACGCAGAAGGTGCTCGAACGCGTGAAGCGCATCCGCGTGGGCAAGCCGACCGACGCCGACACCAACTTCGGCCCGCTCGTATCGGCCGCGCAGCTCGACAAGGTGCTCGGCTTCATCGAAAGCGGCAAGGCCGAAGGCGCGAAGCTGCTCGCGGGCGGCACGCGCCTGACGGACGGCCACTTCGGCGGCGGCCAGTACGTCGCGCCGACCGTGTTCGGCGATTGCCGCGACGACATGAAGATCGTCCGCGAGGAAATCTTCGGGCCGGTGATGAGCATCCTCGATTTCGAATCGGAAGACGAAGTGATCGCCCGCGCGAACGACACGCACTACGGGCTCGCCGCCGGCGTCGTGACGGAGAACCTGTCGCGCGCGCACCGCACGATCCATCGCCTCGAAGCCGGCATCTGCTGGATCAACACGTGGGGCGAATCGCCGGCCGAGATGCCGGTTGGCGGATACAAGCAATCCGGTGTCGGACGCGAGAACGGCATCACGACGCTCGAGCACTACACTCGAATCAAGTCGGTGCAGGTCGAGCTCGGCCGCTACAACCCGGTGTTTTAAGGATCACGAAAGGAGATTGACCGTCATGACGACACGCGAATACGACTACATCATCTGCGGCGCGGGTTCCGCGGGCAACGTGCTCGCAACGCGCCTGACGGAAGATCCGGACGTGACGGTGCTGCTGCTCGAAGCGGGCGGCCCCGACTACCGCTTCGACTTCCGCACGCAGATGCCGGCGGCGCTCGCCTATCCGCTGCAGGGCCGCCGCTACAACTGGGCGTACGAAACCGACCCCGAGCCGCACATGGACAACCGCCGGATGGAATGCGGGCGCGGCAAGGGGCTCGGCGGCTCGTCGCTGATCAACGGGATGTGCTACATCCGCGGCAACGCGCTCGACTACGACAACTGGTCGACGCACAAGGGCCTCGAGAACTGGACGTATCTCGACTGCCTGCCGTACTTCAAGAAAGCCGAGACGCGCGACGTCGGCCCGAACGACTATCACGGCGGCAGCGGCCCGGTATCGGTCACGACCAGCAAGCCGGGCGTGAACCCGCTGTTCGAGGCGATGGTCGACGCGGGCGTGCAGGCCGGTTATCCGCGCACCGACGACCTGAACGGCTATCAGCAGGAAGGCTTCGGCCCGATGGACCGCACCGTCACGCCGAAGGGCCGCCGGGCGAGCACCGCGCGCGGCTATCTCGACCAGGCGCGTGCACGGCCGAACCTCGAGATCGTCACGCATGCGCTCGCCGACCGCATCCTGTTCGACGGCAAGCGCGCATCGGGCGTCACGTACCTGCGCGGCAACGAACGGGCGACCGCGCATGCGCGCCGCGAAGTGCTCGTGTGCAGCGGCGCGATCGCGTCCCCGCAACTGCTGCAGCGCTCGGGCGTCGGCCCCGGCGCGTGGCTGAAGGAGCTCGACATTCCCGTCGTGCTCGACCTGCCCGGCGTCGGCCAGAACCTGCAGGATCACCTGGAGATGTACATCCAGTACGAGTGCAAGGAGCCGGTTTCGCTGTACCCGGCGCTGAAGTGGTGGAACCAGCCGAAGATCGGCCTCGAATGGATGCTGAACGGTACGGGCCTCGGCGCGAGCAACCATTTCGAGGCGGGCGGCTTCATCCGCACGCGCGACGACGACCTGTGGCCGAACATCCAGTACCACTTCCTGCCGGTGGCGATCAACTACAACGGCTCGAACGCGATCGAGATGCACGGCTTCCAGGCACACGTCGGCTCGATGCGCTCGCCGAGCCGCGGCCGCGTAAAGCTGCGCTCGCGCGATCCGAACCAGCATCCGAGCATCCTGTTCAACTACATGGCCGAAGCGCTCGACTGGCGCGAGTTCCGCGATGCGATCCGCGCGACGCGTGAAATCATGCGGCAGCCGGCGCTCGACCGCTATCGCGGCCGCGAGCTGAACCCGGGCGCGGACTGCAAGACCGACAAGGAACTCGACGCGTTCGTGCGGGCCCGCGCGGAAACCGCGTTCCATCCGTCGTGCTCGTGCAAGATGGGTTACGACGATATGGCGGTGGTCGACGAAGCAGGCCGCGTGCACGGGCTGGAAGGGCTGCGTGTGGTCGATGCGTCGATCATGCCGATCATCACGACCGGCAACCTCAATGCGCCGACGATCATGATCGCGGAGAAAATCGCGGACAAGATTCGTGGCAAGCAACCGCTCGCGCGCGTGGACGTGCCCTATTTCGTCGCGAACGGGGCGATGGCAAGGAATGTCGCGAAGGCCGTGCGGCAGCCGGAGACGGTTTGACGGGGCGTGACACCGATACAAGGCATGGCCGGGATTCGCATGATGTCTGCTCTATCTCGGTCTGCATTCTCTGTGACGCGCATGTTCCCGGTTAACGGTGATTGCTGATGCCTCATGCGGGGCAGGCATCCGATTCAGCACACGGTCCTCGGAATGCTTCCCGCTTCTCGCTCCGAGCAATGAAATCCGTTGTGTTGGACGCCGGATTTCGGTGGCCCCTATCGCGACACGACTGACACCGAGATCGGACGCCCTTTGGCATCGACCAGTTCGTAGCCGCGATCACCGGCATAGCGGTAGAACACGTCCGTTCGGGATTTGACAGGCGTCGTGTCGAAGGCGCTTAAATCCGCATCCGGGGCACACAAGCGTTCCACCTCTTCGGGCCACCGGTAGGCGGCCCGCTTGCGTGCCACCCACCAGTCGATCAGCGGTCCGGTCGCACACCAGTAGAGCAAGCGTACAAAGGGACGACTGACATACAAGTCCCACCAATCCGGGTTGGGGGTGCTTACTGGAAAGCCGCTCGGTTTGTGTACGCGGCCGAGTCTTCGCAAGTGATCATCAGGTTGAATCGCCTCAAGGCCGTGCTCCATGTAGCGACGGATGAATTCGAGTCGATCCAGATTGGCCCAAAAGGTTGTGCCGTCACTGGAGGCGAAGTAACCACCTAAATCGAATGGTTCACCATAGCGTTTTCGAATGAATTCATTGGATACTTTACCGAATTTTCGACGCGGTTGAGGAAAGCACAGCTTAAGGCGGAAGCGGCCGTTGAGTGACTGGCCAATCTCCGTGAACGGCCTGACGTCACGCCATCGGAGATGCAGTATCTGATCTCCCCATGGAACGTGCAAAAGCTGTGCTTGTCGGTTGAATCGTGTTGACGGAGAAGTGGCTCCGATGAAACAAAGCCAAAAGAAATACCCTAACAAAAGCGAGAAAAATGCATAGAAAAGAACACTAGGTAGTAGAGCTGCAAGATAGTTTCGTCGAGATAAGTTCGCTACCACTGAATCATCAAAAAATCCATAGACAACTATGGCAAGAACAAAGTGGTGTACCAACGCACAGAAGTACAGAACCAACGAGCACCGCCCTCGCCAGAAATCCGGCTCGATATAGCGCTCGTTGAACATGTGCAAGTCCGACACGTCGTCTCGGAAACATACCCTGGGTGGCCACATCGCTATCGTGATGCCCGGCAAACCGATATGGTCGCTTTTGGTACGGAGCGCCTCGACCTGTTTCTCGAAGCCCGCAGCATCAGGTGGCTGCAGGCTGAGATCGTCCTGAGTCGTAGTCATAGGTAGTTGCTTTCGTGCAGCATGTCGATCAAGACGCATTCGTTTTCAAGATCGGAAGCCCTTTGGCATCGACCAGTTCGTAGCCGCGATCACCGGCATAGCGGTAGAACACGTCCGTTCGGGATTTGACAGGCGTCGTGTCGAAGGCGCTTAAATCCGCATCCGGGGCACACAAGCGTTCCACCTCTTCGGGCCACCGGTAGGCGGCCCGCTTGCGTGCCACCCACCAGTCGATCAGCGGTCCGGTCGCACACCAGTAGAGCAGGCGCACAAAGGGGCGACTGACAAACTGATCCCACCAATCCGGATTCGGCGTGTTCCCTAGAAAGCCGCTCGGCTTGCGCACACGGCCGAGCCTTCGCATCTGTTCATCAGGCTGAATTGCCTCCAGGCCACACTCCATGTAGCGACGGATGAATTCGAGGCGATCCAGATTGGCCCAAAAGGTTGCGCCGTCATGTGAGGCAAAATCACCTTCTAAATCGAATGGCCCACTGTAGATCTTGCGTATGAAGTCCTTGGATACCTTACCGAATTTCAGGTGTGGATGGGGGAAGTAGAGATGAAGACGAAAGCGGCCGTTTAGCGTTTGTCCAATTTGAGTGAACGGCCTGACGTCTTGCCACTTCAGATGTAATGTTTGGTCACCCCATGGAATGTGTACGAGTTGAGCTTGGCGGTTAAAGCGATGTGATGGCTCTATTGCACCTAGAGCTGACAGCCTAAATATAATTCCATAGAAAAATAGAAAGATTAAGTATGTCACGCCCGCCTGAAATAAATCAACCATATGGATTCTTTCGTCAACACCTCCTATCTGAAATAGTGAATACAAAACTGCCGCAAGCGTGAGATGATGTGCCAATGCGAAAAAGTACATAATCATCGAACACTGGCCTCGAATGAAATCCGGTTCGATATAGCGCTCGTTGAACATGCGTGTATCGGACACGTCATCGCTGAAACACACCCTGGGTGGCCACATCGCTATCGTGATGCCTGGCAATCCGATATGGTCGCTTTTGGCACGGAGTGCCTCGATCTGTTTTTCGAATCCCACCGCATCCGTCGGCTGCAGGCTGGGATCGTCCTGAGTCGTAGTCATAGGTAGTTGCTTGCTGGAAGTTTGTAATCAGGTTCGGTGAAGTGGTTTGGCCAATACTCGACTTTCGTCTGGCCGATCAAAGTATCGCTTGACAGCGTGATGACCCCTACTCCCTCCTGTTCAACCACTAGAGCTGGATCCTTATAAGTGGCGACACGACCAAGCGCACCATGAACCTGCGTCAATTCGAATTTGCTGATCTGCGACCTCCACCCCGGAAGAGTGATCGTAATGCGGCGCAGTTCTGTCACACCGGGAATCGTCAACGTCCCGACGGTATTGAGAATCTGCACGTCTGTCGTAATGGTTGGTTTGATGAACAAAGTGTAAAACGCATGTAATTCCTCGATATCGTCCTTGTACGGCACTAACGATGTGCGATTGAAGAAGATACCACCACGTCTATTGCCCCAAACGCTTCGGGATATCCACTCAGCCACCGCCTGTTCGGCGGCCACACGGTCATGAATAGCACGAGCAACTGAGTAGAGACCATCAAGCGCAAGTAACGTCCACCCTAGGGAACCGGATCCCATCCCCGCGACAGTGAATGGAACGCGGGCAACCGAAACCTCGGCCGCAGCGAGTTTGGTTAGCCACTTTGGACCGACCTTACCGAGCACATAGAGGCCACCTAGGCTGGCTGCCGTGCCAGCGACCGCGCCACTAACCACGCTCCATGCAGCCGAATCACCACTTTCAGCACGTGCACCAAAGATCCCGTCTTTGATCGCAAACACAAGCGCCGCAATTGCTGCCGATCCAATGGCCCAAAGCTCCAATTTGTTTGCCGAAGCCCGCAACACATCAGACTTCGCTCCTTGTCCAGTTTCCCTCGCAAGATTCGCCAACCGATTCCGATACACCTGCGCCATGAACAAACTGCTTGAACCGAGGCCGAGCACCCTACCGCCGGCGTCCAATGCGTTCGCCAAGGTCAAACCATCCTCTTTGCCCAATGCATTGAAAGCCACGGCCGCGTTATAGGTCGACACCATAACGGCGAGCCCGCCGATGCCCACGCGCGTGTTATGCGCACGCCGAAGTTCGGCAGGTGCCTTTTCCATGTCGTTCAGCGCTTGTTGGACATCCTGCATCCTGTACAGCACGAGCATTTCGTTGGCTTTTTGGGCGACGGTGCGTGGCCGAAAACCCTCTCCGCCCTCGATCCCCAATTGGTCCCGCACCCAAGTGCCCGCGTCCTTCAGCTTGACCGGTACAGCCCCTGCCAATTGACCATCCAGCGCTTCGAACGCGGGGCGGTACGCGCTCGTCCAGAACTGCGCCGGGCTGCGCAGTTTGCTCCTGGCAACCAACGCGCCGATCATGACGCTCAACTGCTGTGACGCGGCATCCGCCGGAATCGACTTCAACAGCGTCTGCGCACGCTCGATGACCGCGTCGTTGATGAGGCCGCCAGCCACGGCACCACTGTTGCGCCAGTCCACCCAGTCGCCGACTTGCGGATGGCCAAGAACGAGGTCGTGCAGCCACCCCGTCAACCCATCCGTCGTCACGTACTTCTGCAGGTACGCTTCGCCCTTCGGATGGTGGACCAGACCTGTCAACGTGCAGGCACCGACCAGACGCCTGTCGATAAAGTTCTCGACGTCCTTGTTTTCATAAAGCGTCAGCAGCGTGGTATAGGCGGGCTTGACTGACTGAAATGCCTCCCACAAATCCACCGCTGCCACTTCCACCGCTTTCTGAAGACTGGCCAACCGTTTCGGATGCTCCTTGATGAACGCGTCGTAGGCCTGATGGTCGGCGAAGCGCATACGACTGGCATAGCCGGCCTTGCCGCGCTGATAAGGATAATCGGCGTGCGTCCTGACGCCCCCTATCGTCACGCTCGTCACGGCATCCTGGATAGCACGCTGTCGAGCCGCGTCGGCCAGCGACTCGATCATTCCCCAGACACGGAGCTTGCGTGCAGCCTCCGTCACGTAAGGTTCTTGATCCTGAAGCGCAGCGCCCACCAACTGATTGAGATCCATCAACATGCCGACTGGATCAGGCAGTGCCACCGCGAGCAGGTCCACGTCCTTCTGAGGAAGCGCGGCAACCCGCATGGCATCCGCGACAGCTTGCCCCGCCGCCTTCTTCGGCAAGCTTGCGCTCCAGGGATAGACCTGCCCGGAAAGCTCCGGTAGCGCCTGCGGAAGGTGACCAACAGCGAAGCAGTGGGCTTGCTTGCCGCCTAGCGGGTTGATCTTGCGCATCAACAAATCCCGCCGTGCCGAATCACGCTCCATTTCGCACAACGCGCGATGACTGAGCATGCTGTCGCTCACCATTAGCCACACCGGGCCGCTTGCCTGCTCCTTGGGAATGAGCACATAGGGTCGGTCGGTGCCGCCATCGATTCGCGCATGGCGCCCCGGGAATTCGTTCCGATAGTCCTTCTCTGTCCACCACAGGGCGGTGAAGCGTCCGTTTTCAGTCACGCTGTATTGCCGCGTCCACATACGCCCGTCCTTGACGTAACGAACATAGAGGTAGCATCCCGGCCGCAACATGCGAAGCCCCTGCTGCTTCCCTGCCGAAAGTACCGGGTATGGACTGCTCAATCCGGTGCTCGCATGACACGGGGCGTCCGCCACGCCATATCTCAACGGATAGACAGGGATACCGTGCTCGCACGGCGGCGGCGAGATGGCTTTGCCGACTTGCTTTTCGCTGGGGTGATTCGGGCCTAACGCCTTGTCGTACCTGGTTGCCATCATCCTTTCCTTACGCCGTCGGAGCGAGTGTCTTGAGCCGCGCTTCGGCTGCGAACAGCCGCTGCTTCCCATCCACCTGCCGCTCGATCAAGATGTCACGCAACGCGGCATCCTTGGCAAACAGTTCATGCGAATACCGGAAGCGCAGTTCCATGTAATGGCGCACGTCGCGCTCCGTGGTGAGCGCCAGTTGGTCGGTCGCTTCGTTGGCAAAGTGGACCAGATGCCGCCAAAGCACCGGTTCATTGTCCGGATGGTCGTAGGCCGGAAAGCGTTGACGGAACGCGCGGGCGCAGTCGCGCATAAACCACGCAAGGCTGGCCTGATCGAGGGCGATCTCGTCGTACAACGTCAACGTGACGGGCCCTTCGGACACTGATGTCGGGCGATCGGTAGCCGGCACATCGGCAAACAGCCACTCACCCACCTGCTCGTCGCCCGCATACCAGATGAAGCGTTTGATGGGGCCGAACAGTTCGGACAGGCGATGCGCCGGCAATCCTTCGCAAAGTTCTTCGAGGGGTCGCCCGGCATGCAAGCCGATGCTGATCGGAAAGCCGTCGGATGTCTCAAGCAAACGCAATCGCTGGAGGTGGAAAACCAAGGCGTCTTCTTCGTCAGGACCCAGCAGGAGAAATCCGGCCTGCTGGCGTAGCCAGCATTCGACGGCATGTGCATAGAGTGGTTCGTCAAGGGGAACCAGCAGCGGCCCCTGGCGGTAGCCCGGAACACCATACTCCCAGGCGGTATCGCGCCAGACCCAGCGGTACTGGAACCGCCGAGTCACGGCCTGGACTTCCTCTTCGAGCGAATCGCTGTGAGTACCGCTCAGGCAAAGCCACGGACGTGGCCCCTGTGTCAGCGACGTCCAGTTTGCATGTGGCAGTGCTTCCACTACCCGGCGAGACCAATGCTGTAGTTCAAGCTTTGTGATCATCAGGTTTCCCCCTTGCCTGTCCCGCTATAGGGAATAGCGTCGGCACCTGTTGGGCGGGGATCAAAAGTACCGGGCAATCGCCTTAACGTCTATCGGACGAATCTGAAATTCATCGAGCGATTTTCACAAGCACTGCATACCAATGAACAAGCCTGCAGCAAGGTATTTACATCGGGAAATAAACCAGGATGAAGTGAAACGATGCGCGAATTGACGATCGATATCTTTGACAAGGTTTGCAACCGCTCGCGCGTGTCGACGTGCCTTATTTCGTCGCGAACGGGGCGATGGCAAGAAATGTCGCGAAGGCCGTGCGGCAGCCGGAGACGGTTTGACGACGGCGGGCATGCTGCCCGCTCATCAATATACTGACGAAGCGCCGCCGACAGGGATTGTCGGCGGCGTTTTTACGTGCATCCTCACCGGTGAGCGCGACCCACCGGAGCCTGGCGAAGCAGGGCAACGTTCTCGTTGATGCGGCCCTGGATCGTGCGCAGGGTATCTCGAGTAATGATCCGCGGGTACATGTTCTCGGCCATGCCCGAGAATTGACCGGCCACTTCGCAAATGTCGTCGATCATCCTGCCGGCAACGTCCTGGGGCACTTCGGCTTCCTCGGCAAACCGAAGCATGTGCGTGCGGGAAATCTCCAGTGCCTCCCCCATCACGTCCATCTGGTGATATCCTCCGGGCCCCTCGCAGAAGGTCACATCGTAGGCCGGCGCCAGTTTCCACTGACCATGTGGCGCCATGACGTAGGCGAAGTTCTTGGGATGGTCGTCGCGGTTGTTGAACGCGACGTTGAAGACGGCGCGCTCGAAGGCCCTCCTCATCTCTCGCACGTCGTTGGTACAGATCCGGGTCGCCCGCAAGAAGTTGAGGTAGTCCAGCGAACCCGCATGCCGGTAATCGGCCCCCGTAAACGCCGCGAGACTCTGCATGGGGACACGCGATCCCTCATGCCGATCAAAGCGCTTGCTGGCGAACGCCGCCAGCCCATTGGGCAAACTGAAGTACTGCGTGTCCGGAGTCTCGATGCCACATCTGCGCAGACATTCGGCGTAGACCATCTCGATGGCGCACACCTCGGCGTGCTCGTCTCTTGCGGGGAACTTGACCAGCCAGGCTTCGAAGCCCGGTGTGGCGGCCGTGGTCAACCCGCCGGTTTGCGGATCGCGATAGATCAGGACCTTGGGCCGTGCACCTTGGGGCGAGCCGCCCACCCGCAGCAACGTCTGCAGGAACTCACCCCCTTCACCATGGAGCACGTCCTGAATTTCGGCAGCAAGCTGTTCCAGCGGGATGTGGGCGTCCGGCGCTTCCCCTTCGGGTGCGACGGGTTCGAACGCCATGGCCCCCATCGCGTTGCTGCCGATATACGCCAACCGCTCCAGGGCGCCAATGCGCGCCGTGTTGAGCCCACGGCGCCGGAACATACGGTCCATCAGCAGCATGCCCTACCCGTTCGGCAACGCGTCATAGACAGGCCCCGGCAGTTGCAATTGATGAACCGGGAAATCTCGCTGCAACCGGGGGCCCTCCAGCGGCAATGTGTACAAAGACAGCTCCAGGCCCCTCTGCCTCGCCTCGTTGCTGTACTCGAACACGATCAGCGGGCGACCGGTCAGGGCAGTCGTGGAGACCAGCGTGCCCCAAAGCCACCGCTCCCCCCCAGCCCTCATAGAAAACATTCACTTGTTCAGGCATCGCCGAACTTCCTCCTCGTACGGAGGCGCTTGGCTGATTTCTCGTAGCGCAGAATGTCCTCGATGCTGTCCAGCTTTGGCTGGAACAGGCTTTCGAGCTCCTTGATCCGGCCGAGCGCCATCGCCACCCGAACCACGGCCTCGAAGCCGACATTGCGCCCGGCCTCCAGGTTCGACACGGTGTTGGTCGCGATGCCGGCACGCCCGGCAAGATCCGACTGCGTCATGCCCGCAGCCAGACGCTCGGTGCGCAGACGCTCGCAGAGTCGCTTGACGACCTCGCTCGGCTTGCTGAAGCTTAAATCCAACATAGTGTGTCTTACACCCTGTCCAAGCCGGTTAACACCCAAAATTATGGAATTAACGCCACCTTGGCTCAAGGAGACTAATTCTTTAATTCTGCGTTTTATCGACAGAATGACCCGCTTAGCCACAGTATGTTGGATTTAAGTGGCTTCCCCTCAAAGATGCGGTCGATCAGATCGCCCCGCGGCTGCGCGACCGATCCGGGGCAGTGCAAAGGCCGGATTCCGTGTTGCACGGGTGCACGGCCTTGTTCGCGCCTCTTCGAGGATCGTGGCGGAGCCGACCGGCTGCTTGGGCTTTGCTGCAGCTCGTGGGTGAAGAGCCGGCTGCATGCCGGGAAAGTCGGCTTTCTGCTGCTGCAGCGAAGACGAGCGCCGAGCGCTACGGTGACGTCGGGAGCTGGTCCTCGCAGGTCGGGCTCAGCCGCTATTGACCTCCTGCCGCAACCGCTCGACATCCACGCGCTTCAGGTAGTTCGTGATGTTCTGCCAGATCGGATGGAACCCGTAGCCGCCATGCTGCAACTCGTCGAGCGCCTGCTCGCGCGTCCAGCCCTGGTACACCATCCGGTACAACGCCGACACGAGGCCGGTACGATCGGCGCCGTGCTGGCAGTGGATCAGCACCGGGCCGTCCTGGTCGGCCGTACGCAGCGCCTTCAGCGCCGCGACCATGTCTTCGTCGCGGATGTCCCAGGTGTTGATCCGGATGCGCTGCATCTTGATCTGCGTGCCGGCCAGGATGCTGTCGTCCGCGTGAAACGAACGGAAGCTGATGACCTTGCGAATGCCGAGCTTCTGCAGTTCCGGCACATCCGCGCGCGACAGCTGCGCACTGCGGTACAGCGTCGGCGTGATGCGATGCAGGTTGTTCACATGCGCATCGGTCACGCCCTGCGCCCATTTGATCGGCCTCGGCCGGGCGGACACCTCGGAGGCCGGGTCCGCATGGGCCGGCTGCACGAGCCCGGCGAGCGTGACGGAGAGCGCGGCGATGAAGGCGAGTTTCATGTCGGGTCGGGGATCAGTAAAACGCGCGCTTGCGCTCGCGGGAAAGAATGAACAGCACGATCGCTGCGGCGCTCATCGTCCAGTAGTCGGTCGGTGCCACGCCGAACCAGTGGATATGCCACGGCACGTTGGCGGGATTGAAGCGGGCGAGACCGTAGGCCGGATTCAGCACGAACCACAGGAAATCCTCGGTCAGCCAGAACACCATGATGCACGCGACGATCCGCGCTTCGATGCGCCACGACCACCGTCGGTTGAACACGGCCGGCCAGTGAAAGAACAGCGCGACGAACGGGAACACCCACGCGTGGTAGCCGGTCATCGGCCGCCCGCCCCAGAAGATGTCGAGCAGCCAGTGATGCTCGATGCGCCACGTCGGCAGGTTGGCCGCCCAGCCCGCGCTGCCTTCGATCTGGATCTCCACGTTCGCGAAGAAATACGCGAGCAACACGACCCATGCAACGACAAACAGCGTATGGCGCGTCGGCACGAAGCGCGCGACGCTCATGCGGCGGGCTCCAGGCCCAGCACGCGATCGAGCACGAAGCGGCCGGCGAGCGGCCGGCCGAGCGGCGCGAGGCGGCGGCGCATGTCGGCGAGACGCTCCGGCGCCTGCAGCAGCGCGCGGATCCGGTAGACGAGCGCGTCGTCGTCGATCGCCTTCAGCGCGACACCCTGTTCGAGCAGGAAATCCGCATTGCGCTCTTCCTGGCCCGGAATCGGCGAGTTGACGATCATCGGCAACTGCATCGCGAGACATTCGGACGTCGTCAGGCCGCCCGGCTTCGTGATGACGAGGTCGGCGCAGGCCATCAGGCGCTCGACCTGCTGCGTGAAGCCCTGCGGAAACAACCGGCCCGGATGCTGCGCGGCGAGCGCCTGCAGCGACGCGAGCATCGCCTGGTTCTTGCCGGCCAGCGCGATCAGCTGGAAGTCGGCGTCCATCCCGAGCAGGCGCGCCGCCAGCACGTCGAGCCCGCCGAGGCCCGCGCCGCCGGACATCATCAGGAAGGTCGGGCGCGCGGGATCGAGGCCGTACTCGGCCGCGCAGGCCGCGCGATCGAGCGGCTGGCCGAACGCCGGCATGATCGGGATGCCGCTGACGTGCACTGTTTCAGGCGCCATGCCGCGCGCATGCATGCGCCACGCGATCTCGTCGTTGGCCGCGAAATAACCGCGCATGTTCGGCACGACCCACATGCTGTGCAGGTCGAAATCCGTGACCTGCACCCACACCGGCGTGTCGACGCGCGCCTTGCGGATCTCGCGCGACAGCAGCTCGGCCGGCAGGAAGTGCGTGCAGATGATCGCGTCCGGGCGTTGGCGTTCGATCTCCGCGAGCAGCGCCCGGCAATTGAGCCGTTCGATCGCACGCCGGATCTTCTGCGACGGCGCGGCGGGATCGACTTCGTCCGTCTTCTGGTACAGGTAGCCCCACAGCGCCGGCTGGCTGCTGACGAGCTTGATGTAGAGATCGGTGTACAGCTTGCGGAAGCCGGTGGACACGAAATCCATCACGTCAAGGTGGGTGGCTTCGATGCCGGCGGGATGATGGTCGGCGAATGCGCGGATCGCCTCGGCCGCTCGGGTATGGCCGGCGCCGGCGCTGACGCTCAGGAGGAGGATCTTCTTGTTTTGCTTTGACATCTGACTGACCGTTTCGATGAAGGTGGTCGGAACGCGGGTTCGCGGCGGCGCTCTCACACGGCGGCTGTTTGCGTCCGGCTTACAGCAAGCTTGGCAATTCTTCGGCGACGCGGGCGGGCAGTGACGTCGAAGCGGTCGCCGGCATCGTCTGCGGAATCATACTGCGTTCGGGCGATGGCGCCGGAATCGGGGGGCGCAGGCGGGATGGATGGTGCGGTGTGCGACCAGTGTGGACTGGTGACGGCATGACGGCTCGGCGCGCTGCCGCCCGATGCCCGTTCGCGTGTGCGAACGGGGTCCCGCATGGCGCGCGAATCAGGATGCGCGTACGCGAATCGTTTGGCATCCTTGCGGATTACCTCGAAAGAGGCTTCGGAAAAGCTGGCGCGTCAGCCGGCCTTGCCCCCTTGCTCGTGGAATCAGGGCGCTACACCGGCCGGCTTCCGCATCCGCTTCCCGCGGACGATCGGATTCCATCGCGATGTCAGGCTCATTGCGCCACGCAGGTGATCGAACGCGACGTCCTCCTTCGGCCCGAAGCGGCTGACCGCCGGCCACGCGAGCACGTGATCGAGGCACGCCTGCCACTCGTCGCCATGAAAGCGGCGACCGATTTCCCGCACGGCGTCAGGCGCTGCGATCGCGATACCCGCCAGCAGGTAGTAAGCCCAAAAGCTGCCCGCGCCGACGAGTTGATCCAGCCTGCATACGGATAACGCCGCGAGCAGCCCGTCCACCGACGCGAGATCGGCGCGATGCGTGCGGATCGCCCGCGCGACGAGGTTGTGCTCACCGCCATACGCGGCAATGGAGATCCCGTTGCCGGCAGCGAGCACGGCCGAGAACGTCACGAGCGCAGCCATCTCGTCGATGCGCGATGCATCGTCGCGCGGCCCGCATACACGCAGCAAGATCGCGTCGATGACGGCGCCCGGCCGGGTAGACGTTTCTCCGCTCGCCGCCGCGATGACGGCGAGCCTGTCTCTCAGGTTCTTCGCAGGCGGCGTGTCGCCGTCCTCATGTGCGGTGCATGTGCCGGCATCCCCCCCGCTGCATTCGAGACCGCCGGCAATCCGCTCGAGTGCGGCCCAGCCGACATCGGGATCGTCGAATGCGCACGCATCGATCACGCCGTGCGCGGTGTCGAACACGGCACGCGAGCCTGGACAACTGCGTTCGGCTTCGGCGAGCTGCTGCATCGAAGGCATATGCGAGCATGCGCCGTGCGGGTCGGTCAGGTCGCATGCACAGGCGCTGCCGTCCGATGCGATCCACGGCGCGAGCCCGTGAAGCACGGCCGTTGCGTCACGCGACAGATTCGCGCCTGTCCGCATGCGTATCGCCTGCGACGCGGCGACGGTCGTGTCGCCGGCATCGGCCGCCATCGCTACGCAAGCGGCAGCGTCGAGATGTTCGATCAGGTACTGCAGCCACGCGGCCGTGCGCAGCCGGTCAGGCGTCGCGCCGCGGGCATCGCCATACTTTGCTGGATCGGTAAGCATGGGTCTTCCGGGATAGTTCTGGCCAATTTGGAATAGTGGTAATTCAGTCGAATCGGATGGCGCGGTACGCCGTACCGATCCTGCAACGCCACACGCATCGGATCGCGATACGTGCGGCCAGCCTGTCGTCACGCTGATACGGAAGACGGCTCGAGCGCATCGACGAAGCGGCAACCCGTGTACATCCCGCACGGCCTTCGTGAACGGCGAGTTCCCCGCTTCGACTCTCGACGCTTACTGCACGTGGAACTTCGGCGACGTCATGATCCAGCCGTTCACCGTGCAATCCGGCGTCAGCACGGCGTTGTTGAGCGTCAGCCGCGAGTCCGGATCACTCCACGCCACCGTGACCTTGCTCGGTCCACAAGTACCGAGCACCCGCATGTCCAGCTTCACGTTGTCGATCGACACTTGCGTCGTGCTGTCCACGTTTCCCGTCCATGGCGCCGCACTGCTCGCGCTACCGGTGAACAACACGCACAATGTGCCGCCGGTGAACTGGGTCGACGTGATGTTGATGATGCCGGTCGGCGTGACCGTGCCGTTGACCGTCGTCGTACAGGAGATCGGACTGAACGCTCCCTTCTGGACCGACGTGAGCCCCGACGCGGAAAACGGCTCGCCGTTCGGATTCATCGGCTGGCCGTCCACGCGCGAAACGGTCACAGCAAAAGCAGGCGCGGCCGAACCCGCGGTGAATGCCACTGCAGCAACAAGCGATGCAATTTGACGAATGTTCATCTGTACGGCCTCTCTCTTGATATTTGGCGGCCTTACACGAGAAACGCGACCGCTCTGCCGAATGAATCCGTCCGCCGCGCCCATGCACGCGACGGCACAAACCCATCGAAACCGCGAATACCCGCCGCACCTGTCACACGGCCCTCGCGCGCGGCGGGTACCCGCTTCGATCCGCGACGCTTACTGCACGTGGAACTTCGGCGACGTCAGCACCGTGCCGCCCACCGTGCAATCCGGCGTCAGCGTGGCGTTATTGAACGTCAGCGAAGAGTTCGTATCGCTCCACGTCGTGACAACCTTGCTCGGCCCGCAGGTGCCGAGCAGCGTGACGTTCACCTTCACGTTGTTGATCGACAATTGCGTCGTGCTGTCGGCCTGCCCCGTCCACGGCGACGTGCTGCTCGCGCTGCCGTTGATCAGCGAGCATGTCGCGCCGCCCGAGAACGTCGTCGACGTGATGTTGACGATGCCGGTCGACGTGATCGTGCCGTTGAACGTCGCGGTACAGCCTGCGCTGATCGCGCCCTTGCTGAGGTTCGTGAGCCCGGTCGCCGAGAACGGCTCGCCATTCGGGTTCATCGGCTGACCATCAGCCCGCGAAACGGTGACTGCGAAAGCAGGCGCGGCGGAAACCGCGGTGAAAGCCACTGCAGCAACAAGCGATACGATTTTGCGAATGCTCATTTGAACTGCCCCCTCTCTTCACAAATGGCGGCACGCCGCCAGGAACGCGACCGCCCGGCCGGATCGTTCCGGCCCGACGGTCGCAGGAAGCCGCCGGTGCACGTCATGCGCGCCGGACGGCTCAGAACTTGTAGGAAATCCCGACGAACGTAATCAGCGGATCCGCCTTCAACCGTGTGCGCGTGGTGGCGAGCGTCGAACCGTCGGCCGCCTTGATCACGAGCGACGAGTAGGTCTTCAGCGGCATGTACGTCAGCGTCGCCGTCAGCCCCCAGTGCTTGTCGATCGCGTAGCTCGCGCCCACGTTGTAGACCGGCGTGAACGACGACGACGCCTTGCCCTCGACCGACGTCGGCCCCGGCTTGCCGGCGCCCGCCGCGAGCACGCTGCCGAGGTTTTCGTTGATGTCCTTCGCAAAGTTGCCGTTCAGTTCGATGTTGCTGAACCAGCTGTAGGCCACGCCGATCCCGACGAACGGGCGGAACTTCGCCGTCGGCGAATTGAAGTAGTACTGCAGAATGATCGTCGGGCTCCACTGCCTTGCGTTCTTCACGGCCGGCTGGTTGGCCGGGTTGTCCATGTTGACGCTGCCCAGCGCGCCGGACGGCCCGGGCGGCCTGATCGTGCCGTGCCCGGTCAGCGTGAACTCCGGCGGCACGCCGAGCACCGACGTCACCGCGATGTGGTCGGTGAAGAAGTGCGTGAGCGTCAGGCCGACCGTATCGGCGTTGTTGACGGTCAGGCTCGTGCCGGGCGACGTGAACGACCCGGGCAGGCGCAGCGGCCCGTTGATCGGCATGCCGGCGAGATTCGTCGTGAGCCCGTTGGTCGAATCCTGCGGCATGATGTGCAACCAGCCCAGCGTCGCGACGTTGTCGCCCGCCTGCTGGGCCGATGCGAGCGTCGATATGCCTGCGACGACACCCGCGACAATCAGCTTCTTCATGAAGTCTCCTTCTCGTTCTGTCCGGGCGCCGCGCCCGTTCGCGCGGCGCCGCCGTGTCTCCATCCGGGCTTGCCTTACTGCACGAACGCGCCGACCGTGAAATACGGATTGCTCGTATCGTTCATGTCGAGGAACCCGAACACGCCGCCGGTGAACACGAACTTGCCGGTCGCGGGCCCCGACGCCGCATCCGCATGCACGGTCGTGACGACGCCCGGCACCTTCTGCGTGAAATCGAGGTTCAGCGCGCGGGTGAGCGCGGCCTGCGACGCATTGAACGGATCGAGCAGCGTGGCCTGCGCGCCGACGAGCGCGGTCGCGCGGTAGTTGAACGCGCTGTCGACACCCGTGTACTCGCCGTTCTGCGAGCCTTGCGTGATCGCCGTCTGCGGGCTCAGGAACGAGATGCCCGATTCGTCGTCCGCGCTCGGCGAGCCCTGCGTCAGGTCCGCATTCGCCGCACCGGTGCGGATGAAGATCGGCACGAGCTGGTTGCGCAGCTTGCCGACGATCAGGATCCCCTTGCCGGCCTTCGCGGGATCGACCGCCGCGAGCGTCGGCGGAATCTGCGGCAGGTAGTTGAGCGACTGGAATGCCGGCGCATCCGGACGCAGCGTGAACGGCTGGTTCACGGTCGCGCTCGACGCGAGCGGCTGCCCGCCGTTCTTTTTGCCGAAGTTGTCGGTCTCGACGTAGCTGCCGTCCGCGTTGATCGTCACCTGCTGGTCGAGCGCCACCGGCTGGAAGCTTTGCGACGGCACCTGGTGGTAGCCGAGCTGGTTGTACTTGCCGGCGATCTTCGTCAGGTCGGTTTCCAGCGACGAGAAGCTGATGAACGGGTAGTACGGGAACGTCGTCTTCGGGATCTTGCCGACGCCGATCACGCCGTCGAACTGGATCGTCGCGCCGGGGATCGCGCCGCCCAGCACGCCTTCGCCGAGGAACAGCCGCGCGGGCCGGCTCGGGTCGAGGCTCGCGTTCTGCATCCGGAACGTGCACTGGTTCAGCTTCACCGTCGGCAGCCCCGTCTCGTCGGCCAGCGTGCCGTCGACCACATTGGCGGGCGCAGTATCGCGCGTCGGCTGCACGGTGCCCGTCGTGGTCGGCACCGGCGACGCGAGATAGGTCATCCGGTACGTCATCTTCGTCGTGTCGAGCTGCACCTTCACGAGTTCGCCCGATCCCGAGCCGCCGATGAACACCGTGTTGTAGTCGATCGTCTGCGGGCACAGCCGGACCACCGGCGCGGGCGGCGGGTCGCCGTCTCCGCCGCACGCAGCCAGCACGGGCGCGAGCGATGCCGCGGCCATCCATTGCTTCAAATTCATAGGAATCCTCTTGAAATTCGATTCGCCGGCGGCGACGCATGCGCCGCCGGTGTTACGTGTTCAATACAGGGTTACTGGACGAACGCGCCGACCGTGAAGAACGGGTTGACCTGGCTGTTGTTGACGACCATCGCGTAGACATTCCCGGCCGTCACGAGCCAGCCCGTGTCGCCCTTCTTGAAGATCGCCACGTTGCCGCTCGCGCCCTTCGCGTTGAAGTCCTGCGTGGCCGTGACCTTGATCTTGCCGGGCGTCGCCTGCGTGTAGTCGAGCCCGAACTGCGAGGTCACCCCCGACGTCTGCGGATCGATGAACGCCGCGGTACTGCCCTGGAACAGCGTGGACGTATAGTTCGCGGCCATCGTCGAGACGGCCGTGCCGTCATCGCAACTGCCTGCTACCGAATAGAAGGTGTTATTGGTGAAGACACCGGGCAGGTCTGGGTGCGGCATGTTCGGGTTGAAGCTCGGCCCCGGCGACGTCACCTTGTTCGCCTGACCGCTGGATGTCACAACGCCGCATGCGGATGCGCTGGTCGCACCGATATATCCCCCCTTCAGGGAGTTCGCGGCAATCGCTTTCGTCGACGCCAGCATCGAGATGCCGACTTCGGCATCGGCGACCGATGCGAACAGATTGACCGTATCGACGTGCGTATAGCCGACACGAATCACGATCGGCACAAGTACGCCGTTCAGCCTGCCGACGATCATGATGCCTTTCGCCTGACTCGGTGCAATGATCAGCGTCGAGCCCTGCCCCGCGATCGGATACCCCTGTCCCACCGGATTGCTCACGAATACATTGTCTGCCGATCCGTCCGCGTTCTTGCGCTGCGCCCACGGCGTCCCGGTCGTCTGACACGAGTAGTCGCTGCCCTGCGTGATGGAACACGAACCGTCCGCATTGAACGTCTGATTCCAGTTGACGACGTCGGGCTCCCAGCCGACCGGCCCGGTCGGGCTCTGACCATCACCGCCGATCGGCGACAGATGGATGCCGACCTCGTTGTAGTTGCCCGCCACTTTCGTGAAGTCGGTTTCGGTGTCGGTGAAGCCGATGAACGGATAGAAATCGAAGGTGCGCGACGGTACGACGCCGAGCGTGATGCCCGGGAGCAGCGGGATACCGGCGAACGCAATCGTCGCCCCCGGAATCCCGCCGCCCACCACGCCATTGCCGACGAACAGCATCGGCGGATCCGCACGGTTGATCGTCACCGAATACGCGCCGTCGCTCGTCGCGCCGCTGTCGAGCACGAACGCACAGCGGTTCTGCTCGGCGGTCGGGAGCGTGGTCGGATGATGGAACGCGCCGCTGATCGTCAGGCCTGCGCGCGTGTTGTTGACCTGCCCTGCCGATGTCGGCACCGACGATTCGATGAACTGCATCTGGTAAGTCATCTTCGTCGTGTCGAACTTCACCTTCACGTACTCGCCGCTGCCTGCGCCACCCGTGTACGTCGTCGTGTAATCGAGCGCGTCCGGGCACAGCTTCGTGACGACGGGCGGCGTCGTGACGGAACCGCTCGGCCCGCATGCGCTCCCCGAGCACTGCGGCACGTTGATCGGCCCCGGATCGTCGCCGCCGCCGCAACCGGCGACGAACGGCAAAGCGACGACCGCGCACGACAGGATCGCTTTCCGCCATTCAGGAATGCAAATCATCAACCCCTCCTTTTCAGGTACGACAAGTCTCGTCCGGACAGGCTGCATGGCCCGCCGGTTGGTATCGCGCCGCGGCACGAACGCGCGGCGCATGACGGTGTGCGCCAGGTTGCCGCGATGCCGGTCAGGCAAATGCGGCATGCGCCGCGGCGGCAGGCAAGCGCTCTCCCGCGGCGCCGTCATGCGGCACGGCGCCGTGAGAACAATCGAAACGGGATGTGGTTCGCCGCTACACGGCGATATGACAACGCAGGTACGCGACCTGCATCGCGCCTGCGTTCAGCGAAAAAACGGGAAACGGCAGTCCGACTGGCCCCGCGGATAGGCGTCTCATCAATTGGTCTCCATCCGTACGCTTGATTCGTTATCGTGATGCGTCGTTTGACGAGACTATGATCGGACGATTCCTACAAGTAAATGGATGCAGAGTTCCAAACGGCCGAAACCGCGCAATCGCAGTGCGTGCCGGGGATTTGACAGATTTTCAAACAGCCTTCAATTTATTTGCTCAGACAAATACATGGCCTGTGTAACACGCGTTTGAATAACCATGGCCGACCCACGCTCTGCCTTGCCGGCCGGCCCTCGACGCTCCGCCCGCATGCTGCGGCGCAACCTCATACGTCGACGATGGCGAGCGTGCCGTGGCTGCCCGGCAGCACCGCGTGAGGCGTGCCGGCGAGCGCCAGGTACATCTGCCCGGCCTCGACGACGACCGTCTCGCCCCCGACCTCGAGCATCATCCGGCCGTCGAGCACCAGCAGCCCCTCGTTGTAGTCGTGCACTTCCGCTTCGTAAGCCTGCGCATCCATGCGCAGCACCTTGATCCTGGCCGGCCCGACCTCGCCGACGATCGTGGATTTCCACGCGACGGCCTGTGCGGCCGCCACGGATTTGAAATCGATCAAAGACATGCGTTTCGCTCCGTAAACGATGAAAGGAACGCATTATCGCGAGCGCGGCACACGCCGTCCCGGTACGGCGCGACGGGCTTCGGGCGGCACAGTCGGCCGGCCGGCCGCGCCGCATCCGGCCGGACACGCGATCGCCTCCCTGTTCGCGGAAAATGGCGCTCATTGTTCGCAAGCCGCAAATAAATCACCACGTTATTGGGTAATGCGCCGTCAATTCGCGCCAATCCGGCACCGGTAATGCTCGCCCTTTCCACGAGAATGCATTTCCATCTGTCGATTGCTAATATGGCGATCCCGCGATCCCGCACCACAACGCCGTTCGACATGACGCCCGTTCGCCATGCCGTCCCCGGTCCCGGCCGCTTCGCAGCGGCGGCGGCGCCGGGCACGGGCGGCGCACACCGTTGCGCCGGCCGGCCGTGCCATCCGTGAGCATGCAACCGATCCTTTCCGTCTCCGACCTCTCCAAGACTTACGCGTCCGGCTTCCAGGCGCTGAAGCACGTGACCCTCGACATCCGCCCCGGCGAGATCTTCGCGTTGCTCGGGCCGAACGGCGCCGGCAAGACGACGCTGATCGGCTCGATCTGCGGCATCGTCACGCCGACCTCGGGCCGCGTGACGGTCGGCGGCCACGACATCCGCGATCACTACCGCGCGGCCCGCGAAATGATCGGCCTAGTGCCGCAGGAACTGACGACCGACGCGTTCGAAACCGTCTGGGCGACCGTGTCGTTCAGCCGCGGCCTGTTCGGCAAGGCGCCCGATCCCGCGCATATCGAGAAGACGCTGAGGGCGCTGTCGCTGTGGGACAAGCGCGACAACAAGCTGATGACGCTGTCGGGCGGCATGAAACGCCGCGTGATGATCGCGAAGGCGCTGTCGCACGAGCCGCGCATCCTGTTCCTCGACGAGCCGACGGCCGGCGTCGACGTCGAGCTGCGCCGCGACATGTGGAAGCTCGTCGATTCGCTGCGCGAAAGCGGCGTGACGATCCTGCTGACCACGCACTACATCGAGGAAGCCGAGGAAATGGCCGACCGGATCGGCATCATTCTCGGCGGCGAGCTCGTGCTCGTCGAGGAGAAGCGCGAACTGATGCGCAAGCTCGGCAAGAAGCAGCTCACCGTGCAGCTCGAGCACCCGCTCGCGGACGTGCCGCCCGCGCTCGCGCCGTTCGGCCTCGAACGCGCGGACGACGGCACAGCGCTCGTCTACACGTACGACTCGCAGCGCGACGATGCAAGCATCGCGACGCTGATCAACGCGCTCGGTTCGGCCGGCATCGGTTTTCGCGACCTGCATACGACGCAGAGCTCGCTCGAGGACATTTTCGTCAGCCTGATCGACAACCGCCGCAACGGCGTGCAGCAAGGAGCCTGACGCATGAACCTGCATGGAATCCGCGCGATCTACCGCGCCGAAATGGCCCGCACGCGCCGCACGCTGATGCAGAGCATCATCGCGCCGGTGATCTCGACGTCGCTGTATTTCGTCGTGTTCGGCTCCGCGATCGGCTCGCGCATCAGCGACGTGAACGGCATCGGCTACGGCTCGTTCATCGTGCCGGGGCTCGTGATGCTGTCGCTGCTGTCGCAGAGCATCTCGAACGCGTCGTTCGGCATCTACTTCCCGCGCTTCACGGGCACCATCTACGAGATCCTCTCCGCGCCCGTGTCGTACTGGGAGATCGTGATCGCGTATGTGGGCGCGGCCGCGTCGAAGTCGATCCTGCTCGGCGTGATCATCCTCGCCACGGCCGGCCTGTTCGTGCCGCTGCACATCCTGCATCCGTTCTGGATGGTGCTGTTCCTCGTGCTGACGGCGGTCACGTTCAGCCTGTTCGGCTTCGTGATCGGCATCTGGGCCGACAGCTTCGAGAAGCTGCAGCTCGTGCCGCTGCTGATCATCACGCCGCTCACGTTCCTCGGCGGCAGCTTCTACTCGGTCGACATGCTGCCGCCCGCGTGGCGCGTCATCACGCTGTTCAACCCGATCGTCTACCTGGTCAGCGGCTTCCGCTGGTCGTTCTACGGGCTCGCCGACGTGCACGTGTGGATCAGCCTCGCCGCGACCGGGCTGTTCCTCGTGATCCTGCTGGCGATCGTCGCGTGGATGTTCCGCACCGGCTACAAGCTGAAGAACTGATGCAAAGCGGCCGCACCTCGCGCCGCCGCCGATGACGCATTTGGGCAAGCAGGCGGCGTTTTTCCTCTGATGCGGCATTTTGTGGTCGCGTCTACTGAAGACGAAGCATCGGGGCCGCGAAGCACGCGCTTCGCGGCCCCTTTTCATTTCAGAGGACGCCATGCCCGCCGCCACCGCTCCCGCCTCCGCCGCCGCCCGGCTCGAACGCCTGCCGTTCTCCGGCTATCACAAGCGGATCTTCTTCATCATCGCGATTGCGTTCTTCTTCGACTCGGTCGACCTCGGCACGATGACGTTCGTGCTCGGCTCGATCCGCAAGGAGTTCGGCTTGTCGACCGCGGCCGCCGGCCTCGTCGCGAGCGCGAGCTTCTTCGGGATGGTGCTCGGCGCGGCCGTCGCCGGCCTGCTCGCCGACCGCTTCGGCCGCCGGCCGGTATTCCAGTGGAGCATGGTGCTGTGGGGCGCGGCCTCCTACCTGTGCTCGACCGCGCAGAGCGTCGACGCGCTGATCGTCTACCGCGTGCTGCTCGGGATCGGGATGGGGATGGAATTCCCGGTCGCGCAAACATTGCTGTCCGAATTCGTGCCGACCGAGAAGCGCGGCCGCCTGATCGCGCTGATGGACGGCTTCTGGCCGCTCGGCTTCATCACGGCCGGCATCGTCGCGTATTTCGTGCTGCCGCAGTTCGGCTGGCGCACGGTGTTCGCGCTGCTCGCGATTCCGGCCGTGTTCGTGCTGGTCGTGCGCCGCATCGTGCCGGAATCGCCGCGCTGGCTCGAACATGCGGGCAAGCACGCGGAAGCGGACGCGGTGATGCAGACGATCGAGGCGAAGGTGATGCGCTCGGCCGGCGTCACGACGCTGCCGCCGCCGTCGCGGCTTGCGGAACCGGTCGTGGCACGCGGTCACGGCGCGCTGCGCGAGATCTGGAGCGGCGTGTACCGCCGCCGCACGGTGATGGTGTGGCTGCTGTGGTTCTTCGCGCTGCTCGGCTTCTACGGCCTCACGTCGTGGCTCGGCGCGCTGCTGCAGCAGGCCGGTTTCGAGGTCACGAAATCGGTGTTCTACACGGTGCTGATCTCGCTCGGCGGCGTGCCGGGCTTCCTGTGCGCCGCGTGGCTCGTCGAACGCTGGGGGCGCAAGCCGACCTGCATCGCGTCGCTGATCGGCGGCGGTGCGATGGCATACGCATACGGCCAGAGCGCGCTGTACGGCGGCAGCACGACGCTGCTGATCGTCACCGGCCTCGCGATGCAGTTCTTCCTGTTCGGGATGTGGGCCGCGCTGTACACGTACACGCCCGAACTGTACGGCACGGGTGCGCGTGCGACGGGGTCGGGCTTCGCATCGGCGATCGGGCGCGTCGGCTCGCTGATCGGGCCTTATGTGGTCGGCGTCGTGCTGCCGGTGTTCGGCCAGGGCGGCGTATTCACGCTCGGCGCGCTGTCGTTCGTCGCGGCGGCAATTGCAGTGTGGACGCTCGGTATCGAGACGAAGGGGCTCGCACTGGAACAGCTCGCGGCAGGCGACGAAGCGGGCGGCGGCGGCCGGTATGCGGCAGCGGCCGACAAGATGTCCTGAGCGCCGAGTCGACGACCCGGGCGTGCTTTCCGGCCGGCATGGCGTTCAGCGCCGTGCCGGCCGCTGCGTGAACTGACGGGATTCGCGCCCGATCACACACGACATCCCGCGCGTGCTCGCCGGCGCGATCGCGCATTGCGAGGCCGCCGCCGCGTAAGCCGTGGAGGCGGCCACCCGACGACGGTCCGGCTGGCTCCGGTCAGGCGCCGGCGACGACGAACTCTTCGGCCGCCTTGCGCTGGACCGCGGCCATCACCGCCAGTTCGCGCTTGCTGCGCGCGTCGCCGGACACGACACCCGTCGCGTTCTTCGCTTTCGCACCCAGCGGGAAAAAGACAAACGATGCGCCGGCCGGGGCCTCCGGTTCCGCGCGCAGGCGTTTGTTCAGGATTTTCAGGTACTTCTTCTTCGACACTTCCTTAGCAGCCATGGCACCCTCCGCGTGAACGTGGTGGGGATCAGCATACCAGTTTTGGCACAGGGCTCCGCCGCATCGCCCGCCGGCGCGTGCATCCCCGAATATTCGTCGGAACCGATGTCGATTCGCGTCGCCGTCGCGCGTCGTGTTGTCGTAACCGATCGTTTTGCCGTTGGCGCGGCCGGCGGCGCCCCCTCATTCCCTTCAAGGAGATACGACCATGCGCGTCCTGGTAATCGTCAAGGCTACCGCCGATTCCGAATCCGGCCGGATGCCCGACCCCGAAATGATCGCCGCGATGGGCCGGTTCAACGAAGAACTGGCGAAAGCCGGCATCCTGCTCGCCGCCGACGGGCTGCACCCGAGCATGCGCGGCAAGCGCGTGCACTTTGCCGGCAGGAACCGCACCGTCATCGACGGCCCGTTCGCTGAAACGAAGGAACTCGTCGCCGGCTTCTGGCTGTGGCAGGTGAAATCGATGGAAGAAGCGGTCGAATGGGTGAAGCGCTGCCCGAACCCGATGCCCGGCGACTCCGACATCGAGATCCGCCCGCTGTTCGAGGCCGAGGATTTCAGCCCGGCATTCACGACCGAGTTGCAGGAACTGAAAGCGCGGCAGAGTGCGCAAGCCCAGGCGGGGAAACACGCGTAAGGCGGGCGGCGCCGGACGGTTTCACATGACCGCCGGGCGCCGCCCTGTTTTTTGAGTGTGCGCGGCTCATGCGCGTTTGCGCGGCACCGCGAGCCGCTCGACCGCCCCGCCGGTCACGTCCCGGAACATCCCGGCATTGCCGTACGCCCGCGCGGCAAGCATCGCGCCATAGACCAGCGCCACGAACGTCGCGGCCTCGGTCTGCACCGACACGTCCGGCTGCACGATGCCGTCTTTCACCCCTGCCTCGAGCACGCGCACCAGCCATGCGGCAAGGTCGTCGAAATGCGCCTTTACGGCCCGCGCGACTTCGTCAGGCAGCGCCGGCAGCTCCGCGCCGAGCATGCCGGCCACGCAGAACGGCGCGCTGTCGTCCGCGATGCAGCGTTCCCAGTAGCCGATGTATGCGCGCATCTGCACCAGCGCGTCGGCGCCGCTCGCGTCGAGCAGCGCCATGTCGGCATCGAATTTCGCCTGCGACTGCTGCAGCACGGCGACCGCCAGGTCCGCCTTCGTCGGGAAGTGGTGGTGAATGCTCGCCTTCCGGATGTCGATCGCGTCGGCGATGTCGGCGTAACTGAACCCGCTGTAGCCACGCCGCATGATCAGTTGCCGCCCGGCCTCGAGAATGCGGCCCGCCGTACTGTCCCCCGTTACCGTCATATCTGCCTACCATCTAGTCGGATGAAAAACAGGGATAGTTTACCGCCCTGAGATACTCTTTTCCAGCCGTGATTTTTCATTGCATCTCACCCTACCTACTAGTAGGATGAACACATCGACAGAACGAGATAGCTGTCGATATCCGACGGTTTCCTACCCTGTCTTCCTTCTGGAGAATGAAAATGAAGCGTTTTTCCCAAGTCCGCCAGATCGCCGCGGCACTCGCATTGTCCGCCGCCGCACTCGGTTCGCATGCGGCCGTCGCGGCCCCCGTCAAGAACGTCGTACTGGTTCACGGCTACTTCGCCGACGGTTCGGGCTGGCAAGCCGTCTCGAACATCCTCACGCGCGACGGCTACAAGGTTTCGGTGGTTCAGCAACCCGAAACGTCGTTCGACGACGACGTGAAGGCGACCCGGCGTGTCGTCGACGCGCAGGACGGCCCGAGCATCCTCGTCGGCCACAGCTACGGCGGCGCGGTGATCACCGAAGCCGGCAACGACGACAAGGTCGCGGGCCTCGTCTACGTGGCCGCGTTCCAGCCCGACACCGGCGAAAGCCCGCTCGACCTCACCAAGAAGACGCCGCCCGCGACGAAGGCGATCAAGGCCACCGAAGACGGCCACCTGTATTTCGACGAAGCGTCGTTCCACGCCGACTTCGCGGCCGATGTGCCGGCCGCCGAAGCGAAATTCATGGCGATCTCGCAAGTCACGCCGGCCGCGCAGTCGTTCGGCGTACCCATCACGCACGCCGCATGGCGGACGAAACCGAGCTGGGCGGTGGTCGCCTCCGCGGACCGCGCGATCAACCCCGAGCTCGAACGCTTCATGACGCAACGCGCCGGAAGCAAGACGATCGAACTCAAGTCGAGCCACGTGGCCTACATCTCGCATCCGGCCGAAGTCGCGAAGCTGATCGAACAGGCCGCCAGGGGCGCCGGCAAGGAGTGATGCCGCGCATCGCCCGACTTCCCCGGTTGACGCTCCTCGCCGGGTAACGTATCGTTTTGATACGTTACCCGGCGAGCGCCTTCCATCATGCATTCCCGTTTCGACCGCTTCCGCACCACCGCGCTCGGCGCCCAGCTCGAAGCACTGATCGCTCAACCCGAGCGCTACGTCGAATTCGCGGCGCTGTCGCGCGTGGGCGTCGCCGCGATCGGCGCGATCCAGCACGAGATCGCGCTGAAATTCCCCGAAATCGAAACCGACACGACGGCCCGCCAGTTCTGCGGCGCGATGGTCGCGGACGTCATGCGCCGCCACGGCCACGACGTCGTGCAGGCGCGTGGGCGGCTCGGCGGCACGCTGTTCAGTTACGGCGCGGTGTTCAGCGCGCACCCGCAGTTGCTGCCGTTCGCCAGTGTCGTCGCCGCGCTGGCGCAACTGCCCGATCGGCTCGCCGCGTATGCGGCGCACGTGCCGGCCGCACTGCGGACGCGCCGCCCCGACGGCACGGGCTTCTCGCTCGTCGAGCATGCGTGCCACCTGCGGGATCTCGACGCGGTGTTCGCCGAACGCATCGACGCCGTACGCACGCTCGACCTGCCGGTGATCGCCTCCGTCGACGGCACCGCACTCGCCGCGCAACGCGACTATCTCGCGCAGCCGCTCGACGCGGCGGTCGCGGCATTCCGCACGGGCCGCGCGGCGCTGTGCGCAGTCGCCGCCGCGCTCGATCCCGCGCAGCTCGCACGCTGCGGGCTGCGCGACGGCATCCGCCGCATGTCGCTCGACGAACTCGTGCGCGAACTGCTCGATCACGACCGCACGCACATGCTCGAACTCGACGAACTGCTCGCCGAACTCGCATTGCCGCCCCTTCCTTGCCCGCCCGCGCCATGACCCAGCCCACACCCGTTGTCTTCATTCACGGTTTCATCGGCACGCTCGACGTGCGCGGATGGAACGGCCCGCATCTCGCGCCCGACCTGCTCGGCTACGGCGCATATCGCGCGGCGCCATTCGACGCGATCTCGCTTGCCGGCCAGGTCGAGCATGTGCGCCAAACCGTCGATGCTCACTTCGGCGCGCAGCCGGTCGATGTCGTCGGCCACTCGGTCGGTGGCGCGATCGCGATGCTGTTCGCGCATGCGCACCCGGAACGCGTGCGGCGGATCGTCAACGTCGAAGGCAACTTCACGCTCGACGATGCGTTCTGGTCGGCGTCGGTCGGCCGCATGACGCCCGGCGAAGCCGATGCGATGCTCGACGGGCTGCGCGCCGATGCGCCCGGCTGGCTGCGCGGCGCGATCGACGCGCCGTCGCCGGGCCAGCTCGACGACGCCCGCCGCTGGCTTGCGCATCAGCCTGCATCGACGCTGCGCGCGATGGGCCGCTCCGTCGTCGCGACGACAGGCGAACCCGGCTACCTGCAGGCGCTCGCGCAAGTGTTCGAGCGTCATCCCGTCTGGCTCGTCGCCGGCGAACGCTCGCGCGCGGGCTGGCACGTACCCGACTGGGCGCTCGCGCGCTGCGCCGGCTTCGACACGATCGCAGGCTGCGGGCACTTGATTCCGGCCGAGCGGCCGGATGCGTTTCGCGATGCAATCGGGCGCATCCTGAGCGCAGCAGGCATCTCCGGTCGTCAGGCGGGGAAAATGTCGAAACCGTATGATTCGCCGAAATTTGGTTGAAAGGCGCGGTTGCTAGAGTCACCGGAACAGGGTTTTCCCGGCGTCCGGCGCCGGACTGGGTCGACACATGCAACGATCGATGCACCTGGCACGTACCTTCTGGCTGCTTCTGCTGCTGGCCGTCACGAGCCCTGCCTTCGCGTTTCATGCGCGGGTCGTCGCGATCCCGAGCGCTGCGATGAGCGAGACGCTGAAGGCGACGGTCGTGCTGCCCGACGATTACGCGCGCGACAACCGCGGCAACGAACGCTATCCGGTCGTCTATCTGCTGCACGGCTCGGGCGGCGACCATACCGACTGGACGTCGAACACGCACATCGCCGCGCTCGCCGACCGCTATCACGTGATCCTCGTGATGCCCGACGGCGGGCACGAAAGCTGGTATATCGACAGCCCGTTCGATTCCGGCAGCCGCTACGAAACCTTCATCGGCGATGAAGTCGTGTCCTACGTCGACCTGCATTTCCGTACGATCGCGACGCAGCACGCGCGCGCGATCACCGGGCTCAGCATGGGCGGCTTCGGCGCACTGCGCATCGCACTCGACCGGCCCGACACGTTCGGCGCGGTCGGCAGCATCAGCGGCGCGGTCGATCCGCGCTGCTGCGCGGACGAGCCGGGCATCGACCACGTGTTCGGCGATCCCGAACGCCATTCGTCATTCTGGAACCGCAACGTGATCGTCGAAAGCGCGCGCGCGTTCGTGCGCGCCCATCTCGACCTGGCGATCGATTGCGGCCGCGACGATTCATTCGTCGGCTCGAACCGCACGCTGCACGAACGCCTGCTCGCGCTCGGCGTGCCGCACGACTATACGGAGCGGCCCGGCGGTCATACGTGGGATTACTGGGCGAATGCGATCCGCTACCAGATGCGGTTCTTCGCGACCTCGTTCCAGCATCGCGGTTACGCGTACCATCCCGCACCGGCTGTGCCGGAGATGACGCGCGCGGGCTGACGCGTACGCCGCGCGGCCCGCTGAACCCGGTGGTACGTTGCACTGGCATCGACCACCCGACACCTCCCATGCCGCGCGACAACCTGGCGGACCTCCCCGCCTTCATCGCCGTCGCGCGCGAGCGCAGTTTCACGCGAGCGGCCGGGCGCTGTGCGACATCGGTGGCGTTCGCGCTCGCATGGGTCATGAAGAACCGCATCGTCGGCTCGACGATCGCAGGGCTGCGCACCGATGCGCATCGGGACAGCGACATCGATATGCTGACGCTCGAACCCGGCCCGGACGACGAACGGTTCGTCGATTCGCTCGTGCCGCCCGGGCACGCATCGACGCACGGGTATACCGATCCCGGCTATCCGGTCGAAGGCCGCAAGGTCTGAAATCTGAACGGGACGAACGAGATGCCGGGCTGCCCTGCCCGGCATGAAGAGGCGCGCGCGTCACTCGACGCGCGGATACATGGAAGCGGCGGAATCAGCTGTCGTGCGCAGTCGTATCGGCGCCGACCACGCGATCGAAGAACTCCTGCGCACGCGCCAGCTCGGCGAGCGCGCGATCGAGGCGCGACATCGCGCGCGCGTATTCGGCCGACGAACCGTCGTCGTCGCTTTCGCCGCGCACGGCGCGAAAGGCCTGATCGACGTTGCGCGTCGCTTCGACGAAGCGTTGCGCGGCCCGGGCTTCCCGCGAACAGATGTGGGTCGACATCGACACTTCTCCCTCAGGGTTGCAGTGTGAAGCACGCCGACGCCCCGTGTGCGTGGTGCGCATGTCGGCAGCGTGAACCACGACCCGTCGATCGTCGACGCATCGGCCGCCGCGCAGCGCGCTTCGAGCCGATTGTCCCTCCGCACTCGCCGCTCCGCTATGGCGAGATTGCAACAAATTCTTGCGCGACGTGCCGCGCGTGATTCGTCACGCGCGCCCGACGCGCGGATGTGCAAGGCCGGCGAACGCGGATGCTTCGCCCGGCGACAGGTCGAACAGGTCGCCCGTGAGATCGCGCGGATGCTCGGCCGCCGGCCGGTTGCGCAAGCGCGCCACGTGCGTGGGCGCCACATACGCGGCCGCCGTTTCGATCGGCGGCACGTCGAACAGGTCGCGTGTGACGCCGCGCACGGCGTCCGTCGGCGAACGGCCGCGCAAGCGCGCGACGAGTTCGACGAAGCGATCGAAATCACCGGCGCGCGTCGCCTTGTTCACTTCCGCGAGATCGCGCGCCTTCAGCACGCACGGCTGGGCGAGCCGCACGAAATACGGGGCCTCGAGCTCGACCGACAGCGCGAGCGGATAGCTCTTGCCCGTCTGCTCCTTCGCTCGCCCGACGCAATCGACCACGGCCGCGCCCTGTGCGGCGCCGAGCGCCTTACCGGTGCTCACGCTGCGCAGGTGATCGGGAAACACGCGCAATTGCGTGCCGACCGTCAGCGCGGTGGAGGACGCGCAGACGAGCGCGTAGTGCTGTTCGCGGCGCCGGCCCGACGGCAAGGTCGAGCGGCTCGCGATGAAGGTATGCGGCGGCAACGGCCGCACCTGCCCGCTCGCGTCGATCCACGCATTCCACAACAGCGCGTCCTTGCGCTCGCCCGCGCGCGGGCGCGACGCGACCGGCGAGAACAGCGCGAGCAGCGAGCCCGTGCGATGCGCGGCGATCTGCGCGCTGTTGCCGAGCGGCTGGTTGATGCCCCACAGAAAACGCCCGCCCCCGAGCCGGCGCTCCCATTCCTTGCGGAGCACGACGGTCGGCAGTTCCTCGCCGGACTCGGTACCGATCTTGGTCCAGCAGAACGTGGGTGGGAGGTGTTTCAGTGTCATCAACTTTCTCGGGATACAGCCTCGCTGGTGACAGCAAGCCCATTCAACAGCCGTAACTGTATAGGTATAATGCATCGCATGGAAGCCCCGGACCAAGATTTTCCCGTACAAGACCTGTTGCGCCGCCTGCTGGCAGATACACGCTCGTCCAGCGAAATAGCGCGACTCTCCGGGGTCAGCCAGCCGACCGTATCGCGCCTGAGGCTGTCGAACGGGCATCGGCTGCGCCGCAGCGCGCCATTCAATAAGCTATGCAATTTCTACGGCGTCGATACCGAGCCATCGCGCCGCCAATACAACGACCTGTTGCGCGATGCGATCGTCGACGCGTGGGACGGATCGGACGAGCACGGCCGCGCGCTGCTGGTCGTGATCCAGGGGTTGAAGGGATTGCAGGCCAAGGCGGACGACGGATGATCGCCGGGCCGTGATGCGCGGCACATGGCGCGCGACCTGCGCGCCGCCGCTGCGCGAAGCAGGAAAGCCGGCAAGAAGGAAAAGAAGATGCCGTGCAACACCAGGCGTGCGATCCGCCTGGCTTCAATCGAAGGGAATCGAGCGCTGCGCCGAACGCGTGCTCTCCCGCCACACGCCAACAAGGAAATCTCGAGATCCGGCTTCGGAACGCCGCCGCGAAATGACAACGGACAGCGGACGGCGGCCGCACCGGTTCTCGGCAACGCCTGCGCTTCGCCTGCATTGCGTCAATGCCTCATTCGTCAAGGATGACGAACGACTTACATCATCGTTTCCCGTTTATAAAAAACACCCTGAGAAGCGATTATCTAAACTTTTTAAACCTAATCAAAAAAAGTTTGACTCGTCGTTTTCTTTCTTGTTATCTTTCCCCGCAAGAAATATCGCCGGGAAATCGAATCCGCATCAGGGAATCAACGGCCCGACAATCCACTTCCGTTTTTATTACGTTTCAAACGACAAGTAGCTGATTCGTAAGCCGCAGCACCCGCTCGCAACACACAGCTCCCGCTTCACCGGTCATCCCGTTCCGCTTCTGGCGGAAGAGGACGATGTCGACATCTCTCCCGGCTGACCGGGACATTCGATCTCGCCCGCAGCACCTCACACGAAACACGCACACCACGTCGTCGCTCGACAATGCATTGCCCGCTTATACGGATTTCATACATTGGATTCCTAATTAAGTGATAACGCAGTGAAGCATCCGCAACAGCAGATTGAAGGGAAACAGATGGCCGGCACGCGCGCCGTTGCTGCGACGCGAGCCGGCACGACAGCAGGCCGTGCGCGGGATCGACGTTCGCGATACGCGAATCCGACACCCGGGCCGGCCTCCGATCTTGATGGTGGGAGGGGAGGAAAACTCATGTCGCCGTGAATCACGCCGGTCGGTCCGGTCTTGCGTCAGGTTGCATGCGCCGCCCTGCCGCTACCCGCGATCCGGGTCGCGCGCTGCACCGGTTCTTCGTCGAAATCTCGGAGCTCACAATGCAGAGAACTCAGCACGTCAATCGCACACGCTCGCAACGCTTTGCCCTCGCCGCACTGCCGCTCGCGCTAGCCGCCACGCTGGCACCGCTGCCCGCCCAGGCCGCCACCAGCTGGGTGCCGACCCGCACCGCCGCTTTCCTGCTGTCGAATGCGCCCGCCGCGGCTGCTTCGGCCGCCACGCAGGCCCAGCCTGCGTACTCGCTCAACAGCATCGGCACGCCGGCGCTCACCGACACGCACGTCACCCCGCTCGAACTGAGCCAGCCGCTGCACGTCACCGTGGTGCTGAAAAACCGCAACACCGACCAGCTCGACGCGTTCCTGCGCGACGTCAACCAGCCGGGCAGCGCGAACTACCGCAAGTACCTGACGCCCGCGCAGTTCAAGGCGCGCTTCGCGCCGACCGACGACCAGGTCGCGGCCGTCGTGGCCCACCTGAAGGCAAACGGCTTCAGCAACGTCACGGTGTCGGAAAACAACACGCTGGTCTCCGCCGACGGCAACGCGACCAACGCACAAAACGGCTTTCACGCGAGCATCAAGCGCTTCAACTATCGCGGCAAGCCGGTCTTCGCGAACGATTCGGCCGCGTTGATCCCGGCGTCGCTCGGCCCGGTCGTCGATGCGGTGCTCGGCCTGCAGAACGCCGCGGTGCCGCACCGCCTGCTCCACCGCTTCGCGCCGGCCGCCGCCATCGAGCCGAACAGGATCGCGAAGAACGCGGCCGCCGCGTCGCAACAAGTCGGCCACCAGCCGACCGATTTCGCGAAGATCTACGATGCGAGCGGCCTGCCCGCCGCGACCAACACCACGGTGGGCATCATCACCTGGGGCGACATGACCCAGACCATCGCCGACCTGAACACCTTCACGCAGAATGCCGGCCTGCCGACCGTCAACACGGCCGTGGTCGCGGGCGGATCGGGCACGCTGGCCGACGACGGCGATCCGGGCGAATGGGATCTCGACAGCCAGGACATCATCGGCACGTCCGGCGGCGTCAAGCAGCTGATCTTCTACTCGGCGGTGAACGGCGACAGCAACGACAGCGGCCTCACCGACGCGACGCTGACCGCGGCGTACAACAAGGCCGTGACCGACAACAAGGCGACCGTCATCAACGTGTCGCTCGGCCTCGACGAAACCGCCGCGAACTCGGACGGCTCGCTCGCCGCCGACGACGCGGTGTTCAAGCAGGCCGTCGCGCAGGGCCAGGTCTTCTCGGTCTCGGCCGGCGACGCGGGCGTCTATCAATGGTCGACGTCGCCGCAAGGCGCGCCCGGCTACATCGGCACGTACAACGGCACGTCGGTCAGGACGACGATCAACCTGTCCAAGTACAGCGTGTCGTCGCCCGCGAGTTCGCCGTATGTCGTCGCGGTCGGCGGCACGACGCTCTCGACCACCGGCACCACGACGTGGGCCGGCGAAACCGTGTGGAACGAAGGCGTCGCGTACGCGGATCTCGACAGCAACGGCAACCCGGTCGACAACGCCGTGCGGATCTGGGCGACGGGCGGCGGCGTGAGCGCGTTCGAAACCGCGCCGAGCTGGCAGACGGCCGCGCTCGGCAGCACGGTGACGAAACGCGTGGTGCCCGACGTGGCGTTCGACGCCGCGCAATCGACGGGCGCGTACATCGTCATCAACGGGCAGGCCAACCAGCTCGTCGGCGGCACGAGCCTCGCCTCGCCGATCTTCGTCGGCGGCTGGGCGCGGGTCGAATCGGCGAACAACAACAGCCTCGGCCTGCCGACGTCGGCGTTCTACCAGAACTTCCCGACCAATACGTCGCTACTCCACGACGTGACCTCGGGCAACAACGGTTATAGCAGCCACGGCTATACCGCGAAGGCCGGCTGGGACGACGATACGGGCTTCGGCAGCCTGGACTTCGCGAAGGTCAGCGCGAGTTCGGCGAAGTAAGCCCCCGGCACGATGCGGTGCGGCGAAGGTGCCGCATCGCATCGTCCATGCAACGCGACACCGCGTGAACGAGATCGACGAACGGACTGTCCTGCTCCCCGAGCGTGTGCATCGCGCCGGCCGCGCCGCCGGCGCCCCGAAAGCGCGCTTCCGCGCGCACCGCGCGGCAACGGATGCCGACGCGTTCGATCGCCTTGATCACGATCACCGTCCACGATGCGATCGACATCGCGACGAGCAACAGCGCGACCGCGCGCGTCATCGGGTCGCCCTGCGTCCATACGTGCTCGATTCCATGGATTGTCGTGATGACGTGTCCTGTCAGTCGTCGAGGTTGAACGCGATCGGCGCGCGTGCCCGCGTCGGCACCGGCGCGCCGTCGAACACATGCGGCGCGCAGCGGCTCGCCAGTACGGCTTCACGCGCCGCCGCGTCGAGACGCGGATAACCGCTGCCGGTCACGACACGCGCGGCGACGATCTGCCCCGTCGCATCGGTCTCCAGCTCGACGAGCACGGTGCCGTGCTCGCCCAGGCGCAGCGACTGCGGCGGGTAGTCGGGTTTGACCAGCGCGCAGTCGGGATGCGCGACGAAGCGCGGCGGCGCAGATACGGAAGACGATCGGGATTCGGGTTGAGTCGGGGTCGGTGTCGATGTCTGCGTCTGCGTCGGCATCCGTGCGGCCGCGTCGCCGCGCGACGTATCGCGTTGCGCCACGGCCGGCGGGGACGGATCTGGCCGTGCCGGAGCCGGCACGGGCGCATCATGCGCCGGCGGGACGGGACGGCCGGACGCGACCTGCCGGTTCGTCCGCAACGCACTGCCCGCAGATGATCGGGGCGCAGACCTAGCCTCCTGCACCGCGCGCGACGCGGCAACCGGCTTCGCCTTCGCAGCCGCCATCGTCGACGCCTCCGGCACCGCCGCGATCAGCATCGCCACCATCACCTGCCGTTGCAGTGGTTCGCGTCGTACGATCTGCTGATGTGCGAGCAGAACGAACAGGGCGGCATGCAGAGCGCATACGACTGCGAAAACCGACGCGACGCAAATTCCGCGATGGCGTGCCCGATCGCCAGCGGCACCACGCACGCCGGTCGCCTGCCGCGCGCCGAAGGCAGCGGTGCTCATCGCCCCCGCCTTCCCGCGTTCACCCATCCTCGTACATGCGCGCCACATCGCCGACATGAAGAGGAGTGCATATCTATCGATCCGTCTTCCATCGCGTTGCCTTGCCTTGTTAGCCGCGCCGCCGCCGTTGCCGTTGCCTTTTCAGCAGTCGCAGGCCGCCCCACATTGCGCGAGCGAATTCTCCTTGCTGCGGAACACCAGCGGTCGTTCGTCGCGCGGCGCGGGCCGCCGCGCGAATTGCACGGCCTGCTCGACCCGGCCGTGATGCGCGGACTTCTCGCACACCGGATCGGGCTGCGCCGGGTCGCCGGCCAACTGGTACGCCTGGCACCGGCAGCCGCCGTGATCGACATGCCGCTCGTCGCACGTGCGGCAAGGCTCGCGCATCCAGTCCTCGCCGCGATACGCGTTGAATGCGTCGCTGTCGTACCAGATTTCCTTCAGCGACCGGTCGCGCACGTTCGGCAGCGCGAGCCCCGGCAGCGACCGCGCGGCATGACACGGCAGCGCGGTGCCGTCCGGCGCGACGCCGAGAAACACCGAACCCCAGCCGTTCATGCACGCTTTCGGGCGACGCTCGAAATAGTCGGGCACGACGAACAGGATCTTGCAACGCTCGCCGATCAGCTTGCGATAGCGGTTGACCGTTTCCTCCGCCTCGCGCACCTGCTCGACGGTCGGCATCAGCTGGTCGCGGTTCACCATCGCCCAGCCGTAGTACTGCGTGTTCGCGAGCTCGAGGTAATCGGCGCCGAGGTCGAGCGCCATCTCGATGATCTGTCCGACGTGCGGCAGGTTGTAGCGATGCAGCACGCAGTTGAGCACCATCGGGTAGCCGTGCGCCTTGATCAGCCGCGCGACGCCGCGCTTCAGCTCGAACGTGCGCGTGCTCGTCAGGAAATCGTTCAGCTCGCGCGTCGAATCCTGCAGCGACAACTGGATATGGTCGAGCCCGGCCGCCTTGAGCCGCTCGATGCGCGTGACGTTCAGCCCGACGCCCGACGTGATCAGGTTCGTATAGAAGCCGAGCCCGCGCGCATGCGCGACGAGCGTCTCGAGGTCGTCGCGCTGCAGCGGCTCGCCGCCCGAGAAACCGATCTGCGCGGCGCCGAGCGCGCGCGCATCGCTGATGACCGTGCGCCACGCATCGGTGTCGAGTTCCGCGCCGTGCGTCGCGAAATCGACCGGGTTGTAGCAGAACGCGCAGTGCAGCGGGCATCGGTACGTCAGTTCCGCGAGCAGCCACAGCGGCGCGGACGGACGGGAAGTGTCGGGGGCCATGTCAGTCGAGCCAGCCGCGCAGTCGCGCATGATCGAGGAAACGGTACACGTCGGTCGCGAGGTCCGACTGGCTGAACAGGCGCTCGAGTTCGCCGATGATGTCGTCCAGCTCGCGCGTGCCGTCGCAACGCGCGAGGATCTCGCCGGCACTCGGGTTCAGTTTGACCATTCCTTCCGGGTAGAGGAGCACGTATGCATCCTGGGCCGCCTCCCATTGCAGGCGGTACATGCCCCTGAGGCAGGGGCGCAGCGGCACGCCGCTGGCAGCTTCGATCGCGTTCATAGCGGGTAGGCCTTTTCGACGGCGTCGAGCATCGACCACAGGATGTCGAGCTTGAATTGCAGGATGCCGAGCGCACGCTGCTGCGCATCCGGCGTCGTGAAGTGCTGCAGCGTGACCGCAAGCCCGTGCTCGACGTCGCGCTGCGCAAGCGGCACGCGGCTGCGGAAGTAATGCAGCCCGTCCGGCTCGATCCACGGGTAATGCGACGGCCAGCCCGCGAGCCGGTCGAGATGGATCTGCGGCGCGAACATCTCGGTCAGCGACGAGCACACGGCTTCCTGCCATGGCGCGCGCCGCGCGAAATTCACATACGCGTCCACCGCGAAACGCACGCCGGGCAGCACGTGTTCGAGCGACCACAGTTCGTCTCGCGTCAGACCGCATGCCTCGCCGAGGCGCACCCATGCCTCGATGCCGCCTTCGTTGTCGCCCTGCCCGTCGTGGTCGATCAGCCGCTGGATCCAGCGGCGCCGCGTGTCGCGGTCGGGGCAGTTCGACAGGATCGCCGCATCCTTGAGCGGGATGTTGATCTGGTAGTAGAAGCGGTTCGCGACCCAGCCGCGGATCTGCGTGGGCGAACAGGCACCGCTGTTGAGCCGGCGGTTGAACGGGTGATGGATGTGATAGCGCGATTCGAGCGCGCGCAGGCGCGCCTCGAACTCGGTCGCGCTCCAGGGCGTCGGATGCAATGCCGTAGCGGGAATCGGTGCGTTCATGGTCAGACCTGGAATTGCATGCCGTCGTGCGCGACGTCGATGCCATGCGCGCGCAGGTGCGCGTGCTCGACGGAATGCGGATCGAGAATCGGATTCGTGTTGTTGATGTGCGTGAGCACCTTGCGCGTGTGCGCGGGCAGCGTGTCGAGCCAGTCGATCATGCCGGGCCGCCCGTGCTCCGCGCATTGCGCGAGATGCCCCATGTCGGCCGCGTGCTTGCCCGACAGGCCGAGGTCGATCATCTCGGTGCCGCTCCAGAACGTGCCGTCCACCAGCACGAGATCGGCGCCGTCCATCGCCGCGCGCACGTCGTCGGTGACGGCCGCGAGCCCCGGCGCATAGAACGCGCGCCGGCCGCTCGCGACATCCTCGATCGACAGCGCGATGTTGTCGCCGGGCGCGGCCGACGCACGCCGCGGCGAATAAGGCGGCGCCTTGCTGTCGACGGGAATCGCGGTGAAGCGGACCCCGCTTGCCGCCGGCACCGTGAATGGCTCGCCGAGCACGATCGTGTGCGCGGCGACACCGCAGTAATGACCGAGCAGCGGCACGAGCGGCAAGCCGGTCGACAGGTCGTCGAGCACCGGCGCGCTCGCGTAGAGCGGCAGCGGCGTCGAACGTTCGCGCAGCATCAGCAGGCCCGTCACGTGATCGATCTGCGCGTCGCACAGCACGACGGCGGCGATGCCGCTGTCGCGAATCGCGCGTGCCGGCTGCAGCTCCGGATCCGCGCGCAACTGGGAAAGGATGTCGGGCGACGCGTTGACGAGGACCCAGTCGATGCCGTCGTCGCTGACCGCGATCGACGACTGTGTGCGAGGCAGCACGTGGCCGCTTCCGCTGCGTGCGCGGCGACAGTTCGCGCAATTGCAGTTCCATTGCGGCAGGCCGCCGCCGGCTCCCGAGCCGAGTATCTTGATCTTCATGGGCGTCAGCTCCCGACGCCGCCCGCGCCGATCACGGCAAGACGGGCGGCACGCTCGGCGATCAGCGGTTGGCGATGTACATCGTGATTTCGAAGCCGAAACGCAGGTCGGTGTAAGACGGGGGGGTCCACTGCATGATGTGTCTCCTGATTGAGTTGATGAGTTGCGTCGGTGAGTCGGACAACCGCGGCAATCGAGCGGTCGGTTCCTATTCAGCAAGGAGCGTGCCGAGGCCGCACTTCGACGGCCCGACAGCGATACGCAGCGGTCGCCCGGGCATCGGGACGGAATCCTTACGATTTGCCTACGCGATTGGCACGAATGCGGTTCGGCGCCACGGCCGCACGATGCGCGTGGGCGGTGACAGGTGTTGAATCGTTGAACACCGGTGTTGCAACTTGACACACCGGCTGTGACAGGCCGCGCGGCCGTGAACCCGTGGCGCGCGTCAGCTTTCGTCGGACGGCTGGCGCTGCGGGTCGGCGGCCGGCATCTTCCGGTAGATCGTGTTGCGCGACACGCCGAGCGCGCGCGCCGCCGCGGACACGTTGCCGCCATGGCGCGCGAGCGCAGCCGCAATCGCGGACGCGGCGACATCCTGCAACCGCGCATCGCCCGCCGGGAGCGCGTCCGCGGGCCACCCCGCGGCGGACGGATCGTGCGCGGCCGGCTCGGCCCGGGTATCGTCGCGGCGCAGGTCGTCGAAGAAATCGTCCGGCAGGTGCTCGCGCCGGATCTCGCCGTCGTCGTCGACCATCGCCGCCGCCGTGCGCAGCAGGTTGCCGAGCTGGCGGAAGTTGCCGGGCCACGCGCAGCGCACGAACAGCGCCATCACGTCCGGCGCCACGGACAGCGGCGGCCGGCCCGGGCCCGCATAGGCTTCCCGTTGCAGCATCTTCTGCACGACCACCGCGAGATCCGTGCGGTCGCGCAGCGGCGGCAGGCGCACCACGAGGCCGTTCAGCCGGTAGTACAGATCCTCGCGAAAGCGGTTCTGCGCAATCATGTCGCGCAAGTCGCGGTGCGTCGCGCAGATGATCGCGATGTCCACGGCGATCGTCTTCGTCGAGCCGAGCGGGTTGACGAGGCGCTCCTGCAGCACGCGAAGCAGCCGCACCTGCAGCGGATACGGCATGTCGCCGATCTCGTCGAGAAACAGCGTGCCGCCGTTCGCCTGCAGCAGCTTGCCGATCGAGCCCTTGCGGCGCGCGCCGGTGAATGCGCCCTCTTCGTAGCCGAACAGCTCGGACTCGATCAGCGTCTCCGGAATCGATGCGCAGTTGACCGCGACGAACGGCGCATCGCGCCGCGGCGAGTCGTTGTGGATCGCCTGCGCGAGCAGTTCCTTGCCGGTACCGGTCTCGCCGGTGATCAGGATCGGGATGTCCTTGCCGATCACCTTGCGCACCTTCGCGATCACGCTTGCAACCTGCGGATCGCCGGTATCGAGGTAGTTGAGCCGCGACAGGCCGGCCGACGTGCCGGCCGCCGGCGCGGGCACGGCGTTCGCGCGCGCGGCCGGCGCACCCGCATCGTGAACGTCCGTCGGCCGGCTGCCTTCGGCGAGCGTCGCGCGCCGGAAATGCACGCGCGCGCAGACCACCGCACCGTTGCAGAGGTTCAGCATCAGGTGCCGGTCGGTGCTTGCGCGCATGCGGTCGATCAACTGCGCGCTCGTGACGTCGAACAGCGACGACAGCGTATGCGCGCGCAGCGCGGCGAGCGGCATGCCGAGCTGGAACTGCGCACTGCGATTGGCCGACAGGAAACGGCCGTCGGCGGTGAAGGCGACGATCCCCTCCATCAGCGTGCCGAGGAATTCGGGGCGGCCATGGAACGACACCTGCAACGTCTCCTGAAAGGTCGTCGTAAACAGGTGATTCTCGATCATCTGCACCGACATCTTCGCGAGCGCCATCGTGTGCTGGTGATAGCTGCGGTGGTCGCCGGTCACGTCGAGCACGCCGATCGCGTCGCCGTACGGATCGAGGATCGGCACGCTCGAACAGGTGAGGAAGCGGTTCGCTGCGAGGAAGTGCTGGTCGCCGTGAACGACCATCGGGCACAGCTCGGCGAGCGCCGTACCGATCGCGTTGGTGCCCTGCCGGTCCTCCGCCCAGTTCGCGCCCGGGCGCAGCGCGACCTTCTCCGCGCGGCGCAGGAAATCGTCGTCGCCGATCGAATGCAGGATCAACCCCTGCGCATCGGTCAGCACGATCATGCTCTGCGTGTTGACGATCTGCTCGTGCAGCGTCTCCATCACCGGCATCGCGTGCGCGCACAGCACGCGGCTCTGCTCGCGCTTGAGCACCAGCGCCGCGCTCGACAGCACGTCGTAGTCGGGGCGCGCCGAGACCTGCAGGCCGAACGTCTCGGACCGCTCATGGGCTTTCTGGATCGACGGCGCGGGCCAGCCGGCGGGATGCGCGGCCCGCGATCCGGCCGCTTGCTCTACGTCATCGCGCATTGTCTCCTCCGGGGATCTTCCGGTCAGTTGCCGGACTCTTTGCCGTCATTGCAAGCAAGCATCGGGCCACGCGAGCGGCACGGCTTCAGTCGAAAGCAGGATGTAAGACACGATCCGGTTCCGCCGGGCGTGTCGAGTCACCGCACGGGCCGGTCTTCGTGATACCGCGTCTGCCCGACACGTGACTACCCGTGCGAATCCCGATCTTTGCGGCTGGCGCGTTTCTGGCTTTGTCATGGATCAATTACAGTGGTCGCTTCGGCTCTCTCGCGGCCGCATGACGATTGCCCCGATTCCCCGAACCGATTCGACACGATGCCTGCCCCGATTCGCCCCCTATCCCGATCCCGACCCGCGTCGCCGGCCTCACCGACCGCGCTCGCCGCGCCCGTTCGCGGACGCTTGCACCGCGACGCGCAATCGATCGCGTTCTCCGTCGCCGGCGCGGCGCACGGCCATCCGGTCGTCGTGCTGCACGGCGGGCCCGGCAGCGGCAGCCAGGCCGGCATCCTGCGGCTGTTCGACCTGACGCGGGTGCGCGTCGTGCTCGTCGACCAGCGCGGCGCGGGCGCGTCGGCACCGCGCGGCGGCACACGCCACAACGACACCGCGCGGTTGATCGACGATCTCGAAGCGGTGCGCGCGCAGCTCGGCATCGCGCGCTGGGGCGTCGTCGGCGGCTCGTGGGGCGCGGCGCTCGCACTTGCATACGCGGGCACACATCCCGCACGGATCACCGGCGTCGTGCTGCGCGGGCTGTTCCTGACGTCGCGACGCGAAGTCCGCCGGTTGTTCACGACGTCGCGAACGCGCGCGCCCCGCGAATGGCGACGCCTGTACGCGGCGGCCGGCTGCAGCCGGCCGGATCGCCTGCTGTCGTGCTGCGCGCGGCGGCTGCAACCCGGCGCGGGCGCGGCCCGGCAGCGGGCGGTGGCGCTTGCGTGGCACGCATACGAGAACGCCATCCTCGCATCGCCGAACCCGCGCCGCTCACCCGCGGATGCGATCCGCTCGCACAAGACCGTCGCCCGGCTGATCGACAAGTACCGGATCCAGGCGCATTACCTGCGGCGCGACTGCTGGCTCGGCGAGCGCCGCGTGCTCGCGCTCGCGCGCCGGGCGGCGCAGGCGGGCGTGCCGCTGTTCGCCGCGCACGGGATGCACGATCCCGTCTGCCCGGCCGCCAACGTCGCCCGCCTCGCGCGTGCCGTGCCCGCGGCCGCGATCGAACACGTGAGCGCCGGGCACCTCGCAAGCGACCCGGCATTGGCACGCAGCATCGCCCGCGCCGTGGCCGCGATGTTCGCGGCGGCACCGCTCGCCCGACCGGGCCCGTCGCGCACATCCTGAGCGCCGCTCAGGCTGCGACGCGGCAACGCACGCAGCCCGGCAACGCTCAATCCCACGCGTAACGCACGCCGACCCACGCACCGCGCGGCGCACCCGGCCCGACGAACTGTTCGTTGACCGGATTCGCACCGTCGAACGTGTGATTCGGCCCGTTGAAGAAGTTCTGGCCCAGCACGCCGAAGCTCGCATAGCGCTTGTCGAACAGGTTCGTCACGCTCGCGAAGACTTCGAAGCGCTTCGTGATCCGGTAGCGCATGTCGAGATCGACGAGCACGTAGCCCGCGATCCTGCCGTTCACGTCCTGGTTGTTCTCGTCGCCGCGCGCATACACGCCGCTGCGCCACGTGACGTTCGCGCCGATATCCCACCTGGGCGTCGCCGCGTAATCGAGCCGGAGTTTCACCGTGTGTGCGGGAATACCGGGAATATGGTCGCCTTGCTTGACGGCCACGTTGCCGTTCGCGTCGGCCGCCGAATTCGCCGGGCTGTGCTCGGTCCACGACGACCGGTAGGTCGCATCGACATAGCTGTACGAAAGCCCGACACCGAGCGGGCCGAACCGCGTGCGGCCCGCGAGTTCGATGCCTTGCCGCCGCGTATCGCCGACGTTGCGGAAATAACCCTGCGCGCTTGCCGGGCTGCTGATGAACTGGATGTCGTCGGTCAGCGTCGTGCGGTAGGCGGCGGCGCTCCAGGTCGTCGCGGCGCCGATGCGGCCGCGCATGCCGGCTTCGAACGTCTTCGAGATCACCGGCTTGAGCGCCGGGTCCGCGATGAAGTCGTTCGGCAGCGAACACGGCGCGGCCGGGTCCGCGCATGCGAGTTCGATCGCGGTCGGCGAGCGCATCCCTTCGTTGTACGTCGCATAGGCGGTGAAGCCCGCGACCGGGTTCCAGTTGAGCCCGACTGCCGGGTTGAACCGGGAGAACACATGGTTGCCGTCGAGCAGCGGCTGCACGCCGCTCTCGTCGCCGATCTGCGCCTTCGACCAGTCGTAGCGGCCCGACACCGTCAGCGTCCAGTGCGGCGTCAGCGACAGTGCATCGCTCAGGTACACGCCGAGGTTCGCGTTGCGCGTCTTCGCGCGGGTCTGCGGCTCGAAATCACCGACGCCGATCGCCGCGCGCGTGTCGGTGAAATACGCGTCCTGCGACGACGCGACGTAGCTCGAGTTCGCGACATCGGCCGCCACGCCCGCGATCAGCTGGTTCGCCATCCCGCCGAGCTTGCCGAGCAGCGTGAGCTGCAGGCTGCCGCCGTAGCTGTCGGTCACGATCGTCGACTGCGCATTGGTGCCCTGCACCGTGTCGACCGTGCCGTCGTCGCCGACCGATCCGTAATCGGTATTGTTGTTGCTGCTGATGTTGGTGTTGCGCAGGTGCCGATAATACGCATTGCCGCTCAGCTCGACGAGCTCGCCGAAGAAGTGATCGCCCGACAGCGTCAGGTAGCCGGCGCTGTTGCGATTCAGGTCGGGATAGGTGTACGCCTGCTTCCGGTTGTCGAGGAACGAGCGCGGGATCGTCTGGGTGCCGTACAGCGCGTTGTCGGCGCCGCCCGCGGAAATCGACAGCGTCGTGTCCGAATCCGTGTAGCGCAGCTTGCCGAACGCCTGCCGCACGCGGCTCGCATTGTGGTCGGCCCAGCCGCCGTCGTTCGCGACGTTCGCCGTCGCGTAGTAGTCGAGGTTCGAGCCGATCGTTCCGCCCTGCTCGATTGCGGCCGTCTTGCGGCCCCACGAGCCGCCCGACACCTCCGCTTCGCCGCCCGGGTTCGACTTGCCGTTCTTCGTCGTGATCGCCAGTGCGCCGCCGAGCGTATTGCGTCCGTATACCGGGTTGGAGCCCGGGATCAATTGCATCCGGTCGATTGCCTGCGTCGGCAGGATGTCCCAGTTCACGACGTCGCCGAACGGTTCGTTCACGCGCACGCCGTCGACGAACACCGACAGCCCCTGCGGCGTACCGAGCAGCGGCGATGCGGTGAAGCCGCGATAGTTGACGTCCGTCTGGTACGGATTGCCCTGCGCCTCCGAGATCGTCACGCTCTGCAGGTTCGCGGCGAAGAAGTCGGCAAGCGTCGCACGGTGCTGGGCGTCGAGTTCCGCCGCGCGTACCGTCTGCACGTTCGCCGGCACCTTCTGCAGCGGCGTACCGATCCCGAGCAGCGGCGTCGTGCCGACCACCACCACCGTCGGCAATGTGACGGCCGGCGCTTGCGACGCTTGCGGAGCGACCGCGACGGCAGCCGGCGGCACCGCACCGCCCGTCGCGGCCGTGCCGTCCGCAGGCTGCTGCGCACGCGCGCTGCCCGCCGACAGGCCGAACAGCGCGATGGCGCCGAGGGCCGGCCCGAGAAGCGCGCCACGCATCGCGCCACCGTGCCGCGCGCGACGCTCGCGTCGCATCGCGCCGCCCTTTCCGGCTGCCTTTGGCCTCCTGATCATTTCATTCGTCTCCATGCTTGTATTCCGCCGTGGTGTGCCCCGCACCGCGCGGCGTGCTGTTGTCGCGAAGCAGCGTGCGAGAACCGTGCCAGCCGCATCGGCGCGACGCCCGCGCGCGTCGCCGCGCACGGCGTGCGTGACACCGGCGCGGGCGGCGCTCCACCTGTCACGGATGCCGCGCCACCTGTCATGTTTGGCAACACTGCGCGCGCGGAGGTGTACCTGAATGCAACACCTTCGTTGCCACGTGCGCGCGACGCACACCGACGCCGCACGACGCACGATGCGCCCGTGTGCCGCGTCACACCGGCTTCGCGCCGCGATGGCATGCGACTTGCGTGAACGGCAGCGCACTCGGCCCGGAATCCCCACCGTGCCGGCGCGACGAACCGTTCGCGGCGGTGCGACCACAATGACTCAGGAGACAACCATGAAGAAACTCTCGGCTTCAGCGAGCCGGCTGGCGACGATCGGCATCGCGGCGGCAGCGGCCGTCGCGCTGAACCCCGGCCTCGTCGAAGCGGCCGCGGACTACCCGGCCGTGACCTACCAGCGGCTGACCGACGCGCACACCGATCCGGGCTGGCTGACCTACTACCGCACCTACGACGGCCAGTCGCATTCGCCGCTCAAGCAGATCGACGCGTCGAACGCGAAGGAACTCAAGCAGGTGTGGGCCTACAAGTTCCCCGCCGAGCTGAAGCAGGGCTTCGAAGCCACGCCGATCATCAACGGCAACTACCTGTTCGTGACCACACCGAAGGACAACGTCTACGCATTCGATGCGAAGAGCGGCAAGCAGCTGTGGAAATACGAACCGAAGCTTGGCGCGGCATCGTTCAAGACCGCATGCTGCGACGTCGTCAACCGTGGCGTTGCGCTGTACGGCAAGAACGTCTACGTCGCGATGCTGAGCGGCGAGGTCGTGGCGCTCGATGCGCAGACGGGCAATCTCGTCTGGAAGAAGCAGATGTTCGAGCCGGGCCTCGGTTATGCGTTCTCGCTCGCGCCGCTCGCGCTGGACGGCTCGATCATCGTCGGCACCTCCGGCGGCGAATACGGGATTCGCGGGTACATCGCCGCGCTGAGCCCCGAAGACGGCTCGCTGGTCTGGAAGCGCTACACGATCCCGAGCCCCGGCGAAAAAGGCGCGGACACCTGGCCCGACGGGATGCAGGCACACGGCGGCGGCGCCGCCTGGCTGACGGGCACGTACGATGCGGCAAGCCGCACGCTGTACTGGGGCGTCGGCAACCCCGGCCCGTGGCTCGCGGCGCTGCGTCCCGGCGACAACCTGTATTCCGACTCGCTGCTCGCGCTCGATCCGAAGAACGGCAACCTGAAGTGGCACTACCAGTACACGAGCAACGACACGTGGGACTACGACGGCGTCAACACGCCGATCCTCGCGGACATCAAGTACAAAGGCAAGGACTACGATGCGATCATCCACGCCGACCGCAACGGCTTCTTCCATGCGATCGATCGCACGACCGGCAAGCTGATCTACGCGGAGCCGTTCGTCACGGCAACGTCGGTCACCGGCTACACGGCCGACGGCAAGCCCATCGCGGACCCGTCGAAGTTCCCGAAGGCCGGCACGACGATCGACACGTGCCCGAGCTTCCTCGGCGGCAAGAACTGGTGGTCGGTGTCCTACGACCCCGCGCGCCACATCGCGGTCGTCCCTTCCCTTCACGCGTGCATGAGCCTGTCCGGCAAGTCGGTCAGCTACATGGAAGGCCTGCCGTATCTCGGCGAAGGCTTCGAGATCAAGCCTGAACCGGGCAGCCAGGGTTACGGCGAACTGCAGGCCATCGACGTGAACACCGGCAAGAAACTGTGGGGCCACTGGTCGAAGAAGCCGTGGAACGGCGGCGTCGCGACCACCGCGAGCGGTCTTGCGTTCAGCGGCTCGCTCGACGGCCACCTGTATGCCTTCGACACGGCGACCGGCAAGGTGCTGTGGGAAAGCCCGCAGCTCGCGAGCGGCATCATCGCGCAGCCGTCGGTGTACGAGGTCGACGGCAAGGAATATGTCGCGGTGCTCGCCGGATACGGCGGCGCGAACCCGATCTGGGGCGGCCCGATGGCCGACGTCGCGAAAGACGTTCCGCGCGGCGGCACGCTCTACGTATTCGCGCTCGACTGAACGCGCGTCGCGCCCGGCATGCGCCCGATCCGGGCGCGACGCCCCCACTGTTTCAACCGGAATGCACGACCATGAAGACTCGACTCGCTCCCCTGACCCTCGCCAGTCTGCTCGCCGCGGGCGTGGCGCTGACCCCGATGTCCGCCGCGGCCGGCGGCGTGCGCGTCTGCACGCTGCCCGGCAGCCCGACCGCCGCCCTCGACATGTCGGTCGCGCGTGAAGTGCTGCGCACCGCCGGCATCGCCGCCTCGTTCAACCGGCGCGGCGTGGACGACGACGGCGGCGACGACGGCATCTCCGCCGCCGAACTGAAGCAATCGCTCGAACGCGACTGCGACATGATCGCCGGCTTCCCGCGCTCGGCGATCGCCGATGCATCGAATGCCCGGATGAGTTTCTCGCAGGGGTATCTGCGCTCCAGCTACGTCAGCGTGACGCTGCGCGACGCGCATGCATCGTCCACCGGCAAGGAAACGATCGCGGCCACGTACTCGAGCCCGTCGCAACTGATCGCGGCACAGGCGACGAATGCCCGCTTCGATCTCGAGAACACGTCCGAGAAGACCATCGACGCGCTCGCGACCGGCCGCGCCCAGCGCGCGATCGTCTGGTATCCGAGTGTCGTGGCGTACCGGCGTGCGCATCCCGGCCAGCCGTTCCGGATCGCGGCCACGGCGTCGCCGTACTCGGACTGGCAGCTCGCGTTCGCGTTCGGCCCCGATCGGGACGCGCTGCGGCAGCGCATCGACGCGGCGTTGTCGCGGCTGAATGCCAACGGCCGGATCGCCGCGCTCACACGCGGCTGGAACCTGCCGGAAAACATCGCTCAAGCGGCCAATACGCCGTCGCGCGGCCGCTTCCTCGACGGCGCGGTCGCGTCGGCCGGGCATTCGCGCACCGGCGTGCTGCTCGCCGGCGGAACATCCGCGACGGGCGGCTTCATCAAGGTGTCGGCGAGTGACGACAGCGGCGTGCCGTCGTTCGACAATGCGCAGGCACAGCACGGCAAGAAGCTCTATATCGATGCCTGCGCGAAATGCCACGGCGACCAGCTCGAAGGCAATACCGCTCCCGCGCTGAGCGGGGAATCCTTCGCGCCCGAGGGCAAGTCGCACATCACGGTCGGCGGCATCTTCCAGTACATGTCGAACAACATGCCGGCCGATCGCCCCGGCAAGATGACGGCACAGGAATACGAGGACCTGATGGCGTTCCTGCTCTATTCGAACGGTTATGACGCGTCGAAGAGCAAGCTGACCGCCGATGTCGCCACCTCGTCGAAGGCGCCGCTCGTCGCCGGCCCGCGCAAATAACGCCTTTCTCCCTCCGCTACGATCGACCGCCGCGCCGGGAAGCAATCCCGGCGCGCGGGGCCGTACTTTTTTATTCAGGAAAACCACATGATCTCCCGCACTCGCAGAACCTTCATCGTTCAGACCGCCGGCCTGTGTGCCGCACTCGCAGCCGGAACCGGCGCATTCGCGGCAGCGCCGCTCGTCGACGAAAACGACGCAGCCGCGAAGACGCTCGGCTACCGCGCGAAGGCGACGACCGTCGATGCAGGCAAGTTCCCGAAGTACCAGGCCGGCCAGACGTGCTCGAACTGCCGCTTCTACAAGGTCGGCGCCGGCGAATCCTCCGGCACGTGCCCGATGTTCGGCGGCAAGGCGGTTGCCGCCGAAGGCTGGTGCAACGTCTATGCAAAGCTTGCTTGATCCCGGGCGCGGGCGCGAACACGACGGCGTGCCGCGCGGCGGCACGAACGCGGAGCGCACCGACCGTTTGAATGCGCTGGTCGCGCTGGGCATCGGGCGCGGCTACGTGACGCGCGGTGAAATCGTCGACGCGTTGCCCGACGATGCGGCAGACGGCACGGATTTCGACGCCGCCGCGTCGATGCTCGGCGAATGGGGGATCGAGGTTCGCGAGCACGTCGACTCGCGAAGCGCATGGACGCTCGATCGTCATTTCGCGCGAGCGGCGGACACGACGTCGCCGCTCGCCGACGCGTCGGCCCCGCTCGCGACCGCCGATCTGCTCGCGGCCCGCACGAGCGATCCCGTGCGCATCTACCTGCGCGAAATGAGCGCGACACCGCTGCTCGACCGCGAAGAAGAGATCGCGCTCGCGCTTCATCTGGAGAGCGGGCGCGCGGCGTGCATCGACGCATTGAGCCGCGACCCGGCTGCGCTCGACGCCGTCGCGTCGATCGCCGGCGACATCCGCGCCGGCAAGGTGGCGGCATCGGTCTACGTGACGGGGTTCGTCGGCGACGCCGAATCGCTCGATGAAGCGCGCGCGACTTTACCAGGGGAATCGCCCGCCAATGCAACGGCGCCTGATTCGACCGTGGCACCACCGGAGGGGGACGACGACACGGACCGCGCGCCTGACAGCCCCGCATGGCGCGACAGCGTCGTCGCATCGCTCGACCGCGCCGGCGCACTGGCCGCCGGGATGCAGCATGCATTGCGCACCGGCGGTTTCGCGTCGGCCGGTTACCGGGCGCTGCTTCGCGAGGCCGTCGCGTCGACCGGCAGGATCCGCTTCACCGCACGCGCGATCGAACGCATCGGCCACGCGATTCGAGACCGTGCGACGCAAGCACGCAAGTTCGAGAAGCGCATCGTCGACATCCTGGCCGAATCGGGCATCCGCACCGATTCGCCGCGCCGTGACCTCTTCATGCCATGCGACGACGTGCGCGCATGGATGACCGACTGCATCGCCGCGCATGCCGACCGTGCCGCCGCCCTCACCCGCCGCGCGCCGGCGCTGATCGAAGCACGCACCGCGCTCGCCGGCCTCGCCCGCGAGTCGAGCCTGCCGCTCGACATCGCGATCGCGATCGACGCGCGACTGTCGCGTATCGAGCGCGCGATGCAGCCTGCAAGAACGAAGCTGTTCCAGAGCAATCTGCGGCTCGTCGTGTCGATCGCCAAGCGCTATCCCGATCGCGGCCTGCAGTTTCTCGACCTGATCCAGGAGGGCAATCTCGGCCTGATGAAGGCCGTCGATCGCTACGATCACCGGCGCGGCTTCAAATTCGCGACGTATGCGACCTGGTGGGTCCGGCAGGCCATCACGCACGCGATCGCCGATCAGGGCCGCACGATCCGCGTGCCCGCGCATACGGTCGACGCGATCAACAAGCTGTCGCGCCTCGCGCGAACGCATGCGCAACGAACCGGCGAGGTTGCCGGCGCCCCGACGCTCTCGGCGCAGATGCGGATCCCGGTCGACAAGGTGCGGGACCTGATGGATATCGTGCGCGAGCCCATCTCCGCGGACCTGCCCGTTTCGCCCGATCACGACCTCACGTTGTGCGACGTCGCGATCGACCACGCCGCGCCGACCCCGGAAGAATCCGCGAGCGCCCGCCAGCTTCGCGCGGCGGTTGCGGCGCTGATCGACCGCCTGCCGGCACGCGAAGCGTGGATTCTTCGCTTGAGGTACGGCATCGACGTCGAAAGCGAGTATTCGCTGCGCGAGATCGGCCGGCAACTGAACCTGTCCGCCGAACGCGTTCGCCAGATCGAAGTGTCGGCGCTCGAACGGATCAGACAGTTCGGGCACGCACCGGCGCTTCGGTCGCTGATCGCCTGACGCCGCCAGGTCGCCCCACCGCGCTCCGGAACGAGCGGCCGATCACCTTCCCCGGCGCGCGTCACCTGTTGAGGACTGCAACACGATGTGCTGCATTTATGAACGGCCGGCTTCGGCTTGACGGTATCCACCCCGTCGCCCGTTCGACCGGATCGCTCGCAACGCGCACGGCGCGCCGCGACTTTCGCCGAATGCGCGCATCGATCGTTGACGCTGGCACGCATGTTGCGTTTTCCCAAACAGCAGCCCTGCATCCCAAGAACGTATGGAGACACGCTTGTCCACGATTGAATCGGTTCTTCACGAAACCCGCCAGTTTGCGCCGCCCGCGGCGCTCGAGCAGGCGGCGACCATTTCCGGCATGCCGGCCTATCGGGCGCTCGTCGCCGAGGCCGAGCGCGATTACGAAGGCTTCTGGGC
>NZ_LDUL01000170.1:0-2561 GCF_001043615.1 Burkholderia sp. LK4
GGGGCTTTCGCATGAAACGTTACAGACCAGTCGCGTTTGAGGCTGGAGCACCGGAATCCCATTCGAGGATCCGCGCGAGATAGCAATCGTTGACGCATTCGTTTCGCGCGCCGTGCCGACATTCACGGCGCGTTCCTCAACTCCGGTTACCGCCTGATCTGCCGATCTGTAGTCCGAACTGCGCCGTTATCTATTGCCCGCCGTCTCCGACAGCCGTTTCATCGTCGCGATGCGCGCGCCGATCAGGTCGACGCGGCCGTCCTCGCCGACGAGCGGCGCCGTCGCATCGCGGAACCCGACCCACGCGCGCTGCGCGCGTACAAGCGTCGCGGCCGAATGCGCGGGCATCTTGCGGCGCAGCTTCTGGTAATAGCGGTTCAGGTCGAACAGCGCGTGCTCGCACGCGGCGTCCTGTTCGCACGGGCGCACGCGGCGCACGGCCGGATCGCGCGGCGCGTTCGCCGGCTTGCCGTTCGGCCGGGCGCCGCCCTGGGCCGCGCTCGTGCCCCCCTGCGCGCCGCTCGTGGCCGCCACCGGCACGGCGGCGGGCGCCGGGGCATAACGATCGGCCGCGCCGCGCAGCGCCAGCGCGCGATCGCGCACCGGCTGCAGTTGCAGGTCGGCACTCGACATCGCGTACGAGGTGCCGCGCGTGGTGTCGTACACGGCCTTCAGCAGATGCACTTCATCCTTGCGCCACGTGAGCCAGCGGCGCTGGCTGTCCTGCCAGCCGCGCTTCGCGTCGGCCGGCGCATCCTTCAACAGGCGCTGGTATGCGCCGTCCATCACGGCCTGCCACTGCTGCTGCGCTTCGCCCATGCACTGGATCTGGCCGGCCGGCGAAGACCGGTCGCGCCGCGCGAGGCATTGCCGCATCGCGACGTCGATCGGGTCGGCCGCCGCGACTTCCGCGTGCGCGACACCCATGCCCGCCAGCCCCGACACGCCTGCCGCCCAGACGACGAGCGCGGCCACCGCCGCACGCATCGCCTGGATTCGTCCATGCGTCGCCATCAGTCGCGCACGCAGTCGACGAAGTACTCGACGCGGCCGTTCACCTCTTCCGCGACGAGGCCGTGGATGTCGGTGTGGAAACCCGGGAAACGTTCGTTGAAGTCGCGCGCGAACCGCAGGTAGTTCACGATCGTCTTGTTGAAGCGCTCGCCCGGAATCAGCAGCGGAATGCCCGGCGGGTACGGCGTGAGCAGGATGCTCGTCACGCGGCCTTCGAGCTCGTCGAGCGGCACGCGGTCGATCTTGCGGTGCGCAAGCTTCGCGAACGCGTCCGACGGCTTCATCGCCGGCTCCATGTCCGACAGGTACATCTCGGTCGTCAGGCGGGCGATGTCGTTCGCGCGGTACACGTCGTGGATCTGCGTGCACAGGTCGCGCAGGCCGACACGCTCGTAGCGCGGATGCTGCGCGACGAATTCCGGCAGCACGCGCCACAGCGGCTGGTTGTTGTCGTAGTCGTCCTTGAACTGCTGCAGCTCGGTCACCATCGAGTTCCAGCGGCCCTTCGTGATGCCGATCGTGAACATGATGAAGAACGAGTACAGGCCGGTCTTCTCGACGATGATCCCGTGCTCGGCCAGGTACTTCGTGACGATCGCGGCGGGGATGCCCGTCTCGCCGAACTCGCCGTCGACGTCGAGCCCCGGCGTGATGATCGTCGCCTTGATCGGGTCGAGCATGTTGAAGCCTTCCGCCAGCGGGCCGAAGCCGTGCCAGTGATCGTTCGGCTTCAGCATCCAGTCGTCGCGCGAGCCGATGCCTTCTGCCGACAGTTCGTCCGGGCCCCACACGCTGAAGAACCAGTCGTCGCCGTATTCGGCATCGACCTTGCGCATCGCGCGGCGGAAATCGATCGCCTCGGCGATCGATTCCTCGACGAGCGCGGTGCCGCCCGGCGGCTCCATCATCGCCGCCGCGACGTCGCACGACGCGATGATCGCGTACTGCGGGCTCGTCGACGTGTGCATCAGGTACGCCTCGTTGAAGCGGTGCTTGTCGAACGTGCGGTTCTCCGAATCCTGCACGACGATCTGCGACGCCTGCGAGATGCCCGCGAGCAGCTTGTGCGTCGAGTGCGTCGCGAACACGAGCGCGCCGGTGCGCGGACGGCCGTCGCCGATCGCGTGCATGTCGCGGTAGAAATCGTGGAACGTCGCGTGCGGCAGCCACGCTTCGTCGAAGTGCAGCGTGTCGAGCAGGTCGCCCAGCAGGTCCTTGATCATCTCGACGTTGTAGACGACGCCGTCGTACGTGCTCTGCGTGATCGTCAGGATGCGCGGCTTCATGTCCGGGTTCTGGCGCATCGCCTCGCGCGCGAACGGGTTCGCCTCGATCTTCTTGCGGATGTTCTCCGGCTTGAACTCGTCGCGCGGGATCGGCCCGATGATGCCGAAGTGGTTGCGCGTCGGCGTCAGGAACACCGGAATCGCGCCCGTCATCGTGATCGCGTGCAGGATCGACTTGTGGCAGTTGCGGTCGACCAGCACGATGTCGCCGGGCGCGACCGTCGCGTGCCAGACGATCTTGTTCGACGTCGACGTGCCGTT
>NZ_LDUL01000171.1:0-3139 GCF_001043615.1 Burkholderia sp. LK4
TGTCTCGTGCACGGTGCCGTTTTTTTCGCGCACTCGATATATTCCGTAGAATATATCGCAACCAGCACTTCCGGAGATTCGCCATGCCCCGCACGCCGACGGATCGCGCCCCGCAGCGCACCGCACGGGAACAGCCGCTCGCGCACAAGATCAGCGCGCTCAGGCCGCTGTCGAGCGACGCACGTGCGCAGCAGATCACGGATGTCGTCGACGCGTTCCGACGCCTGCGCGGCAGCGTCGTGCGCTTCATCCGGATGTTCTCGACTGCGCACGCTGAAAACGCGCAGGACGATGCGCTGTCCGCGATGGGCTTTCGTGAACTGCTGTCCACGCTCGAAGACGACGCACGCACCGCCCGTTTCACGCGCCTGCCCGAACTCGAACGGGCGATCGGCCACGCGCGCCGCCTCGAACGCACACGCGACGACGTGTTCTCCGATTCGTTCAGCAACGACCCGGCCGCAATGCGCGACGCGGTTGCCGCGCTGGAGCGTGTCGACGTGCTGTTCGTCGGGCTGTGCGTCGAGTACGTGATGGAGCGGCACGCGCCGGCATCGCGTCCCGTTTCACCGTCCGCCCCGGCATCGCCCTCCGCCGCCCTGCCGCTCACCGACCGCCCGACCGCGCTCTGCTGACCGCACCACGCCGCACCACGCCGCACCACGCCGCATTACCCGGTGATTTCCCCCGAATTTCGTTCGTTATATTCCGTGGTATATTTCGCGAATCTTTCGCGCATCCGTCTCCGGCCCGACCATGCCGGACAGAGGTCAACATGCACGCTCCGCCCTTTCGCCTTGCCCGCACGGCGGATCTCTCGTCGCCCGGCGGTAATCCGCCCGCGGCAACCGGCACGCGGGTCGACGCATGCTGCGCGCCGTCGCGCGCGCAACTGACCGAGCTGAAGCGCCGCACGCGCCTGTCCGAGCTCGACGCGAACCTGCACTGCTCGATCATCGGCACCTGCCTGACCACGCACGAGCTGCGCAGGCTCGTGCCGAAATACACCGACCTCGACCGCCAGCACGCGACCGACCTCGACATCCATCACGCCGCCGTCGAGCTCGCGATCGACGGCACGGCCGGCGCCAGGGCATTGCACAAGGCGCTCGACGAGCGTTACGCCGGCGCGATCCGCGCATTCGACAGTGCACAGGATGCCGATGACCTTCTTGCGCGCTGGAAGGAGGCGCTCAAGAGCGGCGACATCCCGCCTGCCTACTGGGCGCTGATGACGCATCCGCGCACGACGATGGCCGTGCGTCAGGCCGCGTTCGGCGACCTGCACATGCTGTCGCACCTGGTCGGCGCGGCCAATCGCGCCGATATCCGGCGGCTGGTCGTGCTGGAGGAGGAGAATGCGGCGCTGCACGCGAAGATCGACCGGCAGCAGGCGCGCCTGCAAGAGATGAGCGCGCAGCGCGACGCGGCGCTGCAGGAGCGGGATGCGCTCGTTGCGCGCCGGAATGCACAGCCGCCGGCGGCTGAAAGCGCATTGCGCGACGAAGTCCACGAACTGCGCGAAGCACTGGCCGCGCGCGATGAACGACTCGCGCTGCACACGAGCCGCCGCGAGGCGGCCGAGCAGCGGATCGCCGCGGAACAGGCGAGCGCACGCGCGATGCGCGCGCGGCTCGACGACCTGATGGCGATGGTGAAGACGCTGCGCGCCGAAGCAAGCGCGATCGAACGGGCGGTGCAGGCGTCGGCGGACGATCCCGCCGAACACGCGGCCGATCCGCTGTCGATCCTGCGGGGCACACGTCTGGTCTACGTCGGCGGGCGCCCGGGCTCGAACCGTGCGATCAGGCGGATCGTCGAAACGGCGGGCGGTGACGTGACGCTGCATGACGGCGGTATCGAGGATCGCAAGGGCCTGCTGGCCGCCGCGCTACCGGGCGCGCACATGGTCGTGTTTCCGGTCGACTGCATCGACCACGATTCGATGAACCTGCTCAAGCGCATCTGCGAACGCCACCACGTCGCGTACTACCCGCTGCGGACGGCCAGCGTCGCCAGCTTCGTCGAACTGATCGGGCGGATCGATGCACAGGCGCGCGACGTCATGGCGCCGGATGCCGCCGCGGGCGGCACGCCGCGCTTCTGCCTGCGGCACGGCTAGACCTGATTCGCTTCGACGCGCTCCTTCTGCCCTTCAGCGGGTCAGTGCAAGCGCGTCGTCGGCATCAACAGGCCCCGGGCAAGCGCTCGCGCAGCGCGCGCATCAGCGCCGCACCATTTTCGTGAGCGCGGCGATTTCGTCGGCACACGCCGCGTAGGCGCGCGCCTCGATCCCGCGATAGAGGCGGATGATCTCCTCGCCGACCGGCGTGAGCACGCTGCCGCCGCCGCTCTGCCCGCCATGCTCGGACACCGTCGCCGGCGATTTCAGCGAGCGGTTCAGTTCGTCCATCAGCAGCCACGCACGCCGGTACGACATCTTCAGGCTGCGCGCGGCCGCCGAAATCGAACCGTGTTCGTGCACGGCTTCGAGCAGCGCGACCTTGCCCGGGCCGAGCGCGATCGTGTCGGCCTGCTGGATACGCATCCTGAATCGCACTTCAGGCTTGGGGTGTGCCGGTGTCTTCATGTTGTGCTGCCCTTTGAACGATGCGGGCAAGCATACACGATGGCCGATGCGACGCATGCCGCCCGCGCGCCGGTTCAGACCTCGAGCACGCGGGCGACGATGCCGGCCAGCCGCTTCACGTGGCGCGGCGCGGGCAGGAGGTCGGCGCCCGAGAACAGCAGCGGCGCGCCGTCGTCGATCGACAGCGGCGCGTCGCCGCATTCGAACGCGACGATCACGTGTTCGCCGACCGGCGTGTTGAACAGTTCATGCCAGGAAAACGTGACCGCGTAGCCGTCGTGCGCATGCGCGATGAACACCATGCGCTTGAAGTCGCCCGGCGTGTCGTTGCGCAGCCCGGCCGCGTCGAGCAGGTCCTTCAGCCGCGCGCCGCGATACGGCGCGACCGAGCGGATGAAGCGGTTCGTCGTGAAGCAGCGCAGGTCGAACGGCTCGGCCGTCGCACTCGCGTGCCGGCGCAGATCGTCGAGCGTCACCGTCATCGGCCGCACGAATGCGCCCGTCAGCGCGATCAAGCCTGCCGCCGCCTGTTGTGCCTGTTGTGCCTGT
>NZ_LDUL01000172.1:0-1714 GCF_001043615.1 Burkholderia sp. LK4
CCGCTGCGCGCGGTCGGCAACGTGCGCGTGACCGAAGGGTCGACGTACACGTCGTTCGGCCGCAAGCTCGCGATCGAGAACGGCTTCTTCACGTTCAACGGCCCCGTGTCGAACCCGGGCGTCAACATCCTCGCGATGCGGCGCAACCAGGAAGTCGAGGCCGGCGTGCAGGTCACGGGCACGATCCAGTCGCTGACGGTCAAGCTGGTGTCGGAACCGAACGTCACGGACAACGAAAAGCTGTCGTGGCTGCTGTTCGGGCACGGCACCGACCAGGGCAACAACGTCGGCCAGCAGGGCACGATGACGGCGGCGCTCGGGCTGCTCGGCAGCGTGACCGGCAAGCGCGTCGCGCAGACCTTCGGTCTCGACGAGGTCTCGGTCGGCCGCAGCGAAGTGGGCCTCACCGATCCGCAGGTCGTGCTGGTGTCGAAGGCGATCAACGAGCGGTTCGTGCTCGGCTTCGAGCAGGGGCTGCAATCGGCGAGCAACGCGTTCAAGGCGACGATCAACCTGACGCGCTTCTGGTCCGTGTCCGCGTACGGCGGCACGTTCCAGGGTGTCGACCTGAACTACACGCGGCGTTTCGACCGGTGGTTCGGCAGCGACGCGGCGCGGGCGCGGCGTGCCGAGCAGCCCTGAATGAAAAAAGCCCCGCACGAAACGAATCGTGCGGGGCTTTGTTTCGCGCCAGCGGCAGCGCGTTCGGCTTACTTCACGCGCATGCCGGGCTTCGCGCCGCTGTGCGGCTCGAGGATGTAGAGGCCCGGTTCCGCCTTCTCGTCGGTGGCCGACGCGGCGAGCACCATCCCTTCGGACAGGCCGAACTTCATCTTGCGCGGCGCGAGGTTCGCGACCATCACGGTCAGCTTGCCCACGAGCTGCTCGGGCTGGTACGCGGACTTGATGCCCGAGAACACGTTGCGGGTCTTTTCCTCGCCGACGTCGAGCGTGAGCTGCAGCAGCTTGTCCGAACCCTCGACGGCCTGGCACGCGACGATCTTCGCGATGCGCAGGTCGATCTTCGCGAAATCGTCGATCGAGATGGGGGCATCGTCGGCGCCGTTCACGGCGGCCGGCTTCGCGTTCGCCTTGGCGTTCTTCGCCTCCTTGGCGGCGTTCGCGCTCGCGGCGGCCGCGCCGGTGGCCTCGGCCTGCAGCGAATCGCGGTTCGCGGCGAGCAATGCCTCGATCTGCTTCGGGTCGACGCGCGTCATCAGGTGCTGGTACGCCTTGATCGGCTGTTCCGACGACAGCGGCTTCGCGGCATCGGCCCATGCGAGCGGCGCGATCCCGAAGAACGACTCGACGGCCTCGGCCACGCGCGGCATCACCGGCTTCAGCGCGAGCGACAGCAGGCGGAAGGACTCGAGGCTCACGCTGCAGGTTTCGTGCAGCGCGACCGCGTTGGCCGGATCCTTCGCGAGATCCCACGGTTTCGCGCCGTCGACGTACGCGTTCACTTCGTCCGCGAGCTCCATCGTGTGGCGCAGCGCGCGGCCGTACTCGCGTGCTTCGTAGTGCGCGGCGATCCCCGGAATCGCATCGCGCAGCTTCACGACGAGCGGATGGTTCATCGCGCTGTCCTGCACGCGGCCGTCGAAGCGCTTGATCAGGAAGCCTGCCGCGCGGCTCGCGATGTTCACGTACTTGCCGACGAGATCGCTGTTCACGCGCGCCTGGAAATCGTCGAGGTTCAGGTCGATGTCTTCCA
>NZ_LDUL01000173.1:0-1509 GCF_001043615.1 Burkholderia sp. LK4
CAAGCAGTCGGGCAACGGCCGCGACAAGTCGCTGCACGCGCTCGAGAAGTACACCGAACTGAAGTCGACGCTGATCCGGCTGCGCTGATGCACTGCGGGGCGCGGGCGCAGCGCCATAGGGCGGTGTGCCCGCGCCCGTGTGCGTTGCGCCCGCGTTGCGTTCAGTGTTGCGCTAAGCGTGGCGTCAAGCGGTGCGCAGCGCGGGGTGGAAGCCGGCGGCTTCGATGATCGACTGCACGCGCTCGGCGCCTTGCGCCGACTCGACCTTGACGATCTTCGCCGCGACGTCGATGTCGAGCTTCGCGGCGGGATCGGCTGCCGTCACCGCGCGCGTGATTGCATTGGCGCAGCCGCCGCAGGTCATGTCCTGGACTTCGAATTCCATCGTGTTCTCCTGAGTTGACGATTGACAAGCATCGACAGCATGAAGCTTGCCACGGTGGGAAGGTCAAGCGTACGCGTGTCGACGAAGATCCGTGTCGCGGCTCCGGTGCGACGACGGTAGTGCGGCGACAGCCTGTTGTAAAGGTGATGTCTGATGAATCGCTTGCGGGCTTTTGCCGTCATTCGGCACTTGTCCCGATTGACGGCGAAGCGTTCCGGGCGAAGCGGGGTGGATGCCTTGCCGGGCAAGGCGTAGCGGCACTCGATGAAGCGCGATCACCATGTCGCCAGTAAGGGTACGCGAGTTGGAAATGCGAATCGATCTTAGTATCAGCTCCCTTCGATATTTCAATTCGTTACCCCCCATGAACCGTTTTGCTTTCGGCTTTTCGCTGGCGCTGCTGGGCGCATCGGCCACGTCCGCATTTGCGGCCGACGATGTCGTCAACCTGACCCTGAAGGATCACAAGTTTTCGCCGGACGGCGTGACGATCCCGGCCGGCAAGAAGGTGAAGTTCGTCGTGAAGAACCTCGACGCGACGCCCGCCGAATTCGAGAGCGACGATTTCAAGGCGGAGAAGGTCGTGCCTGCCGGCAAGTCGGTGGAGATCCTGGTCGGGCCGCTGAAGGCCGGGACCTACGAGTTCCACGACGAGTATCACGAAGCGCAGTCGAAGACGCACCTGACCGTCAAGTAAGCGGATACGGACATGCTGTCGACTGCCCTGATCGTCTTTCGTGAAGTGCTCGAGGCCGCGCTGGTGGTGTCGATCGTGATGGCCGCGACAAAAGGCGTGCCGCGGCGCGGCTGGTGGGTCGGCGGCGGCCTGGCGGGCGGCGTGATCGGCGCCGGCCTGATCGCGGCGTTCGCCGACGTGATCTCGCAATGGGCATCCGGCATGGGGCAGGAGGTCTTCAACGCGGGCGTGATGTTCGTCGCGACGCTGATGCTCGCGTGGCACAGCATCTGGATGAGCCGGCACGGTCGCGAGATGGCGATGCAGATGACGGCGGTCGGGCGTGCCGTCGCGGCCGGCAGCAAGCCGCTGACGGGGCTCGCGATCGTGGTCGGCGTCGCGGTGCTGCGTGAAGGCTCCGAGGCCGTGCTGTTCCTGTACGGCATCG
>NZ_LDUL01000174.1:0-1278 GCF_001043615.1 Burkholderia sp. LK4
CTCGTGCGGGACGTATTCGGTGCGCAGGTCAACGTGGTCGAGCTGCAGCGCGCGCCGATGAGCGCGTGATGCGGGGTGTGCCGGGATGCCGGCGCACGGGCGCGGTCATCGCGTGCAGGTAGTATGTGCGGTTCCGAAATGCGCGCGGCCGGTTCTGCCGGTCGCGGGTCTGGCCATACGAGGGGGGAATATGAAAAAGCTGGTAGCTGCCATCGCGTTCGCGGCGGACAAGCATCGCAATCAGCGGCGCAAGGACGAGGAAGCGTCGCCGTACATCAATCATCCGATCGCGCTCGCCGACGTGCTGGCCAACGAGGCCGGCGTCGAGGACGAGCGGGTGATCGTCGCGGCCGTGCTGCACGACACGGTCGAGGATACGGAGACGACCGAGCAGGAGCTGCTGCGGCTGTTCGGCAAGGACGTGGCGGACATCGTGATGGAAGTCACCGACGACAAGTCGTTGCCGAAGGAAGAGCGCAAACGCCTGCAGGTCGAGCATGCGGCGACCATCAGCCGGCGTGCGAAGCTCGTGAAGCTGGCCGACAAGATCTGCAACCTGCGCGACATCGCACGGCATCCGCCCGCGGACTGGCCGCTCGAGCGCAAGCAGGCGTACTTCGACTGGGCGAAGTCGGTCGTCGACCCGATGCGCGGCGTGCATCCCGGTCTCGAAGCGATCTTCGACACCGCCTACGACGCACGGCCGGCGGACTGAGGCGCCCGCATGCGATCGGCCCGATCCGCTGGATCCGCGCGGCAATCGCTGGCCGTGGCGGGTGTCGATGTGGGTGGCGAAAAGAAGCAATGCGATCTCGTGATCCTGCGCGGACCAACGGTCGTTTGCCGCGAGGAACGAATCGCGCCCGAGGCGGTGCCTGCGCTGTGTCTCGCCCATGACGTCGTGGCCGTCGGTGTCGACGCACCGAGCGTGTGGTGGACGGGGAGCGGGCGCCGGGCGGCGGAACAGGCGCTCGCGCGCGAACGGATCTCATGCTTTCCGACGCCGTCACGGGAGCAGGCAGTCGCGAGCACGTCAGGCTTCTTCGACTGGATGTTCATGGGAGAGCGTGTCTACCGCGCACTCGCGGACGCCTATCCGCTGCTGACCGGCGCGCGCTATGCGGGCGGGCGCGCGAGCTTCGAAACCTATCCTTATGCGATCACCTGCGCAATGCTGGGCAAGACTGTTGCGTCGGCGAAGCAGAAACGCAACCAGCGCCGGCAGTTGCTGGAGCGACTGGGGATCGACGTGTCGACGCTGAAGTCCGTCGATGCGCG
>NZ_LDUL01000175.1:0-857 GCF_001043615.1 Burkholderia sp. LK4
CGCCGAAGCACGTCGCGCCACCGCCGCCGTTCGTGCCGCCCCCGGAAGTGCACGTCCCGGCACCGCCGTCGCCGAACGCGATCGCCGCGCAGTCGACCACGCCAGCGCCGTCGGCACCCGTCGCGCCGCCGGCACCGCCTGCCGCTGCGGCGCCCGTGTCGACCAGCGTCGGCGTGGTGTGTCCCAACTCGACGCAGGTCCGCGCCGCGATTCGCTATCCGCGTGAAGCGCTCAAGGACAACCTGACCGGCGACGTCGTCGTGACGTTCGTGGTCGGCACCGACGGCAACGTCAAGGACCTGAGCGTGACCCAGTCAGCCGCGCCCGTTCTCGACAGGGCTGCGGAAAACGCAGTGCGGCAGTTCCACTGCGTCGCACAGGGCGAGGAAGTCCGCGTGCAGGTGCCCTTCTCTTTCAAGCTCGATTGAGGCTGCCCTCGACAGCCGTTCCTTTTCTACTTGCCAACGCATTTCAGGAGACGTTCATGATCAACCGTACCCGCAAGGCCGCCCTGGCGACGGCTCTGTTCCTCGCGGCCAGCGCCGCCCACGCCGCCACCGACACGGTGGCGAATCCCTACGGTCTCGATGCGCTCTGGAAGGGCGGGGATTTCATCGCACGAGGCACGTTGCTCATTCTGGTCGTCATGTCGATGGGCAGCTGGTACATCATCGTCGCGAAACTGCTCGAGCAAACGCGAGTGCTGCGCCGCGCGAAGGCGGCGGAGACAGGTTTCTGGAAAGCCGGCAGTCTCGGCGAAGGCACGCGTCAGCTGGACGCCGGCAGCCCGTTCCGCTTCATCGCCGAAGCAGGTCTCGCGGCATTCGACCATCACGAAGGCGCACTGGTCGAACAGG
>NZ_LDUL01000176.1:0-722 GCF_001043615.1 Burkholderia sp. LK4
TAGTTTGTCCGTTCTTCTGCCTCAACCAGCTCGAAGCCCTGCCAATCTTGAGTCAGGCCTGCGACGGTGTGCCGGTAATTGAGCATTGAGGTGAACAGCGGCGCAGGTGCGGGGACGCTGCTGCAGCGCTGGGCGAGTGCGAGCGGGGCGTGCTCGTGCGGTAGCAGCGCGGCGAGAGCATGATGGGTGTTGCGAACCAGGGTTGGCAGGGAGACATCGGCCAGCTGGATGCGAACTGGCAGTGTGTTGATGAACAGCCCGAGCACACTGGAGATGCCGGAGTCGCCCTGCATGCGTCCGGAGAGCACGGTTCCGAACACGACGTCGTCGTGCCCGGAGGTACGAGCAACGACGAGCGCCCAGGCGACGTGGAACAACACGGCGGGACTCACGCCCATGCTGCGCGCTGTTTCGCGCAGACGCAGCGCGAGAGCGGGCTCGAGTTCGGTGCGAGCGACCTCAAGCGCATGGGTGCTGCCGGCGGCAGCGGAGTCGACGATGCCGAAGGGGGCGGTGGTCTCATCGACATCGGAGAGCTGGTCACGGAAGAAGGCTTCGGCTTCTTCCGGATTGACGCGATGCAATGCCTGAGCGACGAAGGCGCGGAACTCGATCGGTGCCGGCAATTCGTGCGCGCGCCCACCCAGGATTGCGGCGACCTCGCCCAGCATGATCTCGAGTGAAACGTGGTCGATGACGATGTGGTGCTTGATGAGGGTAAG
>NZ_LDUL01000177.1:0-1191 GCF_001043615.1 Burkholderia sp. LK4
GGGTTGTTGAAAGTATTGAACACCCGACCGTTTCTACGCACTGGGCGTTTAAAATAATCAAGGCGCCGGTTACGCGTCATTTACATCGAAGGGCATCAATTTTTGCGTTGCAATAACGCTTTTTGCTGCCGATGAACGCTTGATGACGCGAACCTGAGAGCCAGCATATACGAGCCAAAAACGGCGTCAAATGTTTTTTAACGGTGTTGCATCAGGGCTTTCCCGAGCAGTGCAAACAAAAGATTCGCAAATGGAATAATCGACGGGGTGTTCATTATTTCGAACGCCTTTCAGGGTTTTCCCCGCTGATGTGCGGCATAAAGTGATTAGAATATTCAACGGCTGTCCACTGCGTCGTTTCACTTTGTCATCGCACCTATCGTGTCCGAAACCGAATCGATGTCCACCGAAGTCGCCGAGCGCCTGCGTTTCGTGCGCAACAAGCATGGCCTGTCGCAGCGCGAACTCGCGAAGCGGGCCGGCGTGACCAACGGCACGATCTCGCTGATCGAACAGGGCCGCGTGAGCCCGTCGGTCGGCTCGCTGAAGAAGTTGCTGGAATGCATCCCGATGAGTCTCGCGGAGTTCTTCACGTTCGAGCTCGTCGAATCGCGTTCGGTCGTGTCGCGCCGCGACGAGATGCCGAACCTCGGCAACGACACGCTCGCGTTTCATCTGGTCGGCGCGAGCGTGAAGGACCGCAACATGTGCATCCTGCGCGAGATCTACCAGCCGCACGCCGATACGGGGCCCGAGATGCTCGTGCACGCGGGGCACGAGGGCGGTGTCGTCGTGTCGGGCCGGCTCGAGCTGACCGTCGACGGCGCGACGTGGCTGCTCGACCCCGGAGACGGCTATTACTTCGAAAGCCGTTTGCCGCACCGTTTTCGCAATCCCAGCGCGGACCTGATCTGCGAGGTCGTCTCGGCCAATTCGCCGGCGACCTTCTGACTTCCCGACCGCGCATCACCGCATTCGCTGCCGGCCGGCTGCGCGTCACGCGCAGCGGCGCGTCGCATCGCGAATGCCAAAAAACTGAGGCATCCTGATGAACAAGTTGACTTTGGCTGACTGGCAGGACAAGGCGGCGTCGCTCGAGATCGAAGGGCGCGCATTCATCGACGGCGCGTCGCGCGACGCGCACGGCGGCAAGACGTTCGACTGCGTGAGCCCGATCGACGGCCGCGTGCT
>NZ_LDUL01000178.1:0-2170 GCF_001043615.1 Burkholderia sp. LK4
TAACGTTTCATGCGAAAGCCCCGGGTCAAATCGCCGGGGCTTTCGCATGAAACGTTACAAACGTAGAACAGCAGCGCGGTAGCCGTCGCTGGCGCTCGCCTTGAGCAGTCGGTTCTTGATGCCGGCCTTCGTCGTCGTATCCGCTTTGAGCAGGTTCGGGCAGATGCGACTCAGGATCGCAAAGTTCTGGGTGGCGTTGTTGACGCGAACCCTGCACTGGTCTTCGCCGAAGGCCATGTCCAGCACCCAGTGCAATCTGCTCTCGATACGCCAATGCGCCGGCACGGCCTGTGCGATTCGCGCTGCGTCGGGAGGCAGGCTCGACACGTAGTAAGGCTGCTCGACCGTCTTGGTATCGCCGATCTCTCGAGTGGCCTCGACCATCACGATCGAACGTAGGCCGGGCCATAAGTCCGGATCAGGCTCGCAGTACGCAAGGACATCGCTGGCGATACACCGGCGCGTTTCGATACGGCCGTGATCCTTGTCGATTTCCTGATGTTCGGTGGCGTGATCCCGATAGGCGTGCGGCACACGCTCGACGGCCTCAAGTGCATGGCGGATTCGTGCCAACGGCGTCGGCAGATTGTTCCCGACCGCCAGCACATAGTCGCGGCCTGCCTCGACTATGTGCGTGGCAATCTGACGCCGGCATCCCATCGCATCGAGCGTGACGATCGCGCCCTTGAGCAGCAGTACGTCGAGCAGTTCCGGAATGGAGGTAATCTCGTTGCTCCCGTCGGCGGTGCGCACTTGCCCCAGCAACATGCCAAGCTGGTTTGCCCACGCCAAGACCACGTGGATGCCATGCGGATTCGCGCTACGCGAGCCTCGCACGGTTTTGCCGTCGATCGCGACCACTTCATCGGCCGGCACCGGGCAGAGTCCGCGCATCCAGCGAACGAAACGGGTTTCGAATTCCAGCGGATCGAGTGCCGCGAATCTCCGACCGAGCGTATCGTGCGATGGAATCCCGCGCTCCAGCGGTACGTACCGGCGCAACCAGTCGAGTTTCGACTCACCCCAGACCTGAATCGCGCCCCAACTGTCTGCCCCCGACAGAATCGCGCACAGCGAGACAACCGGGATCTCTCGCATATCATGCGGGACGGCCGGCTGCGCGGATCCGTCAATCTCCCGAATGCTTCTTCGATACCCAACACATCCCGCTGCGAGACGGGCTGTCGCACGTTGCTCTCCGGTCGAAAAACCGTCACTACATCCTGCTTCGGACTGGCATGCAAGCAAACGGAAGCCTTCTTTAACGATTTACACGTTTCATGCGATTTCCATGGTCAAGTCGCCAGGACACCCTACTTTCAGATTCGTCCCATAGACATTGATTTCGCAATAGTCAATCGTTGCTGTTTGGCATTCAGCGAGCAGCCCGACTATGGCTATCCAATCCGATCTGCGCTTTACCTTTACCGTTGGCGACGAGGCGTTCGAGGTCGTCGAGTTCACGCTGCAGGAAGGGTTGTCCGACACTTTCCTGTTACAGGTGGAACTGGCGAGTGCGAATCCTGCCATCGACTTTGGCGAGGTGCTCGATCGTAACGGCCTGCTCACGATTTGGCAGGGCGGGCAGCCGGTGCGTTACGTGCATGGTGCCATCTCATCGTTCGTTCAGCGTGATACGGGATTTCGACGTACTCGCTATTCCGCGGTGGTCGAGCCGCGTTTGGCGCGTCTGAAGCTGTCCTCCGACTGGCGCATCTTCCAGACGCTGAGCGTGCTCGAGATCGCTACGGCCGTGCTCAAGGCACACAATCAAACGCTGGACTACGAGCAGCGCATCACCGCCGAGCACCTGGCGCGCGAATACTGTGTGCAGGCGGGCGACACCGACTACGACTTCATCGAGCGCATCCTGCGCGAGGAAGGCTTCTTCTACGCCTTCCAGCACAAGGCCGACGGTCATCGGTTGATCCACTGCGATCGGCTGTTTATCTTCGGCCGGCAGCAGGGCGAGCCGGTGCTGTATAACCCGACACCGGGCGGCGACCAGCCGCGGCCTTGCCTGCGCACCTTCGCCTATACGGAGAACGTGCGCACCGCGCGGCAGGTGCAGCGCGACTACACCTTCAAGAGCCCACGCTTTCCGCACGAGTACCCGCGCGAGGGCACAGACCTTGATCGTCAGGGCCGCGGCTACGCGCGCTACGACTAT
>NZ_LDUL01000179.1:0-744 GCF_001043615.1 Burkholderia sp. LK4
CTGCCGGCCGAGGCGGGCGGGGTCGTCGGTGTGCCGGGAGCGGGCGTCGGGGCGGGGGCAGGTGCCGGTGCCGCGTTGGAAGAAGACGGGTTGCTGCCGTCGCCGCCGCCTCCGCCGCCGCAACCGGCGAGGGGCAGGAGGGCGGCGGCAGACAGCATGCCGGCGAGCATGCGCGCATGTGCGGAGCGCGCCAGCGCAAGATTGAAACGCTTGGTTCTCATGTTGAAACTCGATCCTCGTAGATAACCGTCGTGCCGGCGGTGGCGCTGGTCCGGCTGACCCGGACCTTGTCGTTTTTGTCTGGCGGCCGCGGCAAGCTTGCTGCGACGCGCCATGCACTGGGTAACGGCTGGCGCGGCGGCTTCTTGAGTGCGTTTCACGAGAAAAACCGGGGCTGGCGCAAACGATTACGTTGCCGCGTTGCAGCATGAACACGTGTTTGGAACGTGTGGCACAGAAGGCGGGGCGAGCCCGCGTGCGGCCGGTCGGGCGAAATGTGCGGCACGGGCCGGTTTGCGCGGCACGGCAAACGTCTTTCAATGCGCGGCCACGGTGGAAGGTTGCTTACGCTTTCCCTGATGCGACGCGAATTTTGTCGGGCGTAGGATCGCGATTCGATCAACGTTTCGTCAGGAGAAAAGCATGGATCGCCGCTTAGGCTGGCTGGCCGTCGCGCTGTCCTGTGCGCTGGCGGGTACCGCGCACGCGCAGGCCCTCACCGGCACGCTGAAGAAGATCAAGGAC
>NZ_LDUL01000018.1:0-219974 GCF_001043615.1 Burkholderia sp. LK4
TGGCGGGCTGCGGGCTGCGGGCTGCGGGCTGCGGGAGTATCGAGGCTGAGCACGTCAGCACGCCATCCAGGGCAGAAAGATGCCGAAATACATCGAACCCACGCTGACCGGTTGCGACGCGTCGGGGTCATTCAGCCCTCGCGTCCTTGATCAAGGTTATGTCCCCAAACTTCCGGACAGTAACGCCGGAAGCGCGGAAAGGCTGTCGATCGCGTGCACGGGAGACGCGAAGCGCCCGGAACCGGACTGAATGATTGCCCATGGGCCGCGCCGCAAGAACACCGGAACCATGCCGGCCCGCCGCGCCGGTTTCACATCGTTGTCGAGCCGGTCGCCGACGTAGGCAATCCTGGACGGCTCGATTCCGTTCGTCTCGGCGACGATGCGCTCGAAAAAGCGGGCATCCGGCTTGTCGACGCCCCACGACGCCGACGACGCAACGATGTCCGCCGGCACGCCGAGCGCTCGGAGTGCACGTTCGGTCTCGACGGGTTGATTTCCCGCGATGCCGACCAGCACGCCGGTTTCGCGCAGTCGTTTCAGGCACGGCACGACGTCGGGGTAGAGATCTTTCGCGGTCACCGCATAAGTGCTTCCGGTCGCCTCGCGCTCCCGGCACGATGCGGCGAAGTCGACACCCGGCCGCACGAGATCGAACACGCGACGATGATGCTGACCACGCGCGATGACCGCGCCGAGCAACGCATGAAACACCCGTCGCGGCACCTCGAGATGGTCGGCCCACTCGTTCCAGTCTCGACTTTCATCGATCAGCGTTTCGCCGACGTCGAAGAACACGGCTTTTATCATCATCGGGTGGATCGGGTTCCGCAAAAACGGATCTTCAGGGTTTGGCGATGCAGGGATGGGTGGGCAATGACGGCGGACGGCCAGCAGGCGACACTCGGTCAACTGATTCGACCGACCGAACGACGGAAAACACCAGCCCCTCTGAACGGAACGCGCCTTGCTAGCTGCTTGGCATTTGACTTGCCAGCAGGAATATCGATGATTTTCGGGAGCTTCCCACCTTGGCTGAATACGCTATCGCTCACATGGATCATATTGGGCGCGATCTGTGCCGTTGCGATCGTCGTTGACGAAGTTCGCCACCCTCAGAAGATGTGGATTATGAACGCCGTCTGGCCCCTGACGGCGTTATTTGGGACGGTCTTATGGGTTGCCGCCTACTACGTATGGGGACGGAATGTCACTGACGCAGGACACAAGGTCGACGAGCAGCCGTTCGTCGCGATGGTGATGAAAGGCACGAGCCACTGCGGCGCGGGCTGTACGCTGGGAGACATTATTGCCGAGTGGTCGGCTTTTGCCTTCCCCGCCTTGCCAGTCTGGTTCGGGTGGCACACGGTGTTTAATGAAAAAACGTTTGCTGTCTGGATCCCCGATTTTATTGTCGCCTTTCTGTTCGGCATCATTTTTCAGTACTTCACCATCAAACCGATGCGGGGGCTCTCGGTAGGCGCAGGCGTGATTGCGGCCGTCAGAGCGGATATCGCGTCGATTACTGCTTGGCAGGTAGGCATGTACGGCCTTATGGCCATCATCCAGTTCCTATGGTTCAAGCCGGCTTACGGAAGTATCGCGAAAGTTGCGAGCCCCGAATTCTGGTTCGCCATGCAGCTAGCAATGCTGGCAGGATTCGCCACCAGCTATCCAGTTAACTGGTGGCTGATCAATTCGGGCATGAAGGAAAAAATGTAAATTCCCCCTTCTACGCTGCGTTCGGAATTTCGGGTGCGCTTCCGAGGGCGACAAGCAAAGTAACAGCCGGCCGTTGACTTTCTGAAAGCGGCCCCCGAGGCGAACCGGGTGAGTGGCTGAAACGGGTGGTGGATTCAACCGGTCGTGCGTCACAGGGCGGCGGTCGGCCGCGTTCGGCCACGAAGGGTTATTCGTCCGCCCGCGTCTTTCGGACATTCAGACGTCGGATCTACTCAGCCAACAGCCATTCAATTGACGAGAATGAATGTTTGCGTCATCGAGCTTTACAGCCACTTGTGCCACCGGATCCACTTCGTACTGCGCGTGCCATCGAGTTCGTGCAGTGAATTTGAGAGACGCTCGACAAATTTCCTTGCCGCGCCTTGCTCACCGCACAATTGCCTTGGCGTCACGGCGTAATTACGCCACGCAAACGTTTCAACGTTGCCAATTTACGCCATCAAAGGTCTGTTTGAGAACCTGCTGGTGTTGGCCGCCGCGCGCTCGTACGCGACGGCGCACCCGCATATCGTGATCGATTCACATTCTTCTCAAGAAAATCCACCTGCGTGCCGATATTGCGAAGGTACTCTGTCCAACTGGGGCGTCACGTATCCCCGGCGTCGAATTGGTCAAGACAAAGCAAATCGAGCGCGCATTCTGGAATGGAAACCCGGCGTGGAGGAACAGCGGACAAGACGCCGCGATTGAGCCCGAGATCGTCGACGAAATCCACTGCGCCGCGCGCGCCCAAACGTTCTCTTATTCAACCCGAATCGCGCTCCGAACATGACCACGTTAGAACCCGTCGCGGCCGTATCGAGCCGCACCATGCTCTCCACCGAGACATCCGCGCCGCGTCCGCGCGAATTGCGCGAGCGGCGCCTCGAAGAATTGCTTGAGAGCTGCATGCAGCAGACGCTGCAACAGATCATCGGTCCGTTCGGCCTCACACCGGCCATGTTCGACGACAAGATCGGCGGCAACGTCACGACCTTGCGCAACTTTGAAAAAGGCGTCACGGCAACGCACGACGACGCCACTGCCTACTCGGAATGGCAGGACAAACAGTCGAACCCGATCGACCGCACGGCCTATGACAAGGCCCTTCCCGCCAAACGCAAGGCGATGTTCCAGCAGGACGAACTCATCATTAGCGCGTACACGGGGAACGAACTGCCGCGCGACGGGCGCATGCATCTCGATCACGTAAATTCGGTAAAAAGCATCGAAATCGACAGCAGCGCCAATCTCTTCATGACCGAAGCGCAGCGCGTGGAGATGGCGAACGCGCCCGAGAACCTCGTGCCCGCCGAGCAGGCGATCAACCAGTCCATGCAGGACAAGGACAAGCACGTGTGGGCCACGGCCGAGCGCAAGAAGACGCCGGGCCAGACCAACGCCGAATCATTCGGCGTTGACATGGAACTGCTCGACAAGACGCAACATGCAGCGGACCGCCATCGCAAGATCGAAACGCTCAAGGCCCAGGCAAAGAAGCAGGGCGCCGAACTCACCTCGACCTGCGCCACGGAAGCTGGCAAGAACGCCCTGCGTCAGGCGATGGGCGTGCTGCTGCACGAGTTCGTCAACAGTAGCTACGTGGAAGTCGCGGCCATCGTGCGGTCGCCGGCGACCACGGAGAATCTCGTCGACCGTGTGACTGATGCGCTCAAGCGTACGCTTGAGCGCGTCACCGCGAAACTCGGACATGCCTTCGACGCACTCATCGAGGGTGGCGTGCAAGGTGCGGTGAGTAATCTGCTCACCTTCATCATCAACAATGTCGTCACGACTTCCGCCAAGATCGTCACGGTCATCCGAGAAGGCATCAAGGGGCTCTGGCAGGCCATCAAGATAATCTGCTTCCCGCCGAAAGGACTCTCCTCGATGGAGGCCGCGCGCCAGGCCACGAAGATCATCGTAGGCGTGATCACGACCAGCATCGGGCTCATGTTCGAGCAGTCGGTCAAGGGCTTTTTGTTGACCATTCCATTTCTCGCGCCGTTGGCCACATACGTGGCGCCGGTCATCACCGGCATCCTGACCGGCCTGATGACCGCGTTGACCGTCTACGCAATCGACCGGCTGTTCGACTGGCTCTCGCTAACCGGCACCGAACACCTGGCAGCGCAGATCGACGCCCTCGAAGCCGACGCTGTGCTGGTCGAACGACTCGCCACCTTTATCGAGCAGCAGTATCAGCACTCGCAGCGTTACCAGGAAATGCTCGCCTGTTACAACGCCATGGCAGAAGACCTGGTGAAGGCGGAGCACCGCTTGCAGACCGCAGTGGAAACCGCGGCCGCGACCGTCGAGATCCGCACGAGCACACACGCGACGCTCAGCGGCGGTCTCGCACAAATGAAACAGATGGATGACGAACTCGAGCGCCTGCTCGCAGACTATTGCACCAAACCTTGAAACCATGAACGACCTCATCCAGGATATTGCCCAGATAGAAGTGCCCCACGATCTGCTCGACCAGATCGACATGAACGATGTGCTCTCGAAGTTCCGCAATAACTTCAAGCGGCTCGATGACTTTAAGCGCGCGCGCAACGAGCACGAGAAACGCAACGCGCTCATGCGTTTGTGGCACAGTGACAAGCTCAAGGATGCACAACTCGACGCCCAGGAGCTACAGGCCGAGTTCTCGAAGAGCCTCGCGCAGTTGATGGTCATCAGCATGATGCAGTCGAAGCGGCTCGCGCACCAACAGAATCAGATCGGCTCGCAGCAGCGCGAGCTCAAGCGTCAGACCGAGCGTCTCGAATCACATACGGTGCAGCTCGACCAGCAGCAGCAAAAGCTGCATCAGCAGGCCGTCGAACTGAAAAATCTGATCAACGACTACTTCGAGCTGCGTGGCCTGACCCAGGAAGGCGCGAAAAAGCTCATCGCCATCGCTGCCGAGGTGAAGGGAACGCGCGACGAGCTGATTGGTTCGGTGCAGGCGACTGTCGGCAGACTGCGAGAGGAGCATGGCGCGCTCGAGCAATTCGTGAAGGGTGCCGTCGCCTCGCTCGAGGCGTCAGTCTCGGAAAAGAGCGCCCAATTGAGCCAGCACCTCGACGCGCAGTGCGCCGCGCTGACGGGCCGCCTCGAAGCTGCGAAGGCCCATGGCGCCGCGCGCCTCGATGAAATCGGCGCGACGCTCGCCGGACATATAAGCCACGCTCAGACACAAGGCACAGAGATCGTGTCGCGCCTCGAAGCGACGGACGTGCGGCACGCGCAGACGCAGCAGGCGACGCAACTCGCAATCGATGGCCTTGTCGCCCGCCAGCAGGCAATGAACGCTGGAATCGACGCGAACGAAACGCTCATTGGCGCTCACGCGGACGCGCTGGTCCGCCTCGAAGCGGAACTCGAGCGCAGCAAACGGCAGGCGCACGAGATGCAGGCGCAGCTCGAAAAGGCCGAGAACGCGGCGAATCTGAGTGCGACTCTATTCAATGACGCGAACCAGCGTGCCCAGCGTCTGGCGCGAATCAGCGTCCTGCTCTCGGGTGTCGCACTGATTGGTGTCGTCGTGAATCTCGCTGCCGCGGCGCATTGGATTCGCTTCTGAGATTGCTCCTTCGGGAGAGCACGCCAATGCCAAGCATGAAGTCGACAGGCGTGCTCCAACTTCATGCCAGTCTCCAAGGCTACCGTGCGATGAACTCGCGGCGCGGTGCCACTTTTGTGGTCAATCAGCAAAGCATATATGCGGAACTCAATCTCGATCACATGTAAACCTTTCCAATCGATTCTGGGAGGTCACTTCGGCTGACCCTGTTCGGTGGCCAAGTTTGTCAACCAGACGACTGTTGTACCTTGGAAGCTGCCGTTGGATCTGCGAGAGGCCGAATGGCTGCTCCGGGTCGAAAAGGGAAGTTCGCGTCGAGATCGGGCAGGCGGCTAACGGGCACCGGCCGAACTTCCGGGTTCGGCCAGGAGCGGACTAGTCGACAACCGTTACACAAAGCGGCCATTGGCGTCGTCCGCAATCGCGAAGGACGATCTAAAATGAACTTCTGGCGGTCGGATTGTATTGAAACCACCCAATGAACATCGATCGTTCTCGCGTCTACGATTCGTCGGATGACTTTTTTTCCCTCGATGGAAGCATTGTGATGAAGCTTTCTACCGCCGCGGCAATTGCCGTTTGTGAGCGGGCGGCCCAACACGGCTTGGTTGTCGCTCGAATCGAAGGCGGCATATGGCATTTCCCTGGATTCGAAGCGAGGGTCGATTGCATTTGGGATGGCGCTGATCCTCCTATTGATCTGGAGGCTGCGGAACGCAATAACCAAAGGGCAGCCGAGTTCATTAGATCGGAGAGCCCTCCGCACGATGTTTTCTTGATGACGGCCCCGCCGATGACAGGCTGGAAATCCAGACGGCCACGGGGCTTTTGACGCCCCAAGATGCATCTCGACCACCCGGATTTACACCCAGGTCACGGCCCCGCTCATTTCACGGTAAACGTCCGCTTTGCCAAGACGTCAAGGTCCGCAACGGGTCGATTTCGAGCAACCGCGCTAGGCCAAGTGCACGCAATCCCGGAAGGCAGCAGCCAACCAGGAACGGACGGTCAATGTCGTGGCTTGATTCGTTGACACCTTCACGGCCAAGTTGACTGGATGCGCCGTCAGCTACCTTTTCTTCAATAGGGCCGCGTAGTAGTCGGCGATATTGTCCTCCGTCCCCTTGGTGATCCGATTGAACACCCGCCCCCATGGCCAGAAGCTGGAACCGGTGGTAGTTCGCAAACCCGGGAATCGACTTTCGCCGAGGGTGACCATACCCCATTCGCCACCATGATTGCGGCGATACACCTCTCCGACGTAACTTCCATAGGCTTTCGCAAATGACATGACTTGCTCGTCCGTTGGTTTGGGACTAGTGCTGACGTAGGATGAACTCATTTGCGCCAAGACCTTTTCGACACTTGCAATACTCGCGTCCGACCAGTCGAGTTTTATTCCAAACTGTTTCGCGGAGAAGTCAACGGCGTCTAGCGAGTAGGCTTCCGCGATTTTCTGGATTTTTGCATCAGGAGAAAAGGTCTGGCCGGACGGGGTTTCTGCCAACGCAACTCCACCGCGAACGCAAGCCATCAGGGCGATCAGCGCGAACAGGAAGCGCTTTACGATTGTTTTCAATGGATTCCCACTCCAAGATAACTCTGACTCGCTCCAGTGAGTGAGAGTGTTGAATGATCGCCTCGACCGATCTCATACGCCGGAGCAGCCTATAAGCAATGTGAACGGCAGCTTTCGGCAAATCTGAAGGTCCCCTTCGGGTCGGCATCAACCCGTCCAACCCCACCCCGATGCCATTCGACCGGGGCCGGCCAGCCGCAGACATCGGCTGGCTGCATCGCCTGGACATTCGAATGTCCAGGCGCGAAGAGACAGCTTCCGCGCGAATTCCGTATCCTCGAGCGATGGCACTTCCAGATAGTCGCCGGCAGTAGTCAAAGGCTGCCCGGGGCCGCCGTCCGAATGTCTGTACGCCAAGGTGCAGAACAATCGCGCACGCCCTGAACCCGAACGTCCGAACATGGCTGGCGCATGTACTGGATGCGGCTGCGCCTTCAATCCGTCGCCGGCGGGGCACCTGCCCAATTTCCGTCATTCCGGTCCCAGGGAGGCACGCCGCTGAACGCGTCGACCAGGAAATCGATCATGACGCGCACTCTGGCGCTCAGGTGCCGACGGCTCGGATACAGCGCGAGAATGTCGATATCCGGCAAGCGGTACCGGGGCAACACATGCACGAGCCGGCCCTCGCCGAGATCCTTGCCGATCAGGAAAGTGGGCTGCTGGATCACGCCGTGTCCGGCAAGGGCCGCTGCACGCGCCGTATCGCCGTTGTTGGTATGCATGTGACAGTCGACCTTCACCGAGTGAAGCTTGCCGCGCTCGTCGATCAGTTGCCACTCGTCGCCGGTGGACGCATACGTGTAGCCGATACAGCGGTGCCCGCCCAGCTCCGCCGGGGCTGCCGGAACGCCGAAGCGAGCCAGATAGGCCGGCGATGCGCACAGAATGTTTTGCGACGTCGCCAGCTTGCGGGCCGCATGACTGGTCGAACCGGCGCGTGAGATGCGAATGGCGAGATCGTAGCCTTCATCCACGATATCGACGACGCGGTCAATCAGTCCGACGTCGAGTTCGACTCCCGGGTATTTCCGCATGAACTCGGGCCACAACGGTGCCAGATACAAAATACCGAAGCTCACGGGGGCATTGATACGCAGCCGCCCGCGCGGCTCGACCGACGCCGACGAGACCAGCCCCTCCGTCTCGGCGACATCGTCGAGGATCGACTTGCAACGGGCGTAAAGCGTCTCGCCGCCCTCGGTAAGAGAAAGCGTACGCGACGAGCGATTCAGCAAGCGCGTACCCAGATGCGCCTCCAGTTCATTCACATAGCGTGTGACATTGGCGGGCGACGTGCCGAGCGCATCCGCGGCGCGCGCGAAGCCCCCACGGCTCACCACCGTCACGAAAACCTCGAAGGCGCGCAGACGATCCATCATTACCTCGGTTCATTCACAAAAGCTGAATGATAGAAGCACATTTTGGTCCTTTCTACAATCAAAACTGAGGCCTATATTGCTTTCAACGCGCCAATGCATGGGGCACTGGCCGACGAAGTGCATCAGGAGATTGAACATGCAACGCTTGAAAGGAAAAGTCGCCATCGTCACGGGCGCCAGCGCAGGGATTGGGCGTGCGACGGCAAAGCTGTTCGCGAAGGAAGGCGCCAAGGTGGTCATCGCGGCCCGGCGGGCGGCGGAACTCGAAACACTCGCCGCGGAGATCGTCAGCGAAGGCGGCGAAGCCGCATACCTGGCGGGTGACGTGCAATCGGAAGACTTTTCGAAGGCGCTGGTCGCGCTCGCGGTGAGCCGGTTCGGCCGCCTGGACATTGCCTACAACAATGCCGGTACGCTCGGCGAGATGGGGCCGAGCACCGGTATTTCCGAAGCAGGCTGGAATGCCGCGCTGTCGACCAATCTGACGAGCGCCTTCCTTGGCGCGAAACACCAGATTCCGGAAATGGTGAAGCAAGGCGGTGGGTCGATCATCTTCACGTCGACGTTCGTCGGTTACTCGTTCGCGTTTCCCGGCACTGCGGCCTATGCGGCGAGCAAGGCGGGCCTGATCGGCTTGACGCAGGCACTTGCCGCCGAGTACGGCGCGCAAGGCGTGCGCGTGAACGCGGTGTTGCCGGGCGCTGTCGACACGGACATGTATCGCGGCATGAACGACACCCACGAATCGCAGGCGTTCGTCACGGGCCTGCATGCGCTCAAGCGCGTTGCAAAGCCGGAAGAGCTTGCCCGGTCGGTGCTGTATCTCGCTTCCGACGATTCGTCATTCGTGACCGGTACGGCATCACTGGTTGACGGTGGCGCGTCCATTACCCGGACCTGATCCCTCTTTGTCGGCATCCGCTTCTACCTGCCGATGCCGCCAGTTCCACCTCACTCATGCAAAGGAAATGAATCATGGATCTGAATCTGCAAGGCAAACTCGCATTGGTCAGCGGCAGCACCGCCGGCATTGGCTTCGCTATCGCCAGGACGTTGGCGCAGGAAGGCGCGCGCGTGATCGTGAATGGCCGCTCCCAGTCATCAGTGGATGACGTGGTCGCGCAACTGAAAGCCGAGACGGGCAGCGACGTAACGGGTTTTGCGGGCGATCTCGCCACCGCCGCGGCGGCCGATGAACTGGCAACCCGTTATCCGGACGTGGAAATCCTGGTCAACAACCTGGGTATCTTCGAGCCCAAGCCGTTCGAGGAGATCCTCGACGCCGACTGGTCGCGTTTCTTCGACGTCAATGTGTTGAGCGGTGTACGCCTCGCTCGCCTGTTTCTGCCCGCGATGAAGCGTGCAGACTGGGGGCGCATCATTTTCATTTCGAGCGAAAGCGGCGTGCAGATTCCCGCCGAAATGATCCACTACGGGATGACGAAAGCCGCGCAGATTGCCGTGTCGCGCGGGCTCGCCGAAGCCGTTGCCGGCACCGGAATTACAGTCAATAGCGTGCTGCCGGGGCCGACGAAATCGCGTGGCGTGGGCGAGTTCGTGGAGACGCTTGCAAGCGCCGAGGGCAAATCGTTTGAAGCGTTCGAACAGGAGTTCTTCGAGAAAGTCCGCCCCACATCGCTCATCAAGCGATTTGGTTCGCCGCAGGAGGTTGCGTCGCTCGTGGCCTATATCGCCAGTCCGCTTTCGGCGGCCACGACGGGAGCCGCGTTGCGAGCCGACGGGGGCGTTATAAAAAGTGCCTTTTGAAACCCCGGTCGACATTGGGCCGGGCTTTCGACAGTTGCCTCGCTCAATGTCCCGATGCGGTTGGCTGAAACGCTCCGTCTGTGGCGTCCGCGACGATCAGGCACGGGGCGGCTGTTTTGCATTCTCGCGGCGGTATCGTTCATGCGTCGCGGGCAGCGCCGTCATTCAGCGGGCGTGATGGATGGCTTCGCTTCTCGAGGGGCATGGCCGAAGTAGGCCTTGTAGGCACGACTGAAAGCGGCTTCCGACTCGTAACCCACCGACCGTCCAACCTCGCCCACGCGCGCGTCACCTTTCGCCAGCATGTCGCGGGCGACGCTCAAGCGCCACTCATTGCGGTAACGCAACGGCGACTTGCCAACGAGCGCATTGAAACGTTCACAAAAGTTGGAGCGGGACATGCCCGCGACGGCAGCGAGACCATCGATCGTCAAACCACGTGGTGACTGCTCATGGATTGCCTTCAAAGCGCGGGCAATACGCTTGTCCGCCAATCCGCCCAACCAGTTCGATGCATGACCATGATGAACCCAGGCACGCAACGCACGCACCACCACGAGATCAATCATGCGGGAGACCATCAAGGCGGACCCCGCCTCGTCATTGTCCGCCTCATGCAGAAGAAACTGCATGATGTTCGGCAGCCAGTCGCATGTCTCCGCCTGCCGAAGGTGGATCATGGCGGGTAACGTCAGAAGCAGATCCGGCTGGCTCGCCGGATCAAACCAGAAGTGGCAGACGACGACGTTCGCCGGTTGGTCCAGGGCGGAAATGCGCAGGCTGCCAGGCCCGCGCGGCAACAAGAGCAGTTCGCCGGACCGAATCTCGGAAGCGCCTGCCTCATCGCCGGAAATTTGCACCACGCCTTCCATGACTGCGTACGCGTGCGCCGCCCGCGCAGACATGTCCAACTGCGCGAATGGCTGCAGCATCGACGAAAAGATGCGGTCGCCCGTCATGCGCATACGCGCAAGAACCTGGGACAGGAGATCACCGTTAGCCAGACCAGCAAGCGCCCGATCCGGAAAAATGGTCAAGTTTTTCCCAGGTTCAGTCATGTCAATTCGGGTTTCGTGAGCCTAAAGTAAGCGTCGATCACCAACGAAATCACGCGAGGCAAGGATTGAAACCATGTTTGGAATTTCGCCGCTCGGCTGGATACACACTCTCGGCAGTCTACCCGCGATCCCCATGGCCGTGTACATGTTCGCGCGTTACGGCAGGATCGTTCCGCGCTCGGTTGCCGGGAGGGTGTACTTCGTTACCATGTTGATTGGTTCCCTGACCGTGTTCGCCATAGCGCATCAAGGTATCAGCTACGGCATCGGAATCGGAGCCGTCGTGCTGTTACTGGCTGGATATGGCGTTGCGTATCTGCCCCTGCCCGGTCGAGCCGGTATCTACCTGGAAACCTTCTGTCTGACGTTGACCGCATTCGTGCTGATGGTTCCCACGGTGACCGAAACGCTGAAGCGTGTGCCCGACGGACATCCGCTGGTCAGCGATCCGAGGTCGCCACTGCTTCTCGGTGCCCAAGCCGCGCTCCTCGTCGCGCTCGTTCTGGGGTTGATCGCTCAAACGCTTTATCTTCGCAGGAAACCGCAGGGTACCCGTTCGATGGAAATCTAGAGAACGGGCAAGAGGCGACGCTTCCGTTGCCGTGTGAATACGACAATAGATATGTAATCCGAATGATATCGGCTTGATATTGATCCGACATCGGTGGAGTGATCGAAGCCGGCTCATGGTATCGAAAGAAGATCGCGCCACCCATTCGGATTCCGTGCGTTTTGTGGCAAGCCGCACGCTCGCGAAGGCAGTCGGGGCCAAGACAAGTCACCTCGTGCTCATTTCGCATCCGGTAGAGGCCGCGAACGTGACCCTCGATGCGACCGCCGGCCAGCGCAACGCGGGCGCCGGCAACAAGCTTGCGACGGTCCAGCCCGGTGTTCGGTCCAGTCAACCGCTCGGTGCCAACGGAGTTGGGATCGGCGTACTTCGCCACATCGACAATGGTATTTGTCAGGCGAGCGCGCGCTAAACGACCGCTTGGGAAATCTAAGCGTGGCCGCTTCGGGTCGATCTGCGCCGGTCATGTGTCACAGAGCGGCAGCCGGCCGCGTTCAGCCATAATGCGCCATACACCTGCACGCTTCCACCGACAGTCGAATGTCGATGCCGCGCGCGACAGCGGACTTTCGCGACCGAGAGATATCGAATGAGTCACAAGCCGATTCGGATGTTCGTCACCAAAGATGGCCACTTCGCGTGCGAGCGGCCTGTCTCGCTCTGACGGCGGACGTTCAGCAGAAGTCCACCTGACGACGGGCGGTCCATCATTGCGCTATCTGGGCCGGCCCCGATCGAGGGCTGCGTTGGCAGATCGACTACGCGAGGCTATCGGGAGCAAGTTGTAAAACCCGTGCCGGTGCCGCCCTGAAGGTCGGGCTGTGTGCATCGGCCGCAATCATGTGAGGCGTTACGTCGTGTGCCGCCAATGCTTCAGTTGACGCCCAGCGTTCGATCAAGACAAATCTATTTTCGTCGCCTACGACGGAGTGGAGATCGTACTGGAGACAGCCTTGCTCCGCACGCACAAGCGGCGCTAATTTTTCATATGCCGCGATTTGCTCGTGGCCTTTGCCTGGAAGGGTTTGAATCGAGATAACAAGCATCACCTCCCGTTCGCAATTTCGGCTGTGTTGATCTACTTTGCTCATGACGACTCCGTGCTGGTGTGATACCGACGAAAGACGATCAGCCGTAAACGCGAAAGGCCCCGTCTTTTGCCGGCGGGGCCCTTGAAAATATGCAACGACGAAGATTACCGCGTGCGCATCAAGGACGACCCACCGTTGCCGATGGTCGTCGTTGTAATGACAGTCACGAAAGGAATCAGATTGCGTTGCATATTGCTACGCTAACTCACTCGCCGTAGGCAGGTCAACTCCACTGAGACCTGCACACACTTCTGCGTTCCTCGAACGGCAGTTGCACATTTGAAAGCCGCCGTCGAATCCGAGCGGATTCGAGAGGCAGACGTGGGTCGCCAACGGCCATCCCCCCGCCCCAAACCAATCCCCCCTACTTCATCGCGACAAGCGGCTCGACAAACGCCTCAAAATGCGGCAACCAGATCGGGATCGCGTCCTTGACCGCGAACATCCCGTGCCCGTTCTTGCCGAACGGCGGCTCGACGATCATCTGCCCGTGCCCGCCGGCCGCCTGAAACGCGGCAAACCACGTCGCCACGACTTCCGGTGCGAAATACTTGTCGTTCTGCACGTAATGCCAGAGCACCGGCACGCGCGTCGTGCTCGCGAAATGCCCGATCGTGTCGGCCATCTGCCGCGGATCGCACGGCATGCCCGGATGCGTCGTCGGATTGCCCCCACGCCCGCCCGAGAAGTTCACCACCGCGACCACGCCCTGCGGCGCGTAGCTTGCCGCCGCCAGCGACGCGAAGCCGCCCGCCGATTGCCCGACCAGCACGACGCGGCTTCGATCCACCTGCGGCAAGGTCTGCGCATAGCGCACGGCCGCGAGCACATCGCGCGCGGCCTGCTGGCCGGCAGCGAGGTAATCGGGATGCCGGCACGACCCTGCATCCTCTTCGTCGACACCGCCCGTCGCACCGTACCCGCGGCGGATCGGCACGATCACCGCGAAACCGTGCTGCACGAACGTCCGGATCTGCGGCAACGCGCGGTAGCGTCCCACCTTCGGCCGGTCGCGCGGCTCGGGCGGGCTGCCGTGGCTCAGCACGATCAGCGGAAAGGGCCCGGGGCCGTCCGGCATGTAGGTCGTGGCGACGATGTCGCGTGTGTGCCCGCCTTCGTCGACCGGCACCTTGACGACGGTTTCATGCAGATCGGGGGCAATGGCGGTGTCTTCGACCGCCGTCGCCGCGCAGCCGGCGACGGAAGCGATCAACACGCCCGGGATCAGCACCCGGCACAGGGGGATGGCGATCCGGTTTCGACGAACGACGATGCTCATGGGCAATCTCTCCACGAATCCAGGGATGACGGGCGAGGCTGTGGCGATGCGTACCGCGAAGGCGACAGTGTATCCGTGCGGCGCCGCAACCGGGCCGGCCGCATGCGTACAGCCCGCACCGGCATCCTGATCGTCACCCGCCCCGTCACCACCGGTAACTGACATCCCCCGTCACCGTCAGCCGCGTGCCGTAGAAGCACCCTCCCGCCGAAAAACACGACGACACATAAGTGCGGTCGAACAGGTTGTTCACGTGCGCCGCGACGCGCCACCCCTTCCACGCCGGCCGCTCGACACCCAGGTCGTACGACAGCCCGAGATCGAAGAGCACGACGGCCGGCACGTCGAACGTATTGACGTTGTCGCCCGCGCTGCGCCCGACATAGCGCATGCCGCCGCCCACCCTCAGCCCGCGCAGGCCCGGCCGGTCGACCGCATAGTCGAGCCACAGCGACGCCAGATGGCGCGGCACCGCCGCCACGCGCTTGCCGACGACGGCCGCGTCCGTATCGGCCTGCACCGTCGTGTCGAGATACGTGTACGCGGCGATCACGTCCAGTTGCTTCCAGATGCGCGAACGCCCTTCCAGCTCGATCCCGCGCGAGCGCACCTCGCCCGTCTGCACGTTGAAGAACGGATGCTCGGGATCGGCGGTCAGCACATTGCGCTGGCGAATGTCGAACGCGGCGATCGACGCGTTCTGCAACCGGTCGGGCGACTGGTAGCGCAGCCCGACCTCGAACTGCTTCGCCTTCGTCGGCGAGAACGGCTGGCCGTCGAAGCGCGTGCCGAGCGCCGGCTCGAACGACGTCGAATAGCTCAGGTACGGCGCGAAGCCGCTGTCGAACAGATAAACAGCCCCCGCGCGCCCGGTGAACGCACGCGTGCTCTGCCGCACGCTCGCGGAGCGCAGCAGGTCGTCGGTCGTCGTGCGCGACCATTCCTCGCGCCCGCCGAGCGTGAAGACCCAGCGATCCCAGCGCACCTGGTCCTGCAGGTAGACGCCGATCCGGTCGGGTGTCTGGCGCGTCTGCTGCCCGATCGGCGGCGCCGCGAACGGCTGCCCGTAGTCGGGCGCACGCGTATCGAGCGGCGGCGCCGCGCCGAACCCCGACCCGACGAGGTTCGCCACCGCATGCTCGTACGACAGCCCGGCCAGCACCGTATGCTCGACCGGCCCCGTCATCACGCGCATCTCCGCCTGGTTGTCGAGCGCGAGATGGTTCACATGCTCGCGCGACCACGACAGCGAACGGTTCAGCACGCCCGGCGCCAGGTAGGGCGCGACGAAATTGACGGCCGCGCCCGCAAAGTCGACGTCGAGATGCGTATAGCGCACGTTCTGCCGGACTTTCCACGTCGAGTCGAAACGATGCTCGAACGTGTAGCCGATCATCGCCTGCGTGCGGTCGTACGTGTCGAAGCCGGGCAGCCCCGGATAGAAGCGCGTCGGTATCCGCCGGCCCGCGTCGGGCCACAGCGTGCCGAGGGCCGGCAGCCAGCCCGCGAAGTTGTTGTGCGGATCGCGCTGGAACGAACCCAGCAGCGTGAAACTCGTATTGGCGTTCGGCTGCCACGTCAGCGACGGCGCGACGACGATCCGCTGCTGCCGCGAATAATCGATCTGCTCGTCCGCGCGGCGCGCGAGGCCGTCGATCCGGTAGCGCCACGTGCCGTCCTGCGTCGCGGGCCCGCTGAAATCGAACGCAAGCTGCCCGCGATCGCGGTTACCGGTCTGCACGGCGAGCAGGTGCTGCGCGTCGCGCGTCGGCCGCTTGCTGACCATGTCGACGATGCCGCCGGGGCTCGCCTGCCCGTACAGCACCGACGCCGGGCCGCGCAAGACGTCGATGCGTTCGAGCGTCCACGGATCGACGACACTCGCGGCCCAGTTCACGCCTTTCGGCAGCGGCAGGCCGTCGAGCATCTGCGGATTGATCGCCGCCGCCGCGAACCCGCCGAAGCCGCGCAGGAACACGCTCTCGAGCACGCCGCCGGGGCGCGAGTCCGCGTACGTGCCCGGCGTGTAGCGCAGGCTGTCGCCGACGCTGTGCACGTCCTGCCGGTCCATCTGCTCGCGCGTGACGACCGACAGGCCCTGCGGCACCTCGACGATCGCCGTGTCGGTCTTGGTGCCCGCGCGCGACACGTCGGCCGCGATGCCGTTCACGGGGCCGACGCCCGTCTCGCGCCGCCCGTCGACGACGATCGGCGCGAGCAGCGGCGCATCCGCGGGCTCGCCCGCGTCCGGCGCATCTTGCGCGGCAGCCGAAGCGGCGATCGGCATCGTTGCCGCGCAGGCCAGTACTGCCGCCCAGCCCGGCACGCGCCGCAACGCCGCGCACGGCAACGGAAATCCAGGCCGCGCATCGCGGCCGATGTGTGATCGATTCATGTCGGGTTATCCGGAAAGCGGAGACGGGCGTCGGCGGATACGTCGCGCCCTTGGGTACGGAGACGGGCCGCTCTTGCAACGGCGACCTTGACTGAACAGCGAATGCGAATCATTTACGCCGGCGCGACGCGGGTAAATGCCGGTGGACGCAATCGACGAATGTGCGGCATGCATCGATCGGCCGCAGGTTTATTCGTCTGACGTTAACAAAATGTCACGTTTGAATATCGTTATCCTGAACGACCAAATGAATGATCGGATGATAGGATAGCGACACCCTCAAGTTTCAAGCGACACACTTAATGTCAAGCCTGCCCCCGGCCACCCGACACTCGCTCGTCGATTCTGCGATCGAGATCCTCAAATCCAACATCACTTCCGGCATCTGGCGCGTCGGCCAGCGCATTCCGACCGAGCTCGATCTCGCGAAGCAGCTCGAAGTCGGGCGCAACACGGTGCGCGAGGCAGTTCGCACGCTCGCGTATTCCGGCGTGCTCGAAGTGCGCCAGGGCGACGGCACCTATGTGCGCCGCAACGTCGATCCGGCCGAAACGATGCGCAACGTCGATCGTGCCGCGCGCAGCGACCATCTCGAACTGCAATGCATGCTCGAAACGGAATGCGCGCGCTACGCGGCGCGCCGGCGCACCGACGAGGATCTCGTGACGTTGCGCAAGCTGCTGAAGGCGCGCGGCGAGCGCGAAGCGTCGCGCGACGTGAAGAAGTTCGTCGAGCGCGACCGCGCGTTTCACATCGCCGTGGCCGCCGCCTCGCACAATCACGCGCTCGAAGCGCTGTATCGCTACTTCTCGGGCTCGATCCTCGCGAACGTGGAAGACATCCTCGTCGAACTCGACGAGGCCGAGATCCCCGAGCCGGACATGCGGGCGCACCAGGCGGTGCTCGACGCGATCGAACAGCGCGACGAGAACAAGGCGGTGCGCGCGACGCTCGCGATCCTCAAGCCGCAGATGACCTGGCTCGAGACGCGCGAGGCGCCCGCCGCCTGACGGGCACGCACGTCCGGTGCGCCCGGTTTGCCCCGTACGCGCTACGCGGCGACGGCCTCGATCACGTCGATCTGCCCGTCCGGCGCGGAGCGGAGCCCCACGGGCCGCCAGCCGGCGGCGGCGAGCAGCGCGTCGTATTCGTCCCGCGTGCGCTCGCGGCCGCTGCCCCAGCACATCATGTGGATGTCGTAAAGCTTCGAGAAATGCGCGACGCCCGGCGCCGGCACGACCCGCTCGATCACGAACACGCGCGCGCCGTCACGGGCGCTTTCGCGTGCCCGCCTGAGGATTGCCACGCATTCGTCGTCGTTCCAGTCGTGCAGGATCAGCTTCAGCAGGTAGACGTCGGCGGCCGGCACCGCGTCGAACATGTTGCCGCCCGCCTTGTTGCAGCGCGCGCTGACGCCCATCCGCTGCGCCCAGTCGTCCGCGTCGCCGTCGATCACCTCCGGCAGGTCGAACACGACACCGGTCAGCGCGCCGAACCGCCGCAGCAGGCTGCACAGCATGTGCCCCTGGCCGCCGCCGATGTCGCACGCATGCGTGCCCGGCGCGAACGTGACGTCGCGCAGCGCATCGACGACCTGCTCCGACTGCACGGTCGAGAAGCTCGACATCGCGCGCTTGAAATCGCTTCGATAACGTTCGTTATCCTTTGCATAGTCGAACGCCATCGCGCCGAACTCGCGGACGAAGCCGTTCTGCTGCCCCTCGCGCACCATGTCGGGCAGATGCGCCCAGATCGCGTAGTGCTCGGGGCCCTCCTGCAGCAGCACGAAATCGCGCAACGTACTCGCGGCGTCCGCGTGCAGCAGCGCCCCCGACGCGGTGGCCCGGAAGCCGCGCCGCGGGTCTTCGTCGAGCAGCCCGAGCGCGGCGAGCGCACGCAGCAGCCGGTACAGCAGCGGTTCGTCGACGTCGAGCGTCGCCGCGAGCGCGGCCGACGAAACCGGGGCATCCGTGGTGACCGCATCGAACACGCCGAGCCGCGTGCCCGCATACAGGATCCGGCTGCGCCACCGCCCGAACAGCGTATCCAGCACCTGTTTTGCCGCATTTTCCATAAAGCACTCCTGAGCAGGGTTCGACCGCGCCGGCACGTGATGCACCGGGCGATCGCATCGTCAACGAAGCAGGCGGATCACTGCTCGTGCAGGAATTCCCGAATCGGGTAGCCGACATGGCGCTGCGCATCGAGCGTATAGCCGAGGATGCGGTCGCCGCGCTTGAGCTCCGTGATGTTGTGCACGCTGCCTTTCGGCCCGAGCACGCGCACGTGCCAGTCGTCCTGCGCAATGATGTTGATCGCGCGATTCGCGGCATTCTTCGCCTCGATCAGCAGCAGCGGCCGCGTCTCGACCTTCGCGCGCCCGACCACGACGCGGCGTGCCTTGCCCTGCACGTTGACGGCCAGGATCTCCGCGCCCGATTCGAGCTCGGCGAGGTAGCGGGTGCGGTTGTCCGGCGCGACGACATACGAATGGAGCGCGGCCGCGTTCACGCGGAACGGGCGCGTCGGCATGTACGGCAGCGGGTGCGTCTCGCTGCTGATCAGGATCATGCCGGTCGAATACGAACCCACGAGGATGCCCTCGTCCTGCTCGAAGCGCGAGCAGGTGTCGACGCAGACGCGCTCGCCCGGCCCCAGGTGCGTGAGCCCGACGATCTCGATTTCCTCGAGCTGCAGATCCTCGACCGTGTCGCTGCAGATCGACACGAGCTGCGTGGCCTGCCCGACCTGCGTCGGCGTGAGCAACACGCCTTCGGGGCCGCGCTGCAGCACGTTCAGCGTCACTTCGGCATCCTCCAGGTCGGCGACGACGGTGATCAGCTCGCCCGCCGCGCGATCGGCGGCCGCCAGCAGGATCTCGAGCGGGATCTTGCTCGGGTCCTGCAGGAATTCGACGAGCAGCCACGGCGTGGACACCGACAGCTCGCACGCGCGCGTGAGCGTCGCCTCGCCCGTCACTTCGATGAACACGCCGAGCTCGACGCCGTCCGGCACCGCGAAATCGACCGGCAGTCCGTCCTTCACGAGGACGATCTGCACCTGCTCGAGCAGCGCGGCATCGGCCGGCTGCCGATCGACGACCGCGACCTTGCACGCGCTCGGCGGCAGCCGCCCGGCCTGCTCCGCATCCTTCACGACGAATGCGGACACGCCGACATGCAGCGCTTCCTCGGTGATCTCGTCCGCGAGCTCGCCGATGTTGCGCAGGTCAATCCAGGAAAGCTTCTTCAAGGCCAATCTCCTTCGAAGGGGATAAAGCAGGTTGAATGACAGGGTGAAACTAGCGGCTGACTGATACGGCCGAACGCGACGCGGCGGCCCGCATCCGGCAATCCACCCAGCCGGCGCCCGGCTCGTAGCCGGCCAGCCGGACGCCGGGCGCGACATCGGCGAGCCCGACGGCCGTGCCGCCGTCGGTCCGGAACCGCACCGCGCGGTCGCCGCGCAGCACGACACGCGTGCTCGCGCCGGATGCGCTGCGCGTGTGCAACGCGACGAGCGGCGCGGATTCGATCCGCACGCGGCCGACCACGATCGCGCGCGTGTCGCCCGCCGCGCCGACCGTCAGGATCCGCTCGCCCGAACGCAGCAGCGAAAGCTGGCGCGCGCGGTCGCCGCCGCAGAACACGAACGATTCGGCCGAGCCGGCGTCGATGCCGAACATGAGCGGCCGGCCGGGCGGGTGCGCGGCGCCGGCCGCGACGACGAGCAGCATGCTGGTCGCGCTCGCGCCGGCCAGCACGCATTCTTCGCCGTCGAGCTGCGAACAGCCGTCGATCACCGCATGCAGCCCGACGCCGAGCGGCTCGACGCGCTGCACCTCGAATGTCTTCAGCTTCAGCGGCTCGCGCGAGCGCAGTTCGCCGCACGCGGCCAGCACGCCGCGCAACGCGGCCGCATCGCGCGGTGCGAACGCGATGTCGACCGGCGACTGCGCATGCTTGCGCGCGAGATAGGCCGCGCCGTGCGGATCGGCGAGCGACACGACGATGCGGCACGCGGTGTCGCGGACACCCTCGAGCAGGCGCTCGAGCGGCATCGTGGTCGCGAGCGCGTAGTCGAGCAGGACGAGCGCGTGCCGCGCGATCGCGGCGCGCGCGGCATCGAAATCGGCCGCGCCGTCGATCCTCACGCGAACGCCCGCGAGCGGCGCATGCGCATCGTCGACCAGCGTCGCGACGCCCGCCGTCGAAACGGTCAATAGCGCCGCCGCGCCGGCCGCGCACGGTTCGCGACCGGCCTCGGCCACCACGACGCGGCGCGCGCCGGCCCTCGCCGCGTCGGCCGCGACGGCGCCTGCCTGCGCGCCGAGCGCGCGCAGGTCGATCCACGGATAGCGATGCATGGAAACCCTCGATGGTCGAAAAAGACCGGGTACGACGGCCCGGCGCAGCGAATCAGGCGGCCAGGTGCGCGGCGCGCCGCTCGACGCCGTGCACCGCGTCCGACAGGCGGCGGATCAGCGGGGCGGCCTTCGGCGCGGCGAACACGTTGCGGCCGGCCGCGATGCCGAGCGCGCCCGCGTTCATCACCCGCGACGTGAACGCGACGAACTCGTCTTCGGGCAGCTTCGCGCCGCCCGCGACCAGCACCGGCAGCGACGAACCGGCGATGATGTCGGCCATGCTCGCGGCGTCGCCGCTGTACGGCAGCTTGACGATGTCGGCGCCGAGATCCGCCGCGACGTTCGCCGCATGCGCGATCAGTTCGGCCTGCGGACGATCGCCGAGGCCGGGGCCGCGCGGATAGATCATCGCGAGCAGCGGCAGCGACCAGCGTGCGCATTCGGTCGCGATGCGGCTCAGGTCGAGCAGCTGCTGGGATTCCGTTTTAGAGCCGAGATTCACGTGCACGCTGACCGCGTCCGCGCCGCTCGCCAGCGCGTCTTCGACGCTCGCGAACAGCGTCTTCGCGTTCGCGTCCTCCGCGTAGCGCGTGCAACCGTTCAGGTGCACGACGAGCGCGAGATCGCTCAGCACGTCGGGCGCCAGGAAGCGCGCGCGGCCCCGATGCACGACGATCGCGTCGCCGCCGTGCGCGGCGATGTCGCCAACCAGTTGCCGCAACTGCTGCGGATGGGCGATCGGCCCGTCCGCGAGCGAATGATCGAGCGGCACCATCAGACACTTGCCCGACGCGGCACGCACCACCCGCCGCATCCTGAGCGCCTTGCCAGAAACCGATAGAAGAGCGTTCATCCGTGATTCCTCGCCAGAAATGGAAAGGCCGGCCCGTTCGACTTCAGCCTGCCCCCGGGGTGCCCGTTTGCGGGCGGAACTGGAGCGACAACCGAGCAACGCTTGCAGCAAATCTTGCGACGTGTAAGACTTGCATAGACCCAATCATCCTATGATTGGATCATCCTTGCAAGTGCCTTGCGAGCGATCCTGTTTCCCGACCGGGGGACGCCTTCGTCGCGGCATCGCTTCCCCTTTGCAGACAACGGCAGCACATCAACCTGTGAGGTGTCTATGAAGTTCGGCGTGTCCTTCCTGCCCGATACCGGCCCGGCCGACCGCCCGGCGGCCGACTATTACGCCCAGGCGTTGAAGCTCAGCGCGCTGTCCGAGCGGCTCGGCTACACGTACGTGAAGATGACCGAGCACTACCTGAAGCCGTACGGCGGCTACAGCCCGTCGCCGCTGATGTTCCTCGCGGCCGTGGCCGCGCAGACGAAGTCGATCCGCCTGATGACGGGCGGCATCCAGGCGTCGTTCCATCATCCGATCCAGCTCGCGGCCGAAGCCGCGCAGCTCGACGCGATCTCGAACGGGCGGCTCGAGCTGGGCTTCGCGCGCGCCTTCCTGCCGTACGAATTCGACGCATTCGGCATCGATCTCGATTCGAGCAAGACGCGCTTCCAGCAGACGATCGACGCGACGGTGCGGCTCCTCGCCGAGGAATCGGCCAGCGAGGACACCCCGTTCTTCCGCTACCGCGACGCGCAATCGCTGCCGCGCCCGACGCAGCAGCCGCGCCCGCCGGTGTGGGTCGCGGCGCTGCTCACGCCGTCCAGCTTCGAGTGGATCGGCGAACGCGGCTTCAACCTGCTGATGGCCGCGCCGCCGCGCAAGGCCGCGCTCGCGAAGACGCAGGAGATGGTGGCGCTCTATCGCGACACGTTCGAGCGCCATCACGGCCACACCGGCCGCAAGCCGCAGGTCGCGATCAGCATCCCGCTGATGATCGGCACGTCGGACGCGCATGCGCTGGCACTCGCGGAGCCGCGCCTGCGCCATCACTGGCGCAATTTCGCGGAAGCGGCGAAGTCGTGGGAGCAGGTGCAGTCGCCGGCCTACCAGGGCTACAACGAAGCGATGAAGAACAAGATGGGCGGCATGGACACGGCCGACCTCGACGCAACCGCCGTGCTCGGCACGCCCGACACCGTGCGCCAGCGCATTCGCGCGCTCGAGGCCGACCTCGGCCTCGACGCGATCCTGTGGCACATCGACTACGGCGCGCAGCCGTACGAACTGATGAGCAACAACCTGGAGGTGTTCGCCCGCGACGTGCTGCCGGGACTATGACGCCATGCCGATTCCTTCCGGATCCACCACGGGCTCGCCCATGACACCGTCCCTGTCACTCGACACGATCGTCGTCGGCGCCGGCATCGGCGGCCTCGCCGCCGCGCTCGCGCTGCGGCGCGCCGGCCATCGGGTCACCGTCCTCGAACAGAGCCGGGCGTTTCGGGAAGTCGGCGCCGGGCTGCAGGTCGTGCCGAACGCGACGCGCGCGCTGCGTGCGCTCGGCGTGCTCGACCGGCAGCGGCTGGCCGCCGTCGCCCCGATCGCGACGATCCGCCGCCGCTGGCAGGACGGCAGCCTGCTCGGCACCTTCCCGCTCGGCGACGCGGTCGAAGCCGAGTTCAACGCGCCGTACTGGAACGCGCATCGCGCCGACCTGCATGCCGCGCTGCTCGACGCCGTGCGCGACCCGTACACGGCCGGCCCGCCGGTCGCCGTCCTCGGCGGCATCGCGGTGCGCGGCCTCGACGCATACGGGCCGGGCGGCGCGACGCTCGTCGATGCGGCGGGCACGCGCTGGCGCGCGGATCTCGTCGTCGCGGCCGACGGCATTCATTCGACGCTGCGCCACGCGCTGCTCGGCGACGACGCGCCGCACTACAGCGGCGACGACGCGTATCGCGCGCTGATCGACGCCGATGCGATCGACCCGCGCTCGCCCGTGTTCGAGATCGTCAAGGAGCCGCAGGTGACGATCTGGCTCGGGCCCGGCCGGCACGCGATCCATTACTGGGTGCGCGACCGCCGGCTGCTGAACCTCGTCGTGATCGTGCCGGGCGACGGCAGCACGCGCGAATCGTGGAGCAGCAAGGGCGACCGCGCGACGCTCGAGGCCGAGCTCGCCGGCTGGGATCCGCGCCTCGTCGGGCTGATCCGCTGCGCGTCGGACCTGAGCCGCTGGTCGCTGCACGACCGCCAGCCGCTCACGCGCTGGGTGTGGGACAGCGTGTGCCTGCTCGGCGACGCGTGCCACCCGATGCTGCCGTACCAGTCGCAAGGCGCCGCGCAGGCGCTCGAGGACGCGGTCGTGCTCGGCCGGTGCGTGACCGGGCTCGCGTCGAAGGACGCGCTCGGCGCCGCGCTGGTCGAATACCAGCGCCTGCGGATCGACCGCAGCGCACGGATCCAGCTTGCATCGGCCGGCAACGGCGGCGTATTCCACCTGCCCGACGGCCCCGAGCAGCAGGCGCGCGACGCCGAGCTCAAGTCGCGCCGCGCCGACTTCAAGTCCTACCACTGGACCTGGGCCGACGCGTACCAGCTTTGACGCCCGCCCCGGTGCCGCGCGGCGCGACCCGCGCGGTACCGGGGCTCCTCGCGACAGGACCGCATCATGACGAACACCGTGGACATTGCGCAGCAACTGAAACAGGCGATGCGCGGCGTGGCCGCCACCGTCACGATCGTGACGACCGGCGGCGACGGCGCCGCCGCCGCACCGTGCGCGCTGACCGCCAGCTCGTTCACGTCGGTCGCGCTCGATCCGCCGACCGTGCTGGTGTGCATCAACCGGCGCGCGAGCATTCACGCGTCGATCACCGGCCGCCGGCGCTTCTGCGTGAACGCGCTGCGAAGCTGCCACGTGCCGCTCGCGCTCGCGTGCAGCACGACGGGCTCCGATACGCGTTTCGCGCACGACGCATGGCGCACCGACGCGGCGACGGGCCTGCCCTACCTCGAGAACGCGCAGACGTCGTTCTTCTGCGACACGCTCGAACAGGTCGAGGTCGGCTCGCATTCGATTCTGGTCGGACGGGTCACGCGCGTCGCGATGTCCGCCGACGTGAACCCGCTGATGTACGTGAACGGCGCGTTCGCCGCCGTCCGCTCGCTGCCGTCCGATGCCGGCGGCGGATGACAGCCGCACGTTCCGTTGTTTCGAGCATTCGTTCGCGGGGTTCGCACCAGGCCCGTTCGCTCGAGAAAACACGCGCCCCCCACCGATGCGTGCGTCACGCGTGATGCCGCACGCAATCGTTGCGTGCGCTGCAGTCACGCTGCGCGCGCACATCACGCACTACCATTGCGCCGCATGCACGCGATGAAACGGAGAAGCCGATGGCACCCGACCTGAACCTGCTGATTTCGCTCGATGCGCTGCTCGAAGAGGGCAGCGTCGTCGGCGCCGCACGCCGCATGAACCTCAGCCCGCCCGCGATGAGCCGCACGCTCGCACGCATCCGCGAAACGGTCGGCGACCCGATCTTCGTGCAGGCCGGCCGCAAGATGGTGCCGACGCCGCGTGCGCTCGAACTGCGCGGCGTCGTCCGCGAAACCGTGGAGCGCGCATCGCAGTTGCTCGCGCCGTCCGCGGAAATCGATCTCGGCACGCTCGACAAGCAGTTCAACGTGCGTGCGAACGACGTCTTCGTCGGCCTGCACAGCAGCCGGCTGCTCGAGGAGATGGCGCGCGGGATGCCGCGCGCGATGCTGCGCTTCATGCCCGAGGAAGACGACATCGACGACGACGCATTGCGCAGCGGCCGCATCGACCTCTTCATCAGCGCGTCGCGCCGCCTGGGGCCGGAGATTCGCGTGCAGCCGCTGTTCACGACGACCTTCGTCGGCCTCGCGCGCCACGACCACCCGATCTTCGACGACGACATCACGCCCGAACGCTTCGCGCGCTGGCCGCATATCGGCGTGTCGCGGCGCGGCAAGTCGGCGGGGCCGATCGACGACGCGCTCGCCGCGCGCGGGCTCGCGCGCCACGTGGTGCTCGTCGTGCCGACGCCGTATGCGGCGATCTTCGCGCTGCAGGCGTCGGACCTGATCCTGCCGCTGCCCGAGCATCTCGCGCGCGGCGCGGTGCGGGCCGGGCTCGGCGTGCGCACGTTCGAACTGCCGGTGCCGCTCGAAACCGTGCTGATCACGCAGGCGTGGCATCCGCGCTTCCAGAGCGACCCCGCGCACCAGTGGTTGCGGCGTGTCGTGCGCGGGCTGTGCACCGGCCAGCCGGCGCTGCGTGCGGCGCATGCATGACGGATGCGTCGCACGCACTCGTCGAGTGCAAAGACGTCACTGTTCGGCATGCATGGCGCGACCGTAGACTGGCTTCGTCCTTTCTCATGGAGCGAGTGCAGTGCATGAAGCAGCAGATCAGACGCGCGCCGTCGCGGCGCCGCCCCGCCGCCTGACTCGCGCGGCCGCGGCGCTGATCGCGCGCATCGACATCTTCACGCCGCGCGGCGCGTATGTCGCACGCTCGGTCATCGCCGCCGCGCTCGCGCTCGGCGTCGCGTACCTGCTCGAACTGGAAACCCCGTATTCGGCCGCGTCGACGGTGCTGCTCGTGATCAATCCCGTCCAGGGCGCGGTGATCGGCAAGGGCGTGTGGCGCGTGGTCGGCACGATCGCGGGGATGGTCGTCGCGTTCGTGCTGATGGGCTGCTTCGCGCAGCAACCGCTGCTGTTCATCCTCGGCTTCGCGTTCTGGCTCGGCGTCTGCGTCGCGGGCATGACGCTGCTGCGGCACTTCCGCGCGTCGGGCACCGTCGTGGCCGGCTACACGATCGGCCTCGCGACCTACGGCGCGATGCAGCATCCCGAGCTGACCTTCGAACATGTGATCGGGCGCGGCTCGACGGTCGCGATCGGCGTGCTGTGCCTGAGCCTCGTGTCGATGCTGCTCGGCACGCGCGACGTGCACGCGAAGCTCGACGCGCTGGTGACGCGCATCACCGCCGACGTCGCGCGGGTCATCGCCGCGCAGCGCAACGGCCTCGCGGCGGCACCGGCCGACGACAAGCGGCACGCGCTGTTCGCCGGCATCTACGGCATCGACGATCTGCTCGCGCTCGGCAAGGCCGAATCGGAGGATCTCGCACAACGCGCGGCCGCCGTGCGGCACGGGATGGCATCGCTGTTCGGCGCACTCGCGGGCGGCATGCCGCCGCTGCCGGCCGACAGCCCCGGCGCGCGGGCGGTCGCATCGCTGCAGCCGCGTCTCGCGGCCGCGTGGCAGGCCGCCGCCGACGCATTGGGCGACGGCCCCGGCGGCGCGACGCACGCACGTGCGCTGCTCGGCGATGCGCGCGAACGCCTGCGCGACGCGCTCGACGGCATCGCGCTCGGCGATCCGCGCGACGAGGCGGCGTTGCTGATCGCCGGCGAGCGGCTGATCGAGCAGATCGACGACTACCGCGCGGCGCTCGACGGGCTCGTCGAACTGCAGCGCCCGCGCCCGGGCTACCGGCCCGCGCGGGTGCGCTTTCACCGCGACACCGGCGCGGCCCTGCGCAACGGCGTGCGCGCCGCGTGCGCGATCGTGATCTCGGGCGCATTCTGGCTCGCGACCGGCTGGAACCAGGGCGACATGATGCTGCTCGTCGTCGCGCCGTACTGCGCGCTGCTCGCGACCGCCGGCAACCCGGCCGCCGGCGCGCAGGCGTTCATCAAGGGCACGGTGCTCGCCGTGCCGGCCGCGTTCGTGTGCGCGTTCGGCATCCTGCCGCGCATCGAAGGCTTTCCGCTGCTCGTCGTCGCGCTCGGGCTGTTCTGGATGCCCGGCATCTACGCGACGAGCGTGCCGAAGACCGCGCTCGCGGGGCTCGCCTATCTCGTCGCGTTCAACACGCTGACCGGCGCGACCAATCCGTTCCGCCCCGACGTCGCGCTGTTCCTGAACCAGTCGGTCGCGTGGGTGCTCGCCACGTTCCTCACGCTGCTCACGTTCCGGTTGATCCTGCCGGGCAACCTGGCCACCGACGCCACGCGGCTGCGCCGCACGATCCGCGACGACACGCTCGCGCTCGTGGCCGGCCGGCGCGTCACGGCGGCGGGCTGGCAGCAGCGTCAGCAGCACCGCATCGCGCAGCTCGGCGCGCTGCTCGCCGGCCAGCCGGCCGCGATGACGCAGGCGAGCATCGAGGCGCTCGCGGCGCTGCACGTCGGCAAGGAGCTGCTGCGGATCCGCCGCGGCGCCGCGCGCGACGGCCTGCCCGACCCCGCGCGGCGATGCGTGCGGGCGGGGCTCGCGGGCCTCGCGCGGCACGCGGCCGCCCCGCCGCGCGCGGCCCGGCATGCACGGCGCGCCGCGCACGCGCTGGCCGGTCTCGCCGCCGCGCAGCCGGGCAACACCGAACTGAAGTGGCTGATGGCCGCGTTCGCCGACGTCCACGTGCTGCTGCACACGTACGCCGCCTATTTCACCGCCGTTCCGGAGCGCGCCCGCGATGCTCAGTGAATTCCCGCTGGCCGGTATCTACCTGCCGCCCTTTTTCGTCTATGCGTGCGCGACCGTGCCGCTCTACCTGGCCGTGCGCGCGCTGCTCGCGCGGCTCGGCGTGCTGCGCCGCGTGTGGCATCCGGCGCTGTTCGAGTTCGCGATTTCGCTCGTGCTGGTCGCCACGCTGATCCTCTATTTCTAGCCTCCTGTCGGAACGTATCGCGTCATGTCGCTCAAACCCCTCACCCGCTCCCTGCTGACGCTCGCCACCGTGGCCGTGGCGATCGTGCTGGTCGCCGCCCTCTGGCACGCATACGTCCTCGCGCCGTGGACGCGCGATGCGCGTGTCAGCGCGCACGTCGTGCGGATCGCGCCCGAAGTGTCGGGCACCGTCGTCGAAGTCGCGGTGGTCGACAACCAGCGCGTCGCGAAAGGCGACGTGCTGTACCGGATCGATCCGCAGCGCTTCGCGCTGGCGGTGGAACAGGCCGAGGCGCAGGTCGCCGCGACCGCCGAGTCGATGCGCCAGAAGCGCGACGAAGCGCAGCGGCGCACCGGCCTCGACGATCTCGTGCCGCGGGAGGACATCCAGCGCTCGAGCCGCGCGGTGGCGATCGCGCAGGCCGAGTACCGCAAGGCGCTGGCCGCGCTCGATGTCGCGAAGCTCGACCTCGAACGCACGACGCTGCGCTCGCCGGTCGACGGTTACGTGACGCAGCTGCGCCTGCGTCACGGCGACTACGCGGTCGAAGGCAAGCCCGGCATCTCGGTACTCGACGCGCACAGCTTCTGGATCACCGGCTATTTCGAGGAGACCAAGCTGCGCCGCGTCGCGACGGGCGCACCCGCGACGATCCGGCTGATGGGCTTCGATCCGCTGCTGAGCGGGCACGTGACGAGCATCGGCCGCGGCATCGCCGACGAAAACGGCACGCTCGACGAACTCGGCCTGCCGGCCGTCAACCCGACCTTCAGCTGGGTGCGGCTCGCGCAGCGCATTCCGGTGCGCATCGAGATCGACCGGGTGCCGGCCGGCGTGCTGCTGGCAGCCGGCATGACGTGCAGCGTCGAAGTCGGCGAACGCGGGCGCGAGCGCACGCCGCGCGGCCGGCTCGCGTCGTGGCTGCACGCGTGGATGTGACGGAGGCGACGATGCGATGCCCGTTCCCTCCGGTGCGCGCGACGTGCCGCGTACGCACCTTCGTCGCGGCCTGCGCGTGCGCGCTCGCCGCATGCACGACGGTCGGCCCCGATTACGTGGCGCCGCAGCCCGCGCATCCGCCCGGCTGGATCGCGCCGCGCGACACGGTGACGGCCGACCCCGCGCAGTTGCAGGACTGGTGGCGCGCGTTCGGCGATGCGCAGCTCGATGCGCTGGTCGAGCAGGCGATCGCGCACAACCAGGATCTCGCGATCGCGCGCCAGCGCTTGCTGCAGGCGCGCGCCGAACGCGACCAGATCGCGAGCCGCCTCGGCCCGACCGTCACCGCGGGCGGGAACGCCGATGCGCTGCGCTCGTCGCGGGCGCTCGAATGGCCGCCCGGGATCGGCCAGTCGCGCACCTACCGGCTCGGCTTCGATGCGTCGTGGGAACTCGACCTGTTCGGCGGCACGCGGCGCGCGGTCGAATCCGCCGATGCGCAGATCGACGCGCTCGACGACGATCGCCACGCGATCCTCGTGAGCCTGCTGGCCGAGCTTGCATCCGATTACGCGGAACTGCGCGCGACCCAGGAACGGCTGCGGATCGCAACGGACAACGTCGCGAGCCTCGACGCCACGCGGCAGCTGACCGAGCGCTCGAACCGGCGCGGCCTCGGCACGTCGTTCGCGGTCGCGCAGGCGCGTGCCGAACTGCAGCTCGCGCAGGCGGCGGTGCCGCCGCTGCAGCAGGACGTCGCGAGGCTCGCCCACGCGATCGGCGTGCTCGTCGGCGGTTTTCCGGAAACGCTGCGCGACACGCTGAGCGCACCCGGCGCGACCCTGCCGGTCGCGCCCGCGCTGCCCGTCACGCTGCCGTCGGACGTGATCCGCGAGCGCCCCGACATTCGCGCCGCCGAACGGCGGCTCGCGGCCGCGACCGCGCAGATCGGCGTCGCGCGCGCCGAGCAGTTTCCGCATTTCGCGATTCCGCTGAGCCTCGGCACGACGGCGAGCCTCGTGCAGGACCTGTTCTCGGGCGCGAGCGTCGCATGGTCGGTCGCGCTCGACGGCACGCAGACGCTGTACGACGGCGGCCGCGCGAAAGCCGGCGTCGACGCCGCGCGCGCGGCCGCCGAGGCCGCCCGGCTCGCATACGAGCAGCGCATCCGCCGCGCGTTTCGCGATGTCGAGGACTCGCTGGCGGCGATCGGCGCCGCGCGCGACCAGCAAGCCATGCTCGCCGCGGCGGTCGACAGCAGCCAGGACGCGCAGTCGCGCGCGACGCGGCTGTATCGCAACGGCCTCGGCGAATACCTGTCGGTGCTCACAGCACAACGCGCGACGTATCGCGCCCGCGATGCGCTCGCACTCAGCCGGCTCGCCCAGGTGCAGGGCGCGATCGCGCTCTACAAGTCGCTCGGCGTCGGCTGGCGCGATGCGCCGCCGGTCGCGCAGGCCGGCGCGGCGCAAGCGAGCACACATTGAATGCCCACGCACGGCCACCCGACGCTTCGGCGTCGCTCATCCAACGGAGAACCCTCGATGTCCGCTCTCAATCCGAATGATTTCGCGCTGCACGACATCCATCTCTTTCCGGTCTGCGTGTTTCGCCCCGAACACGCGACACCGGGTTACGCGCCGCGCTGGGAAGGCGAGATCGACACGCTGATGCGCCACGGCGAGCCGTTCGTGATCGTCTACGTCGAACTCGATACCGACGAAAGCCACGACGACCGCAAGCATCGCGCGGTCTGGCTCAAGCAGAACAAGGTCGAGCTGGGCGCCGTCTGCAAGGCGCTCGTCAGCGTCGAACCCGATCCCGACCGGCGCGCGGAAGTGGCCGCGCAGGGCGAGGTCGCCGTCAAGGCATTCGGGATTCCTCATCACGCGGTGGCGTCGTTCGGGCAGGCCGTCTCGCTCGCCGCCCGGCTCACGCGGCAGCATCCGGGCAACGACGCGCTGCAAACCGGACAACAGGCATGACGGGGCCGGCACGCCGCGCCACGTCGCATCCGCCACCGACACGGGGGCCCGCATGCGCTATCCCGCCCTGACGATCACCGGCTCGCACACGCTGGCGTCATGTCCGTCGCGGCTCCCCGATCCGGGCGAGATCCTGTTGTGGCGACTGCGCGGCGAATGGCAGCTCGTCACCAGCGAGCAAGGCCATCTCTGCCTGTCGAAGACGGAACTGCGGCGTGCCAGGATGCATCCGAACCGCGCGCACGGCCGCCGCTTCGCGATCGGCCGGTCGGCGCTGCGCGCGATCCTGGGGACGCTGGCCGGCCGCGCCGCCGACGAACTCACGCTGATCGAGCGCGAGGCCGACCATATCGCGATCGCGGGCTGCGACTCGCTGGACGGGCTCGACATCGTGGTCGGCCACGCCGGTATCTGGATCGTGATCGCGATCGCCCGTGGCCCGATCGGGCTGGGCATGGCGCAAGCCGGCACGCACGCCGGTCCGGCATCGCGCGACCAGCTTCGGCTGGACAGCCTCTCGAACGCATGCGGAAGCGGACACGGCGCGACGCTCGCGTCGCTGGCGCCGTTTGCGGGGCCGTTCCGCGAGGTCGATACGCCGCATGCGGGCCGCTGGCGCCTGCTCGACATCCCGCTCCCCGGCCTGGCCTGCGCGGCAACCGTTGCCGCGCGCCAGATGGACAAAATCCACGCGGTGGGCTGGCGCGGCGAACGCAAGGACTGGCTGGCCGACCGCGATCGCCACCTGCGGGCGGCGGCGGCGAGCGGCGCGTCGGCCTGCGTCGCGGTCGAGACTGGATAAACCGGCGCAGCAATCCTCGCGGCGCATGCTTGCGCGCCGGCCGCCGTCGGCATTGATGATGGGATGCCGTTCATGGGAACGCGCGAAGGTTCCCGGTTATGGGAGCACGCGCTCCGGATGTAAAGCGCCGGCACTTCCGCCGCACCGCCGTTCCGCGATTCTTTCGCCTCCTCCATCAAACCTCCATCTTTCCGCACAAAAAACTCCATCGGGCATACGCACACTGCGAACCGAAAATGCGGGCCATCGGGTGCCTGCGTCCCATGGAGTCCACATGAAGAATCAGAAACGAGCCTGCTACGGCGCCGTGTGCGCGCTGGTGGCAGCGATGCTGGCGGGCTGCGGGCCCTCCGAACAGCAGGCCGCCGCGCCGGCCATCCCGGTTGCGGCGATGACGCTCGCGGCCGCGCCCCTCGACGTGAGCGAAGACCTGCCGGGCCGCGTCGCAGCCGTGCGGATCGCCGAAATCCGGCCGCAGGTCAGCGGCATCGTCCAGCGACGGCTGTTCGAACAGGGCACCGAGGTCCGCGCAGGCCAGCCGCTGTTCCAGATCAATCCGGCGCCGTTCAAGGCCGACATGGATACAGCAGCGGCGGCGCTGCAACGCGCGGAAGCCGCGCTTGCACGAGCCAGGGTGCAGACCACCCGTCTCAAGCCGCTGGTCGAAGCCGACGCGATCAGCCGGCAGGTCTACGACGACTCGGTGTCGCAACGCGACCAGGCCGCCGCCGACGTCGCACAGGCCCGCGCGACGCTCGCGCGCCGCCAGCTCGATCTGAAATTCGCGACCGTCGAGGCACCGATCACGGGCCGCATCGACCAGGCCCTCGTGACCGAGGGTGCGCTCGTCGCGAGCAGCGACAGCCAGCCGATGGCACGCATCCAGCAGATCGACCAGGTCTATGTGGACGTCCGCCAGCCGGCCGCGTCGCTCGAATCGCTGCGCGGCGCGCTCGCGGCGCAGACGCAAGCGTCGAACAGCAACAGCCTGCCAATCGATGTGCTGCGCGAAGACGACACGCGCTACGACGTGCGCGGCCGCATGCTGTTCTCGGGCGTCAACGTCGATCCGGGCACCGGCGACGTGCTGCTGCGCGTGCTGGTCGACAACCCGAAGCGCGAGCTGCTGCCGGGCATGTACGTCCGTGCCCGTGTTCCGCGCGCGCACTATGCCAACGCGGTGATGGTGCCGCAACAAGCGGTCGTCCGCGCCGGCGGCAAGCCGCAGGTATGGGTGCTCGACGCGAAGGGCACCGCACATCTGAAGGCCGTCGAAGTCGGCGAGCTGACGAACCGCAGCTACCGCATCAAGTCGGGCCTGCAGGCCGGCCAGAAGGTCGTCGTCGAAGGGATGGAACGCCTGGTCGACGGCGCGCCGGCCGCCGCGACTGACTGGAAGTCGCCTGACGCGGCGACCACCGCGTCCGCGCACTGAGCCACGAGGAGCCTCCAGTCATGGCTGAATTCTTTATCCGCCGCCCGGTGTTTGCGTGGGTGATCGCGCTCTTCATCATCCTCGCGGGGCTGATCGCGATCCCGCAACTGCCGGTCGCGCGCTATCCGTCGGTCGCACCGCCGTCCGTCACGATCACCGCGAACTACCCGGGCGCCACGCCGCAGACGATGAACGACGGCGTGCTGAGCCTCATCGAGCGCGAGCTGTCCGGCGTCAAGAACCTGCTGTACTTCGAATCGTCCGCCGATACGTCCGGCCAGGCGGAGATCACCGTGACGTTCAAGCCCGGCACCGATCCGGCGCTGGCGCAGGTCGACGTACAGAACAAGATCAAATCGGTCGAGCCGCGTCTGCCCGCGGCCGTGCGCCAGAACGGGCTGATTGTCCAATCGGCGTCGACCGGCTTCCTGATGATCGTCAGCCTGCGCTCCGACAACGGCCGCTTCGACGAAGGCGCGCTCGCCGACTACATGGCGCGCAGCGTGTCCGAGGAGCTGCGGCGTATCGACGGCGTCGGGCGTGTACTGCAGTTCGGCTCCGAACGCGCGATGCGCATCTGGGTCGACCCGCAGAAGCTGATCAATTTCGGGCTGTCGATGAGCGACCTGACGACCGCGATCGGCCAGCAGAACGTGCAGATCGCACCGGGCAGCCTCGGTGCGCTGCCCGCATTGAAGGGCCAGCGCGTGACCGTGCCGCTCACCGCGCAGGGCCAGCTCACGACGCCGGAAGAGTTCGCGAAGGTCGTGCTGCGCGCGAACGTGGACGGCTCGAAGGTCGTGCTCGGCGACGTCGCACGCGTCGAACTCGGTTCGCAAAACTACACGTTCGTGAGCCGCGAGAACAACAAGCCCGCCACCCTCGCCGGCGTGCAGCTCGCACCGGGCGCCAACGCGGTGAAGACCGCGGAAGCGATCCGTGCACGCATGGCCGAACTGAGCAAGTCGATGCCGTCGGGCATGACCTACTCGATCCCGCTCGACACGTCGCCGTTCGTGAAGATCTCGATCGAGAAGGTGCTGCATACGCTGCTCGAAGCGATGGTGCTCGTGTTCCTCGTGATGTACCTGTTCCTGCAGAACGTGCGCTACACGCTGATCCCGGCCATCGTCGCGCCGGTCGCGATGCTCGGCACGTTCGCGGTGATGCTGCTGACCGGCTTCTCGATCAACGTGCTGACCATGTTCGGCATGGTGCTCGCGATCGGCATCATCGTCGACGATGCGATCGTCGTCGTCGAGAACGTCGAACGCCTGATGGCGGAGGAAGGCCTGTCGCCGAAGGACGCGACGTCGAAGGCGATGAAGGAGATCACCGGCGCGATCATCGGCGTCACGCTGGTGCTGACCGCGGTGTTCCTGCCGATGGCGATGGCGAGCGGCTCGGTCGGCGTGATCTACAAGCAGTTCACGATGTCGATGGCCGTATCGATCCTGTTCTCGGCGCTGCTCGCGCTCACGCTCACGCCGGCCCTGTGCGCAACGATGCTCAAGCCGGTCGAGCCGGGCCACCACGAGAAACGCGGCTTCTTCGGCTGGTTCAACCGCCGCTTCGATCGCCTGACGAAATGGTACGAGACGCGCGTCGGCCGCCTGGTCGGCCGCACGGGTCGCGTGATGCTGGTGTTCGTCGCGATCTCGGGCGCGCTGGTGTTCGGCTTCCGCGGCCTGCCGTCGTCGTTCCTGCCGGACGAGGACCAGGGCTACTTCATCACCAGCTTTCTGATGCCGGCGGACTCCACTGCCGAGCGTACGCATGACGTCGTCAAAACGCTGGAGAAGCATCTTGCCTCGCGTCCGGCAATCCGGTCGAGCATTTCCGTGATCGGCTATGGCTTCTCGGGCCAGGGCCCGAACGCTGCGATCAACTGGTCCGTCATGAAAGACTGGAAGGACCGCGGTGACGCATCGACGCTCGAAGAAGGCATGCGGGCCCAGCAGGCGATGGCCGGGGTCACCGAAGGCGCGGTGATGAGCCTGCTGCCGCCGGCGATCGATGAACTCGGCAACAGCTCGGGCTTCGCGATGCGCCTGGAAGACCGCGCCAACCAGGGCACGGCGGCGCTCAAGGCGGCTGAAGCGAAGCTGCTCGAACTCGCCGCGCAAAGCAAGGTCGTGACCGGTGTGTATCCGGACAGCCTGCCGGCCGGCACGAGCATCCGGCTCGAGATCGACCGCGCGAAGGCGCAGGCGCTCGGCGTCTCGTTCACGACGATCAGCGACACGTTGTCGACCGCGATGGGTTCGACCTACGTGAACGACTTTCCGAACGCGGGCCGCATGCAGCAGGTGATCATCCAGGCCGACGCGCCGGCGCGCATGCAGATCGACAAGGTGATGAAGCTGTACATGCGCAACGCGGCCGGCGGCATGGTGCCGCTGTCCGAAGTGGTTCGCCCGGTATGGACCGAGACCCCACTGCAGATGGTGCGCTTCAAGGGTTATCCGTCCGCGCGTATCTCGGGTACGGCCGCCCCCGGCCAGTCGAGCGGTGCCGCGATGGCCGAGATGGAGCGTCTGGCCGCGCAACTGCCCCCGGGCTTCGCGGTCGAGTGGACCGGCCAGTCGCTGCAGGAACGCCAGTCGGCGTCGGAAGCGCCGATGCTGATGGTGCTGTCGATGATCGTCGTGTTCCTGGTGCTCGCCGCGCTGTACGAAAGCTGGTCGATCCCGCTGTCGGTGATGCTGGTGGTGCCGCTCGGCCTGATCGGCGCGATCGGCGCGGTCCTGCTGCGCGGCTTGCCGAACGACGTGTTCTTCAAGGTCGGGATGATCACCGTGATCGGCCTGTCTGCCAAGAACGCGATCCTGATCGTCGAGTTCGCGAAGCAGTTGCGCGAGGAAGGCAAGGGGCTCGTCGAAGCGGCCGTGCAGGCATCGAAGCTGCGCCTGCGCCCGATCCTGATGACCTCGCTCGCGTTCGGCCTCGGCGTGGTGCCGCTGATGATCGCGACCGGCGCCAGCGCCGAGACGCAGCACGCGATCGGCACCGGCGTGTTCGGCGGCATGGTGACCGCCACCGTCCTGGCCATTTTCTTCGTTCCGGTTTTCTACGTGTTCGTGATGAGCATCCAGGAACGCATCTCGGCATGGCGCGCATCCGGCAAGAAGCCCGCCACCGTGACCCACGAACAAGAAGGTTGATGCCATGCGATTGCTCATTCTTACCGCGGCCGTTTCCGCCGCCCTCGCGCTGTCGGCATGCTCGATGGCCCCGAAGCTGGTCAAGCCCGCGATGCCGGTGCCGACCGCCTACACGACCGCTGCCGCGGCCGACCAGCACGCGAACGCGGCCGATCTCGGCTGGCGCACGATGTTCGGCGACCGCCGCCTGCAGCGCCTGATCGAGCTCGCGCTCGACAACAACCGCGACCTGCGCCTGGCCGCGCTGAACGTGCAGGCCGCCGAAGCGCAGTACGGCATCCAGCGTTCCGCGCGCCTGCCGTCGATCGGCGCCGGTGCGAGCTTCACGCGCCAGCGCACGGCGGCCGACTCGCAATCGAATCCGCCGCTGCTCGAGAACACGCAGAACCAGTACGGCGTGAACGTCGGCGTCAGCGCGTTCGAGATCGACCTGTTCGGCCGCGTGAAGTCGCTGTCCGATGCGGCGTTCGCGCGCTACCTCGCGACCGATCACGGCCGCCGCGCGGTACAGATCGCGCTCGTCGGCTCCGTGGCCAACGCGTATTTCGCGGAGCGTCTCGCGCAGGAACAGCGCGCGTTGTCCGAACGCACGCTGAACGACTGGCGCCAGTCGCTCGACCTCGCACGCCGGCTCAAGCTCGCGGATCAGGCGAGCGGTGTCGACATCGCGCAGGCCGAAGGCCAGGTCGCGAGCGCCGGCGCCGATCTCGAAGCGCGCTCGCGCGCCGTCGAGCAGTCAGGCAACGCGCTGCGGCTGCTGGTCGGCACCGACCTGCCGAAAGACCTGCCTGAGCCGCTGTCGCTGGAACGCCAGCCGGTGATGACGCAACTGCCGGCCGGCCTGCCGTCGGAATTGCTGTACCGCAGGCCGGACATCCAGCAGGCCGAGCAGAACCTCGTCGCCGCCAACGCCGACATCGGCGCGGCGCGCGCGGCATTCTTCCCGCGCCTGTCGTTGACGTCGTCGATCGGTTTCCTGAGCCCGGGGCTGGGCAGCCTGTTCGCCGGCGGCCAGAACGTGTGGAGCTTCGCGCCGCAGGTCACGTTGCCGATCTTCCAGGGCGGCCGGCTGCGTTCCGAACTGAATCTCGCGGAAGTGCGCAAGTCCGGTGCGGTCGTCGAATACGAACGCGCGATCCAGACCGCGTTCCGCGAAGTGGCCGACGGCCTCGCCGGGCGCGAGACGTTCACCCGCCAGATCGATGCGCAAAACCGCGTCGTCAAGAGCGCCGAGCGCCGTACCGATCTCGTGAACCTGCGCTATCGCGCCGGCATCGAGGATCGGCTGGAACTGCTCGACTCGCAGCGCCAGCTGTATGCCGCGCGTCAGGCGCTGCTGGATCTGCGCAACGCCGAACTGGGCAACGCGGTCGCGCTCTACAAGGCGCTCGGTGGCGGCCTGGTCGACACCGATGTGCCCCCCGCCAACAACGTGGCGAACAACTGAGCAACGCGTCGTCGCCGATCCGTTCGCGACGACCGCACGCACGATGAAGTCCGGCGGCGCACGTGCCGCGCCGCCGGCCCGCCTGCAGGTCACGTTCACTTTCAGTGATACCGATGAACCCTCTGATACTCATTGCCGAAGACGATCCGGAGATCGCCGACATACTCGACGCCTACCTGGCTCACGACGGCTTTCGCACCTATCGCGTCGGTCACGGCCAGGCCGTGCTCGACGTGCAGCGCGTGCTGAAACCCGACCTGATCCTGCTCGACGTCAGGATGCCGAACAAGGACGGCTGGGAAGTCCTCGTCGAACTGCGTCGCCGCGGCAACACGCCGATCGTCATCATCACGGCGCTCGACCGCGAAATCGATCGCTTGCAGGGGCTGCGCTTCGGCGCGGACGACTACATCACGAAGCCGTTCAATCCGGCCGAGGTGGTCGCGCGCATCCGGGCGATCCTGCGCCGTCTGGAAACCGCCGCCGCGGGACGCTTCATCAAGGTCGGCAACCTCGAAATCGATACGCAAAGCTATCTGACCACGGTCCGCACGGACAGCGGGGAAACCAGCATCGCGCTGACGCTGACCGAATTCCGGCTGCTCGCCCACCTCGCCGGCTCGCCGAACCGCGTGTTCACGCGCAGCGAACTGATCGACGCGTGCCTCGCCGACGTCGATGCGCTGGAACGCACCGTCGACAGCCATATCAGCCGGTTGCGCAAGAAGCTCGAAGGCGCGGGCGCGTCCGGGATGCCGGAAGTGATGCGCGGCGTCGGCTACCGGCTGCGCAGCAGCCAGTGAGCACGCGTCACGGATCGCGGCTGCGTGCTGCGCGGATCGTCGGGCTCCTGACGGCCACGGTCGTACTGACGATCTCAACCGGGTGGTTCGTCGTCTACGGGCTGATCGTGGCCGTTTCGGCCACCGCGGCCGACCACCCGATCGCCGTCGTGATCCGCGAGACGCCGGACTATCTGGTGCTCGCGGCGCTGCTGCTCGCGGGACTGGTTCGGGCGCTCGTCGATCTCGCCGGACTGGTGCGAGGCACCCGGACCCCGCGGTAACGGTTCTCGACCGGTCTGGTCGGGCCATCGATCGCTTGCCGGATGCGTTCACGCATCCGTCATGAATCGCCTTTCGCGACGGATTGACTCACGTCACTTTCCTCCGGATTCCGGGCTTGCACCGGCTCCATGCAGCGCATATACATTGGATTGAGGTCGGACGCTTCATCCGATTCGCACCGTCGCATCGATTCGGCATCCGTATCATTCCGCCTCATCGTTTCATGAAGCGAGCCTCACGATTCCCGTATCACGTTGTTCGACGCATTATCCCGCGCGGCGCTTTGATTTCCGAAACGATCCACGGCGGATATTGACGGCGACGCCATACCGCGATCCCCGCGAAACCGATGCGCACGCAAGCATCTGTTTCGCAACTGCCTGTGCATCACGATTCACGGATTCCGTGTACGACCTCGCCGGTCGACCTGATGTTCCTTTTTAAAACAATCGCGATCAATGCAATAAAAACTGAAAAGGATCGGACCATGTTCCATCGAAACCAGCTCGGATGTGCATGCTGCAGCCCGCATTTGCTCGCAGGCGCTCTTGGCCAGAGCGAGAGCGAATGGCAGGACCTGCTCAAGGAATTGAGCCAGCTCGAAGCACCCGGCGCGCCCGAGGCCGTCATCTTTCACGGCGGGCTGATCTACCCGGACCCGGAGGATTGCAACACGCGTGTCGAAGCGCTCGGTATCGCCGAACACAAGGTCATCGCCACGGGTACGCTCGATGAGGTTCGCCGGCGCATGCGCGACAGCTATCCCCGGGCGCGCGAGCAGACGCTCGAACCGGGCCATGCGTTGCTGCCCGGCTTGATCGAACCACACGCGCATCTGCTGCCCAGCGCCGTGTTCCTCACTCAGCCGTGGCACGACCTGTCCCCGTTCGTCGAACAGAAACTGAATCCGGCCTACAGTGCCAAGACCATCGCGGACAAGCTCAAGGCATTGGTCGACGATGCGCAGCCCAATGGAAAAAATGGCGAAAAGTGGGTGTGCGGCAGCGGCGTCGACCCGTCGCTGATGCTCGAATGGGTGGATATCGACCGCGAATGGCTGGACAAGATCAGCACGGACACATGCCTGTTCCTGATCAATGCCTCCGGGCATCTCGGCTATGCGAACGGCGCCGCGTTGAAGGCCGCCGGCCTCGAGGCCAGTTTCCCCATGGGCGTGCTGACCGAATCGCAGGTCACGCTGATGACGAACACCGTCCCGCGCCCGACGCCGATCGCGTTGCTGTCCGCCTTGCGGAAGGTGATGTCGAATGCGAACGAGCGCGGCATCACCACCCTGTTCGACGCCGGCGTGGGGATGGGGCTGGGGTTCTATGAAGTGGTCCTGTTGCAGGCGCTGGCGAGCACGCCGTGGATGACGGTGCGCATGGGTGGCGCCCTGTTCGGCAACAACGACCTCTGGCCGCTGTGGCTCAACCAGTTCAAGCCGCAACTGGACAGCGCGCCCGAATCGCTGTTCACCATCCGCGCGATGAAGCTGATCGCCGATGGTTCCAACCAGGGCCTGACCGGCCTGCAAAGCGCGCCGTACAAGTGCTGCGCCCAGCACAGTGTGCCCGGCGTCGGGCCGAACGGCCTGTTCAATTTCACGCCGATCGATTCGCTCGCGCAGATCATGCAGCAGGTCGATGCGGCGGGCTGGCCGATCCTGGTCCATGCGAACGGCGACGAGGGGATCGCCAACGTGCTGGCCGCCTACCAGTTGGTGCTGAGCAAGGTTCCCGAGCCCGCTTCGCCCGCTCCCGCGCCGGTCGCGCAAGCGGAACCGTTGCGCCACCGGCTCGAACATGCGTCGCTGCTCGACGACGACGATCTGCGCACCATGAAGCGGCTGGACATCTCGCCCAGTTTCCTGATCGGCCACGTGGGCTACTGGGGGCGCGCGTTCCGGAACACCATTCTCGGCGAAGACCGCGCGCAGAAGCTCGATCGATGCAAGTCGGCACTGCGCGAGGGCCTGCGCGTCAGCCTGCACAGCGATCACTTCGTCTCGCCGCTGGGGCCGTTGCGCTATATGGACCAGGCAATGTGGCGGGCGATGGAGGCCGACCCGGAGCTCGCGGTACTCAACGCGGCCGAATGCCTGAGCGCGCCCGAGGCGCTGCGCGCGGTGACCATCGACGCGGCGTGGCAATGCCATCTCGACGATCAGGTCGGTTCGCTGAAGGAGGGAAAACAGGCCGACCTCGTGATTCTGCAGCGCGATCCGCTGCAGGTCCAATCCGGCACCCCCTATCAACTGCGCGAGATCGTCGTGCAGGAGACATGGGTCAGCGGGCGCAAGGTTCACGACGCCACCCGGCGCGCGGAACGCCAGCAGGCGGTCACGTGATGTGCGCGGCCCGATGCGAAGCGGCACGAGCATCACTCTCACCCGAACCAGGAGAAACACGATGACCTTCAGGATTCTCAGTTGCGACGGCGGCGGCATTCGCGGGTTGATCACCGCACTGCTCATCCAGGACCTCGACAAGCGAAGCGGGATCATCGCGAAAGCGGACGGCTTCGCCGGCACGTCCACGGGCGGCCTGATCGCCCTGGGGCTCGCGCGTGGCGCGCCCATTGCGGAGATCGTCGACATCTACCGCACGCAGGGCGCGGCGATCTTCAAGAAAAACGGCGCGTGGCTGGAACAGCAGCAAGCGCTCGAGCAGGGCACCGTGCAGGCCGGGCCGGGCCTGCGCGCGTGCGAGTATGTCAACACCGGGGTTCAGCAGATCGCGAACAAGTTGCTCGGTACTGCCAGGCTGACCGACGTGTCCCGCTTCGTCGCGATCAACTCGGCGCGCTTGTGGGAGCCGTCCACGAAAAGCTGGACGCCCTGTACGTTCTCCAACGGCGCCAGGAACCCGTACCGGGACATCCGCCTGTCCGATGCCGCGCTTGCGACGTCGGCCGCGCCGGCCTATTTCCCGCCGTACGAAATCGCCGGCCTCGGCTACTTCGCCGACGGCGGCGTGTTCGCGAACAACCCGTCGGTGGCCGCCATTGCCGAAGCGCTGGGCAACGGGCTCGTGGGCAGCCTGAACGACGTGCGCCTGCTGTCGCTCGGCACCGGAACGAGCCCGCAGGGCATTCCGCCCGATGCGGTCGGCAATCCGTTGAACTGGGGCGTTTCGACGTGGCTGTGGCCGTTCGCGAGCGGGAACGTTCCGGCCGCGGCGTTGCTCGGGTTGACGATGGACACCACGGCGGCGATCGCCGCGATCCAGGTCGAGCAGATACTGGGCAGTGGCTATCAGCGCGGCAATTTCCTGCTCGGACAACCGATCGGCCTGGACGAGTGGAAGAAAGTGCCGGAGATGGAGCAGGAAACCCGCGCGTACATGAATTCCGCCGCGTGGCAGCGCGTGTGCGAATGGGTGGAGACCCACTGGCGCTGATCGCGCGTCGATTACCGGCCGTCGCTTGCGACCGGCGACGGCCGGCATCGCTGCTGCCCGGGCGGCCCGACGCGTGCATGACCGCATCCCGCGGCGGCGTCAGCCGCGTGCGGCCGGACCCGGCGACCGCGGGCGCGTGCACCGGGAGCCCGTCATGCGCAACCGGCCGCGCTGAAACCACACGCTACGCGCGCCGCCGGTAAGTGCCCGGCGTGCTCCCCGTCCAGTGCCGGAACGCGCGATGGAACGCGCTCGGATCGTCGAAGCCGATGTCGGCGCCGATCGCCGCGATCGTGTCGGGCGTGTCGGTCAGCCGCTGGATCGCGATGTCGCGCCGCAGTTCGTCCTTGAGCACCTGGAACGTCGTCCCTTCGGCGGCCAGGTGGCGGCTCAACGTGCGCACCGAGCAATGCAGGTGCTCGGCCGCCTGGTCGATCGCCGGCAGGTCGGGCAACGCGGCCGACAGGTACTGCCGCACGCGATGGCACACGAGCTGTTCGCTGAACGATTCGAAGATCCAGTCGCCGGGCGCGCGCGCGAGGAACTTGCGCAGGTTGCGCTTGCTCTGCCGGATTGGCGCATCGAGGTAGTCCGCGCTGAAGCGCATCAGCGTGCGCTCGCAGTCGAACTGCACGGAGCCGGTAAAGAAATACAGGTGGTCGACCGCATGGCGCGGCCGCGGGCACGCGAACTCGATCTGCAGCAGCGGGATCTTCTGCCCGATCAGCCAGGAGCACACGCCGTGCACGAGCTTGAGCATCAGTTCCTGGCCGAGCGCGCCGATCGGGCCGATCGCGTCGTTCGGGCGCAGCAGCACCTGCGCGACGAGGCCGTCGCGCTTCGATTCGACGAAGAAATCGTCGAGCAGGATATGGAAGAATTGCCCGAAACGATGCTGCGCCGTTTCGAGGTTGCGCGCGTCGAGCAGGCTCAGGCACAGGTATTTCAGCGTGCCGCCGCGCAGCGGGCGCGAGAAGATGCCGGGCATCTCGTCGTCGAGGTCGATCGCGAGCGTGCGGTACAGCGTCGAGAACTGCTCCTCCGTCACGCGCGCATGCGGTTCGCCGAGCAGCTCGATCGGGATGCCGGCCCCGCGCAGGTAGCGCTCGACCACGTCGCGCTGCACGCCCGCGCTCGCGAGGAAGCCGTTGACGAGCGAGATCGGCACCGTCGCGCTCGGCGAAGGCAGCGCCCGCCCGGGCCCGGGCTGGGCGGAAAGTGCATCTGAACCGGTCATCGCGTCCCCGTCGGTCGAACCGCTCGCATTGTACTTGAGCGGCCCACGTGGGGCCTTCCGGGCCCGGGGCGCGCCGGGCCTTGCGCGGCGCGCCGACGCCATCAGTCGGTGCGGCTGAGTTCCCGACGCAGGATCTTGCCGACGGTCGACTTCGGCAGGCGGTCGACGAAGCGGATCAGCTTCGGCACCTTGTAGGCCGCGAGGCTCGCGCGGCAATGCGCGACGAGTTGTTCCTCCGAGACGTACGCATCCTGCGCCAGCACGACGAACAGCTTGACGGCCTCGCCCGTGCGCGCGTCCGGCACGCCGATGCACGCGCATTCGGCAACGCCCGGCATGGCGGTCGCGACGGCTTCCACCTCGTTCGGGTACACGTTGAAGCCCGACACGATGATCATGTCCTTCTTGCGGTCGACGATCCGCAGGAAACCGGCTTCATCGAACACGCCAACGTCACCCGTGCGGAAATAGCCGTCGGCCGTGAACGCGGCCGCGTTTGCGTCCGGTTTCTGCCAGTAGCCGCTCATCACCTGCGGCCCCTTCACGCAGATTTCGCCGGCTTCGCCGATCGCGACTTCGCGATCCTGGTCGTCGAGCAGCTTCACGTCGGTCGACGGCAGCGGCAGGCCCGTGGTGCCCGTGAAGGTATCGATCGACTGCGGGTTGAACGACACGACCGGCGACGTTTCCGACAGCCCGTAACCCTCGCGGATGAAGTTGCCCGTCACCGCCTTCCAGCGCGACGAGATCACGTCGATCACGGCCGCGCCGCCGCCGGCCGACAGCTTCAACCGCGACCAGTCGACTTCCGTCAGGCGCGGATGGCCGGCGAGCCCCGCATACAGCGTGTTCACGCCGACGAATACCGTCGGCCGCGCGGCCTTCAGCACGTCGATGAAGCCGTCCATGTCGCGCGGGTTCGCGACCAGCCAGTTCTGCGCGCCGATCGCGAAGTAGGACAGGAAGTTCACCGTCAACGCGAAGATGTGATACATCGGGATCGCCGTGACGACGACCTCCTCGCCCGGCTCGCGCGCGGCCGGCACGATCGCGCCGAACTGCGCGATGTTCGCGACGAGGTTGCGGTGCGACAGCGCGGCCCCCTTCGACAGGCCGGTCGTGCCGCCCGTGTACTGCAGCAGCAGCAGGTCCGCGCCGCCGAGCGGCACCGGCTCGAACGCGAGCGATTCGCCGGCGGCGATGGCGTCGGCGAGCGGGATCGAACCGGGCGGCAGCGCGTCGCATGCCCCGGCCGGCGCATCGACGACGCCGAGATCGCCGCGCCCGACGCTCAGCACGGTACGCACGCGCGTGCCGCCGACCACTTCGGCGAACGTGCCCATCGACCCGCCGCACACCAGGGCGACTTCGACGCCTGCGTCGTTGAGCTGATGCTCGAGCTCGCGCGCCGTGTAGAGCGGGTTCACGTTGACCTGGATCGCGCCGATCTTCGCGACCGCGACGAACGCGACCGGAAACGCGAGCACGTTGGGCAGCATCACGGCCACGCGATCGCCCTTGCGCACGCCCACGACCTGCTGCAGATAAGCGGCCAGCGCCGTCGACAGGCGGTCGACGTCGGCATAGCTGAGCGTGCGGCCGTACGAATGGAACGCCGGACGATCGGCGAAACGGTGCATCGCGTCGTCCAGCAGCGCGCTTACGGAAGGATGGCGATCGGGATCGATCTCGGCGGGGATCGAGCCATACGACCCGGTCCAGTGTCTGTTCGTCATGTCTCACTCCACGGGGGACGGCGCGCCGGCCGCGCGCCGTTCGCGCGACGGCCTGCACGCCAGAAGCGCGGGCCGTCGCCTGACCGGCGACTATCGCCCGCGCGGCGCGCTTTGAAAATGATCCGGGCGGCCGAAAAGATGATCGAAACGGACACGCGGGCGGGCGCGCTTGTCCAGACAACTTCGCCGGCCGGCGCGGGAAACCGCTTATTCCCCGGCACGAATTGCAAAGCAGCAAGCGGCATGGCACGGCCGGGCGCCCTTCTTCATAATCGACGCCCGTCATTCCGCTGTCGAAACCATGCAGCCGCTTTCCCTGGCCCCCGCCGACACCTTCTCGTCCGTCCGCTTCCTGCTGACCGACATGGACGAGACCCTGACCCATCACGGCCGCCTGTCCGCCCGCACCTACACGGCGCTCGAACGCCTGCAGGCGGGCGGCATCCGCGTGATCCCGGTGACGGCCGCGCCGGCGGGCTGGTGCGACCAGATGGCGCGCATGTGGCCGGTCGACGGCGTGATCGCGGAGAACGGCGGCCTTTTCATCCGGCGCGGCCCGGACGGGCACGGCGTCGAACGCCGTTACTGGCATGCGGACGATGCGCTCGCCGGCGCGCGCGACGCACTCCGGCGCATCGCGCGGCAGGTCGAGGCGGCCGTCCCCGCCGCCCGCCACGCCGACGACCAGGATTTCAGGCTGACGTCGCTCGCGTACGCCCGCACCGGCGGCGACCAGGACGACCGGGTTCGCGACGCGCTGGTCGAGGCCGGCGCGGACGCGACCATCAACAACCTGTGGATCATCGGCTGGGTCGGCGGGTACGACAAGCTGTCGATGTCGCTGCGCGTGCTGTCGGACACGTTCGGCGTCGATGCGGGCGCCGGCGCGGCGCGCGATTGCGTCGCCTATTCCGGCGATTCCACCAACGATGCGCCGATGTTCGGCTACTTCACGCACACGGCCGGCATGAGCACCGTGGTCGACTATCTGCGGCAGTTGCCCGCGTTGCCGCGCTGGATCACGCAGGGCCCCGGCGGCAGCGGGTTCGTGGAGTTCGCCGACGCGATCCTGCGCACGCGTGCGGACGAGCGGGGCTGAGCGCGCTCGCGCATCGACTGTCGCGTGATCGTCAGGGTGAACCCTGTGGCGCATGGGACCGATCCCGAGCAGAATTGCGTGCCGTAAACGATATCGATTCGGACGCAGGATGTTCCCATGCCGCGCAGTGTGCCCTTGAACCCGACGACCGCCCGCGCCGCCCGCCTGCCGGACCTCGAGCCGGCCCACACGTTGCGCCAGCAGCGCTTCACGCCGGCCAAGCTGGCCGTGCTGCTCGACGTGGCCGCGCAAGCCGGCATCGACCCGGCCGCGGTGCTCGACGGTACCGGCCTCACGCCGGCCGCCGTCGCGGACCCGTTCACGCTCACGTCGCCGCTGCAGTTCCTCACGGCCGCGCGCAATGCCATCGGCCGCTATGACGGCACCGATCTCGGCGTGCGCGTCGGCCACCGGCTGCACGTGACGAGCTACGGGATGTACGGCTACGCGATGCTGTGCTCGGAATCGCTCGCGCACGCGTTCGAATCGGCCGTCAAATATCACCGGCTCGCGAACGGCATGCTCGCGATCCGCTGGGTCGAACAGGGCGATACCGCGTCGTGGCTGTTTCCCGACCGGCACGAAGTCGCGCTGCCCGATCTCGACGAGCCGCTGTACCGTTTCCTGATCGACATGCAGTTCGCGCTGCACGTGACGATCATCAAGGACGTGATGGGTGCGTGGTGCGTGCCCGCGCGCGCGCAGTTCGCGCAGCGGCAGCCGGCGCACGCGGCACTGCTGGGCGATGCGCTCGAATGCCCGATCGCGTTCGACCAGCCGCATCACGTGCTCAGCTACCCGGCCGCGTGGCTCGCGCGCGCGCCGCAGCTCGCGAATCCGATTACCGCCGCGCAGGTGTCGTCGCACTGCGCGAGCCTGCTCGACGAATTGCGCAGCCAGGCCGGCGTCACGCGGCGCGTGTACCAGGAACTCACCCGCACGCCGGGACAATTCCCCGATATCGACGCGATCGCGGCGATCCTGTGCATCACGTCGCGCACGCTGCGCCGCAAGCTCGAAGCCGAAGGCACCTCGTACAGCGAACTGCTGGCGAGCGTGCGCAAGGCGCTCGCGATCGACTATCTCGGCACGACCACGCTCAGCACCGAGGACATCGCATCGACGCTCGGCTTCAGCGATGCGGTGGGTTTCCGCCACGCGTTCAAACGCTGGACCGGCATGACGCCGAGCGACGTGCGGCGCAACAAGCGCGGCGGCTGAGCGCGAGCAGTAACCGCGCTCAGCGCCCGTCGCCGGTCGCGGGCGCGGCCACCGCCAGCGCGAACTCGAACACCGCCCCCCGCCCGGGCCGGTCGACCAGCCGGATACTGCTGCCGTTGAGCGCCAGCATCCGGTGCACGATCAGCAGCCCGAGCCCGCCGCTCGTCACCGCGCCGCCGCTCATCGGCCGCTGCGGCCGCTGGAACAACCCTTCGCGCCGCGCCGCCGGAATCCCTTCCCCGGTATCGGCCACGGTCACGAGCACGCGGTCGCCGCGCGGCTCCAGCGCGACCTCGACCTCGCCGTGCGCAGGCGTATGCCGCAGCGCGTTGTCGAGCAGGTTGGTCAGCACGCGCTCGATCATCCCGAGATCGGCCGACACGACCGGTACCCGCGCCGGAATCCGCGCATGCAGCGCGACGCCGCGCGCCTGCGCGGTCAGCTCGAACTTCTGGAACACGTCCTGCACGAGATCGACGAGCGAGAACGGCTCGCGCTCGGCCTGCACGCCACCCGATTCGAGGCGTGCGAGCTCGAACAGCGCCTGCGCGAGCCGCCCGACCTTCGCGCTCTGCGCGAGTGCGATCGACAGGTAGCGACGCCGTTCGGTGTCGGCGAGCGTGTCGGCCTTCAGCGACAGTGTCTCCAGGTAGCCGTGCAGCGACGTGAGCGGCGTGCGCAGGTCGTGCGAGATGTTCGTGATCAGCTCGCGCCGCTGCTGGTCCTGGTGCGTCAGCGCGCGCCACTGGTCGCCGATCCGGTCGGCCATCTGCGCGAACGCGGATTCGAGCACGACGATGTCGTCGCCGCGCCGGCCCGGCCGCGAGCGCGGCACCGGCGGCTGCGTGTCGGGCGTGCCGTTCGCGTCGAAGCGGCGCATCGCGTCCGTCAGCCGGCGCAGCGGGCGCGTGATGAAGCTGAACGCGGTAAGGCCCGCGAGCAGGCCGAGCAGCGCGACGAGCGCCATCGACCACAGCGTCGTGCGCAGCACGTTGCCGGCGTCCACGCGCGCGGCCAGCCGGTCGTGCGCCTCGCCGAGCAGCACCACGTAGATGTAGCCCGACGGCGGCTGCCCCGCGCGCTGCAGCGGCGCGGCGCTGAAGACCTTGCGTGCGTCGGGGCTGCGCGGGTCGTCGCCGAGGATCGGCAGCGGCTCGCCCGCGATGAAGCGCTGCACGGGGGCGAGATCGACGCGGTCGCGCTTCACGTGGCCGGGCGGCGCATCGTCGCCCTTGATGCGCCCCGCGTTGTCGAGCAGATAGACCTCGACGCTCGGGTTCACGCCCATCAGCTGGCCGAACAGCGTGCGCACGGCGTCCGGGCGCAGCCCGTTCGCGTCCATCAGCGGCGCGCTGTGGGTCACGCTGTCGACGATATTGGCGGCGAGGTCACGCGACAGCCCCTGCACGACTTCCTGTTCGCGCATGTCGTTCGCGCGGATCTGCAGCCACGCCGATGCGCCCGAGCACGCGAGCAGCAGCACCGAGAACACGAGCGACAGCCGCTGGGTGAGGGTGAGCTTCATCATCCGTCCCGCTGGCCCGGCGCGGCGAGCTTGTAGCCGCGGCCCCACACGGTGAGGATCCGCACGGGCTCCGCCGGATCGGCCTCGATCTTCGCGCGCAGCCGGTTGATGTGGGTGTTGACCGTGTGTTCGTAGCCTTCGTGCTGGTAACCCCACACGGCGTTGAGCAGGTCCATCCGCGAGAACACCTTGCCCGGGTGCCGCGCGAAGAAATACAGCAGGTCGAATTCGCGCGGCGTGAGGTCGATACGCGCGCCGTCGACGCTCGCTTCGCGCGCGATCGGGTCGATCGCCAGCCCCGCGACGTCGAGCGTACCCGCATCGATCCGCGAATCGCGCGCGAGCGCATCGACGCGGCGCAGCAGCGCCTTCACACGCGCGACGAGTTCGAGCACCGAGAACGGCTTGGCCAGATAGTCGTCGGCGCCGAGCTCGAGGCCGAGGATCCGGTGCACCTCGCTCGAGCGCGCGCTCGTGATGATGATCGGCGTGTAGCGCGTCATCGCCCGCGCGCGCCGGCAGATCTCAAGGCCGTCGACGCCCGGCAGCATCAGGTCGAGGATCAGCGCATCCCAGCCGCCCTGCTCGAGCAGGCGCAGCCCTTCGGCGCCGTCCGCGCTGTGCACGACCTCGTAGCGCTCGTCGCGCAGGTGCAGGCTGAGCACGTCGGCGATGTCGGCGTCGTCTTCGACGATCAGGATGCGTTTCGGTTGGTCCATGGCGGCGGATGGCGGCACGTCGGTGCCGAGGTCGGGTATCGGTTCGGGCCGGCCCCGGGCCCGGGCCGGCTGGCCGGGTTCCCCGGGGAGCGAATCGCGGCAATGCGCCGCGCTGCCGCCATTGTGCAAAATTTTGCGGGAGGGAGGGATCACATTTCGTTTATCTTTGCATCGTGCCCGCCCCGTGAGCCAATGCCGGCATGGCTCTCCAATCCGGCCCCATGAAACGGAACCTGCACCGTTCCGTCCGGACGCAAACTGGACACTCGGGCGCGGCTCTGTCGAGCGATAGCGGCGCGCTCCGGATTGCCGATCCGATTCCGCGCTGGGTGCTGTGTGAGTGGCGCCTCCGACACTCAGTGCCGCCGACCGGCGCGCGGCGCACGGAACGCGCGGCGGGGAGCCGACAGCAAATGCCTAACCCTGACGACTACGTGTTTGACGCGTACTCCCGGTTGCGACCGCTGACTCGTTCAGCAACACCTTCGCCGCCTCCCACGCCCGTGCGGCGGGCAGGGCCGGCAAGCGCGAAACGTCGGCCGCCCCATCTCCCGCCCGCCAACCGCCACTCACACGGCGAGCTCGAAAAACGATCGCGCAACGACCTGACCGTTGACGATCAGCTCCACCTCATGCCGGCCCGCATAGTGCCGGCGCGTCGTGAAATCGCGCATCGGACGACTATGCTGCAGCGTGACGCGCTGCCCGGGTTCGAGCGTCAGCCCCTTCAGCTTGAACACCTTCGGCGACGCGTCGCCATTCTGCTTCACATACGCGATACGGTAATCGACGACGAGCCGCTGCGCGGTCTCGGCCGTCGATTGCAGCTCGCACGCGAGCGTAATCGACTCGCCGAGCACCACCTGCGCGGGCGTCACGCCGAACGGGCCGATTTCCAGACGCGGCGCGCTGTCGGCACCCAGGATCGCGAGCGCTCGTGCATTGCCCTGCTTCACGAGCGTGCGGAGCGCATGACGGACGATCCATCGCGTATGCGGATGGTCGGCGCCCCATCGTTCGGCCCGATCGAGCACCCACGCCGGATGCGTCTTCGCCACGTCGTTCAGGTGATTCGCGACCGAGCGGCGCACATAGGCGCTCGGGTCCGAGCGAAGGTTGTCGAGAATCCGCGCGGCCAGCGACGGGTCGGCCTCGATGTCCCGGAGCCGGAACGACCAGGGCAGACGCGGGCGGCTTCCCTCGCTCGCCAGCCGGCGCACGGCATCGTCCGTATCGTGCGACCAGGCTTCCATCGTTGCGAGCGCACGCGCCAGGTCGATGCGCAGGAATTCGCGCACCGCGAATTCCGACGTGCCGAACGGCGTGAAGTATTTCAGCGCGTCCATCGAACGGTCGAACGCGTGACGACCGTACTGCCCGACGTAATCGGGCGCGATGAGCGATACGAAACCCCGGCCCAGTCGCGGCGCCGCCTCCTGCAACAACGCCAGCACGGCATCGTACCCGCCCGGCAGCGGCCGTGCGCCCGTGTCGATCGCAAGACTGGCGCGCCTGACGCGCTCCATCAACGTCAGGCCGTCGAGGCCTTCGAGCGCCGTCGCCAGAAATGCCGGCCGGTCGAAGGCAGGCTCGATCGAATGCAGCGCGTCGGACAGCGCATGGAATTGCCGCTTCCCCAGCGACTCCTTCAACGGGACGGGAACTTGAGTGGTTGTCATGACGTGGAGATTCGACGCGCGTCGCGGATCATCGGGTGCGAAAACGCACAGTATCGCCGAAGCCCCTGCCAGATTCTGTCAGCAGACTTTACCTGTCCGGCTTGCGCCGCTGCGCGTGCAGCCGGCATGCGCGGATCGCGAATCGCGAGCGGGTGCGCGGTATTCATTCATGCGTCGGTTCTCACCGCGGCTCGGCGGATGAATCGGGGAAATCGTCGCCGGAGAGTCGGTTTCGCAACTGACCGCCAACGAAGGCGATCGCAATCAGCGACAGATAACCGGCGACGAGGAGATGCCGCCAGCTGTCGAGCGCGGCGCGATGCGCGACCAGCGCCGCATCGGGCGCCGGGACGGCAAGACTTTCCGGCACGATCGCGCGCGTCATCTGCACGAAGCCCGCCGCCGACAGCACGGGCAGCAGGACGAGCAAGGCCAGCAGCACGAACCTGGCGCGACGAAAAAACGCACGCCGCCGCAGATGAAACCACAACCCGAGACTGCCGTGCACCCACCCCGGTGCAAGCAGCGCGATCTGCAGCCCCTGCGTGCCGCTCGTGAGAAGCGACACGATGACCCGTTCGTAGTTGGGTTCGAAGCCGTAGAACGAGGTCGCTACGCGGGTCCCGACAACGTGGCGGATCAACAGCATGGGCAGGCTGAGTCCCGCCCAGAGACGCAGCCATTCGGCGGGCGGCAGCGACCAGTGCCGGCGGCCGTAAATGGTGCGAATCGCCAGCGCGAAATGCAGGCCGGCCGCGCCGTACAGCACGATCGTTCCGGGCAGGCTTTGCCAGAGCCCGATCGCCAGGTGCAGCCCGCGCTCGGCGATATCGATGGACCAGATGCCGAGCGCGTGATTGACCATGTGAATCGAAATATAAAGCCACAGCAGGATGCCGGACCCGAGCTGCAGCCTCCGCGCGGTCTTGCGCATCAGGTCATGCGCCGACACCGGTCGACCGTCGTCGGGGTCATGCGTGTGCGGTGCGCGACGCAAGGCACGATTGCTCTTTGGCGGGCGCATGCCGCCCTCCCGCAACCACGACGACCGCTGCACCCCGCCCACGTTCGAGGTGCCCTCGCGATCGCGCTGCGCCCGGCCCGGTGTGTCGCGGGCCTGCTTCTCCCTGTCGTGCATTGGCGCCTCCTCTCGATGCCTCCAGTGCGTGATCGACATACCGGGAAACCAGCCCGTTTATTCCCGCAATGAACGACATGCAGCGGAAATGCGTCGCGCGGCTTCGGGAATAGGTACCGTGCTGGCCGGGTATACGGTGTGTGAGCGCACGACGGAACAACGACAGCTGCACGTCGGCACCCGCCACCCCAGAGAGAGAAACGAGCCGGGTCAAGGAGACCATCATGTCCAACGTTCTGTCCCACTGGATTCTGATCTCATCTATCTGCAGACGGTCAGCGGTGTCGATTTCTCCGCGACCGAAGAGAAACTGAGCCAGCACGTCGCGGACGCGAAACGCCACGCCGAACAGGCACGCGAGCGCGCCGCCGATCACCTCGCGAAAGCACGCGCGTCACATGCCGCCGGCGCGGCCGGCACGGCTTCGCTGCCGGCGTCGGATACGGCCTCGCCCGCCACGGACGAAGCCACGGCGTGTGCGCAGTGTCACAAGCCGATGGCCGCCGACGACCTGTTCTGCGGCGAATGCGGCGCACGCCGTCACGCGTGACGGCTGCATGATCGCGCCGGCGCCTGCTGTCGATCGGCAGGCGCCGGCCGGTTCAACCGCGCGAGCCTCCCCGGCTCGTCGATGCCGTCACCACGCGGCAAACACGTCCTGCGCGATCCCGAAGCCCGTGCTCATCCCGGCGCCGCTCGTCACGACCACGACACGCGTGCCGTCGTCCGGCGCTTCGATCACGCAATCGGCATCGGACGCCGACGGATAGCTGCCGGTCCAGCGCTCGACCACATCGAGTTCCGTCACATCGAGCGTCTCGTGCAGCAGGCGCAGGATCTGCGCATCGATCTCCTGCGTTGCGAACGGCAGCGGTGCGGCGCCGTATTCATGCGAATCGCCCACCACGAGACTGCCGTCGGCGCTCTGCACCACGATCAGGTGGATGCCGTACCCGACGCACACGGGCTCCTCCGCGTTCAGGCGCGCACGCAACGCGCCGGCGGCGGGCAGCGCCGCGAAACCCGCGTAACGCAGCAGGCTCAGGTCGCTCATCACCGCGGCGCGCAGCGCCAGCGGGCGGCGCGGCCGCACGCGCAGCATCTGCAACTGGCACAGGCGGACCTCGTGCCGCGCGAACCAGTCGCCGTACAGGTGACGGCTGTCCGCGTTGCCGCAGACGATCACGCGCTCCGCATGCAGCACGCCGCGCGACGTGCGTACCGTCGGCGTGCGCACCTCGTGCACCATCTCGCCGTAGCGGAACCGCACGCCGAAGCGCTCGGCCAGCCATGACGCCAGCAACCCGATCGCGGTACGCGGCTCGATGCGCAGTTCATGCGGGCTGTGCAGGACGCCTTGCGCGCCGTCCAGCCGCAGTTCCGGCGCCACGGCCGCCGCTTCGCCGGGCGTCATGACCCGGCAGCCGTCGGCCATCCCGGTCTGCATGAACGCATCGATCAGGTGCATCGCCTCGGGGCGACGCGCAATCAGGTGCAGGCCCTGGTGAAGCACGTCGATGCCGGCTTGCGGCGCCACGTCCGCCCAGACCTCGCGGCTCGCCCGCGCACGCCGCCAGCTGTGCCCGGCGTGCTGCCCGGTCACCGTGACGAAACCGAAATTGCGGATCGACGCGCCCACGCATGCGGCGTCGCGTTCGACCACGCAGACGCGCAGCCCCTCGAGCGCCGCCGTATAGGCATGGGCGAGGCCGACGATGCCCGCGCCGACGACGATCACGTCGTAAGCATCCGCCGCTGCGATGGCGTTCACGATGGGAAGCTCCTTCTGTCGAGATGTCATGCACCGCCCGTTCGGAGCGTGCGTGTCGGTTGCCGTGCGCCGCGTCCCTCGGGTCGATCCCCGGGACTGGTGCGCGATTTCGCACTATCGCGACGCGAGATGACATCCGCGTGAAAAGCCACAAAACGGCATGTTTTGGCAAATTTTGCCATTGCACGACGCCGTGGAGAATCGCATCGATCCGTTGGTGCGCGGCATTGCGGTGTCGTCGAAACGCATCGCACGCGCGTAGTTCGCCATCGGCACCACGGTGACCGCCGCGCCGATATGCAGGCACGCATTGAAAAGCCGCGCGAGCTCGCCGAGCGTCATGCCGGGCTGCAGCGGCAACGGGTTATAGCCGGTGAATGTCGCCGGCCAGCACGAGATCGCGCGGCACGGGTCGCAAGGCCTCGATGCGGGCCGCGCAGTCGCGCCACTCGGCGGCCGTGACCGACGGCCCCGGCATCGGGAAACGGTATTCACGCCCCGTCTCGGTCTCGGTCTCGGTCACGCACACGTTCTCGCGCGTCTCGCCGGCAATCCGCAGGCGGACAGACGGCACGTGTTCGGCTTCGAGCCGCAGCGTCAGCACGTCGCACGTCGGCCCGCTCGCCGGACACCCCTCCGTTCATGCGTCGTTGCGCGTCCATTGCGCACGCAGGATGTCCTCGCCATCGCGATAGTTGAGCGCGAGATCGCCGTGATGCGCATGCAGCAACGCTTCCGCCAGCCGTCGCACCATGTGCACGCCCGTCGTGCGGACGACGAGCGTATCGGCGGATTTCTCGATTTCCATGATGCGTTCGAGCGCATGCTCGCTCGTCTCCAGAATGGCCTGGCGCTCGAGCAGGTCGAGAATCGTCGCCCGGTGCGCGCACAGGTACGCGCCGTGCAGCACCAGTTCGCCCGCCGGCAGGTTTTCCCGCATGCGCTTGCAGGCCGGGCATTCGAGCTGGCGCCGGTCGAGCGGCGTCGCGTACCACGTCCAGCGACCCGCGTCGCAGACGGCGCCGCAGCCTTCGCAGATCCTGTCGCCCTTCGGCCGCTTCGGATCGCGGTAACTGTCCTTCGTATGCGGCTGCATGCGCCTGTCGTGGCGCAGAGGGTGTCGGCCGGGGCCGGAATTCGAACGGTTCATGACTGCTTCTCCTCGCTGTAGACAGCACTGGCGAACCGTCAGCCGACGGTGAGCCGGTCGACGACCTCCCTGACGCCTCTCACCGATCCGGCCGCACCGCACGCGGCGCGCCTTTCGGCGAGCGACGCGACCTTGCCCGTCAACGTGACGATGCCGTCGGCCGCGTCGATCGCAATTCCCGCGGATTCGCGCCGCGCGCGACGCGCAAGCGCTTCGGCGATCCGCGTGCCGACGTCCGGCACCGTGTGGTCCGTGCGCACGCGGATCCGGTTCGCGACGCCGACGACGCCGATCATCCGGCTGACCATCTTTTCCGCCGCCCGGCTCTGGTATGCATGATCGACTTCACCGTCGAGCGTCACGCAACCGTGATCGACCTCGACGCGAATCTTGTGATCGCGCAGCGCCTCCTGCCAGCCGAGCGCGAACGTGATCGCGATCGCCAGTTCCTGGTCCGCGCACGCGTTCTCCGGCGGCGCGACGTTCAGTTCGAGCACGAGCGCGCGCGCATCCTCGACATGCAGCGCCGTTTTCTGCGCCTCGAGTTTCTGGGCCCAGCTGTCGACCGTGCCGCGCAACGTCACGATCCGGTCGTGTACGTCGACGTCGATCCGTCGCGCATCGACCGCCGGATTCCAGAACAGCGCCTGCTCGACATCCTGCTTGAGTGCCGCATCGGACTTCATTGCCGTCTCCTGTCGGGCCGTGCCGGTCGCGACATTCGCGATCGGCGATGGGGCCGCACCGGATTCAGCATCGCGCAAGGCGGCGCCGGCGGTTTGACGAGGATCAATCAACGCCGTGCTTGCGGCAGCCGCCGTCGCACCCACTCGATCCCGATTTTTCCGTTGACGCAGATCAACTGCGCGACCGGGCGCGCCGCGATCATGACCCCGGCGGCGCCGCGACATTCGTGGCGGCCCGCACGCTTCGCATCGTTGCGACCGCCGTTCCCCGGGAGACCGTCATGAACCGCAGGCAATACCGCATCTCGCTGGCGACGCTCAGCGTATTCATCGCGCTCGCATCGCTGGGCGGCATCATTCACGGCATGCTGTTCGACGAGCGGGTGTTCAGATACTCGATCGTCACGCTGATCCTGAGCATCCTCTCGTTCGCCGTCCTGCTGAACCTCGCCCCCGGCGACCGGCCGTGACGCGCGCGACCGCGTCGGGCCCGGCGCAACCCGCCGGCCCGGGGCCATGTTCCGGCGCGCCTGTCAACCGAAGCACCGCTCGAAACGCATTCCCGCGGAAGTGATGCAGATCAAGGGTAGGAGCGTCAATCGTCGGATATAAGTGAACCCGAAGCGGCGACGCCACGAGGCGGCGCCACCCCGCGTTTCCGTATTCGCCGAGGCTTTCCATGCGCGCCACCGCGCTTCCCGTCGTGTTCCGCACTGCAGCTTCCCGGTACGGGCGATTCGTTGCGCTCGCAACGAGTATCGGCCTGCTGTCCGGATGCCTGTCGCTCGCCCCGCCGGACCAGCGCCCCGCCGCGCCGATCCCGGCCGCCTTTCCGGATCCGTCGGCCGGCGCCACGCCCGCGGCCGCGCAGGTGCCCGCATGGCAGGACTACTTCGTCGATGCGCGCCTGCGGGCGCTGATCGCGCAGGCGCTGGCCAACAATCGCGACCTGCGCGCGGCCGTCGCGCGCGTCGAACAGGCCCGTGCCGTCTACGGCATCCGCAGCGCGGACCAGTGGCCGACGATCGGCGCCGGCGCGGCCTATGCGCGGTTTCGCGCGCCGGGCGGGCTCCTCACGCCCACCCCGTTCATCGGCCAGGCCTACGAGGTCCGGCTGGCCGAGACGCAATGGGAACTCGATTTCTGGGGCCGCGTGCGCAACCTGAAGGAAGCGGCGCTGCAGCGCTATCTCGCGAGCGATGCGGCCCGGCGTGCCGCGACGCTGAGCGTGATCACGTCGGTCGCCAACGCGTACCTGACGCTGTGCGAATACGACGAGCGCATCGCGCTGACCCGCGCGACGATCGACACGCGCCGCGAGTCGCTGCGGATTTTCCGGCTTCGCCATGCGGCCGGCGCGATCTCGCGCCTCGACCTGACGCAGGCCGAGATCCTGCTGCAGCAAGCGGAATCCCTCGGCGCCCAGTTGCAACAGGCGCGCGCATCGGCGGCCGATGCACTGGCCCTGCTGGTCGGTGCGCCGCCGGATCTGGCCGGCACGCCGCTCGCGCTCGACGACGCCGCCGTCGCGCCGTCGCTCGCCCCCGGCCTGCCCTCGTCGCTGCTCGCGCAGCGGCCGGACGTGATCGCGGCCGAACACGAGCTGCAGGCGTCCCGCGCCAACATCGGCGCGGCGCGCGCCGCGTTCTTTCCGCGCATCGCGCTGACGAGCTCGATCGGCTCGGGCAGCAGCGCGCTGCATGAGTTGCTGACGTCCGGCACCGGCGTCTGGTCGGTGATCCCGAACGTGACGCTGCCGCTGATCGACGGCGGCCGCAACCGCTCGAATCTCGCGCTCGCGCACGCGCAGCGCGACGAAGCGCTCGCGCGGTACGAGCGGACGATCCAGAGCGCGTTTCGCGACGTGTCCGATGCGCTTGCGTCCCGCTACTGGCTGGCCGACGAGGTGCGTATCGAGCGCGCCACGCTGGATTCGCAGGCCGAACGGGCCCGCCTCGCGAAGCTGCGCTACGACAGCGGCGCGACCCGCTTCCTCGAGGTGCTCGACGCGCAGCGGGACCTGATGAACGCGGAGCAGCAATGGGTGATGACGCGTCGCGCGCTGTTGTCGAGCCGCGTCGCGCTGTACGGCGCGCTCGGCGGCGCCACGCACGACGGCGACGCGGCCGTCGCGCGACCGACCAACGAATCGACGAATCCGGATTCCACACGATGAAAACCCTCAAGCGCCCTCTTCTGATCGGGGCAGGCGTCGCCGTGCTCGCGATCGGCATCACGTATTTCGGATGGACGCGCTGGCGTGACGGGCAGGCCGATGCCGGCCTCGTGAGCGGCAACGGCCGCATCGAGGCGACCGAGATCGACGTCGCGACCAAGCTGCCGGGACGCGTCACCGCGATGCTCGTCGACGAAGGCGACTTCGTGAAGGCCGGGCAGCCGCTCGCGCGCATGGACGTGGTCGTCCTGCAGGCCCAGCTCGACGAGGCGCGCGCCCGGGAGGAGCAGGCCGTGAACACGGCGGCGAGCATCGACGCGCAGGTCGCGCAGCGGCGCAGCGACAAGGCGGCGGCCGAGGCCGTCGTCGTCCAGCGGGAAAGCGAACTGGATGCGGCGACCCGGCGGCTCGCGCGCTCCGAAACGCTGTCGCGCGACGGCGCGTCGTCGATGCAGGAACTCGACGACGATCGCGCACGCGCCGGCAGCCTGCGGGCGACCGTGAATGCGGCGCGCGCGCAGGTGCAGGCTGCCCAGGCCGCGATCGACGCGACCCGGGCCCAGCTGGTCGCCGCGCACTCCGCGGTGACGGCCGCGCAGGCAACCGTCGCGCGCGTGCAGGCCGACATCTCGGACAGCGACCTGACCTCGCCGCGCGACGGGCGCGTGCAGTATCGCGTGGCCGAATCGGGCGAGGTGCTGCCGGCCGGCGGCAAGGTGGTCAACGTGGTCGACCTGTCGGACGTCTACATGACGTTCTTCCTGCCCGAGACGGTCGTCGGTCGCGTGCCGCTCGGCGCCGACGTGCGGATCGTGCTCGATGCCGCGCCGGAATACGTGATTCCGGCCCGCGTGTCGTACGTGTCGAGTACCGCGCAGTTCACGCCGAAGACGGTCGAGACGGCCACCGAACGGCAGAAGCTGATGTTCCGGGTGAAGGCGCGCATCGACCGCGACCTGCTGCAGCGCCACCTGAAGCTCGTCAAGACCGGGCTGCCGGGTGTCGCGTGGCTGAAGGTCGATCCGAACGCCGCGTGGCCGGCGCGCCTCGCCGTCCGGGTGCCGCAATGAAATCGGCGCTCCCGGCCGATACCGGTGCCGGCGCGACCGAAACGCCGCCGGCACCCGCGCCGGTCGCGCGGCTGTCCGGCGTCTCGCTGCGCTACGGCGACAAGGCCGCGCTCGACGACGTGACGCTCGACATCCCGGCCGGCCGCATGGTCGGGCTGATCGGCCCGGACGGGGTCGGCAAGTCGAGCCTGCTCGCGCTCGTGTCCGGCGCACGCGCGATCCAGCAGGGGCGCGTCTGGGCGCTCGGCGCCGACCTGTCGTCGCGCCGTCATCGCGCGCGCGTGTGCCGGCGCATCGCGTACATGCCGCAGGGCCTGGGCCGGAACCTCTACGCGACGCTGTCCGTCGAGGAAAACCTGCAGTTCTTCGCGCGGCTGTTCGGCCACGATGCGGCGGAGCGGCGCCGCCGGATCGACGCGCTCACGCGCAGCACCGGCCTCCACCCGTTCCTGGATCGCCCCGCCGGCAAGCTGTCCGGCGGCATGAAGCAGAAGCTCGGCCTGTGCTGCGCGCTGATCCACGATCCCGACCTGCTGATCCTCGACGAACCGACGACCGGCGTCGATCCGCTGTCGCGCGCCCAGTTCTGGGAACTGATCGCGCGCATCCGGGCCGCCCGCCCGGCGATGAGCGTACTGGTGGCGACCGCGTACATGGACGAAGCCCGGCGCTTCGACTGGCTGATCGCGATGGACGCCGGGCGGGTGCTGGCGACCGGCAGCCCGGACGAGCTGCTGGCCCGCACCGGGTGCGACACGCTCGAAGGCGCATTCGTCGCGTTGCTCCCGGACGCGCAGCGGCGCGGGCACGAGCCGATCCGGATCGCGCCGTTCCAGCCCGAACCCGCCGCCGGCTACGCGATCGAGGCCGACGGGCTGACGATGCGGTTCGGCGATTTCGTCGCGGTCGATCACGTGAGCCTGCAAATCCGCCGCGGCGAGATCTTCGGCTTCCTCGGCTCCAACGGCTGCGGCAAGTCGACGACGATGAAGATGCTCACGGGCCTGTTGCCGGCCTCCGAAGGCACGGCGACGCTGTTCGGCCAGCCGGTCGCGGCCGACGACATCGACACGCGCCGGCGGGTCGGCTACATGTCGCAGGGGTTTTCGCTGTATGGCGAGCTGACTGTCCGGCAGAACCTCGTGCTGCATGCGCGCCTGTTCGGCGTGCCGGAGGCGGACGTGCCGGGGCGGGTCGACGAAATGTCCGGGCGCTTCGGGCTCACCGGCGTACTCGACGCGTTACCCGAAAGCGTGCCGCTCGGCATGCGGCAGCGGCTGTCGCTCGCGGTCGCGATGGTGCACAAGCCCGAACTCCTGATCCTCGACGAGCCGACGTCGGGTGTCGATCCCGTCGCGCGCGACGACTTCTGGCGGCTGATGATCGAGCTTGCCCGGCAGGATCGCGTGACGATCTTCATCTCGACGCACTTCATGAACGAAGCCGAGCGCTGCGATCGCATCTCGCTGATGCACGCGGGCCGGGTGCTCGCCAGCGCGTCGCCGGGGGAACTCGTGCGCATGCGCGGCGCCGGCACGCTCGAGGAGGCGTTCATCGCGTACCTGACCGACGCGCAGCGTGCGGACAGCGTCCCGATGGACGCCGCGTCCGACGCGGGCTGGCTGAGCGCGCCGCCCGAGGCCCCCGCCAGCGGGGCCGACACCGCCCGCGCGGCCGCGTGGTTCAGCCCGGCGCGCGCCGGCAGCTACCTGTGGCGGGAAGTGCTGGAGCTGCGGCGCGACCCGCTGCGCGCGACGCTGGCCCTGTTCGGGTCGCTCGTCCTGATGTGCGTCATCAGCATCGGCATCAGCCTCGACGTCGACAACCTGACGTTCGCGGTGCTCGACCGCGACCAGTCGATCCTGAGCCAGGACTATGCGCAGAACCTCGGCGGCTCGCGCTACTTCGTGCCGCGCGCGCCGCTCGCGGACGAGCGCGAGATCGACCGCCGCATGCGCAACGGCCAGCTGTCGCTCGCGATCGAGATTCCGCCCGGGTTCGCGCGGGACGTCGCGCACGGCCGCCGGGTCGAGATCGGCGCGTGGATCGACGGGGCCATGCCGATGCGCGCCGAGACGATCCGCGGCTACGTCGCCGGCATGCACGAGAACTGGCTGCGCGACCAGGCGAAGCGCCGGCTCGGCGCGTCGCTCGCGCCGGCCGTCGAGATCGCCGTGCGCTATCGCTACAACCCGGACGTCAGGAGCCTGCCGGCGATGATTCCGGCCATCATGCCGATGCTGCTGCTGATGCTGCCCGCGATGCTGACGGCGCTCGCCGTCGTCCGGGAACGGGAGCTCGGGTCGATCGTCAACCTGTACGTCACGCCCGTCACACGCACGGAATTCCTGCTCGGCAAGCAGGCGCCCTACGTGATGCTCGCCATGCTGAACTTCCTGCTGATGGTCGTGCTGGCCGACGTCGCGTTCGGCGTGCGGATCAAGGGCAGCTTCTTCACGCTCGCGGCCGCGGTGCTGGTCTTCAACGTGGTGGCCACCGGCATCGGCCTGTTCGCGTCGACGTTCACGCGCAGCCAGATCGCCGCGATCTTCATGACGATCGTCGGCACGCTGATTCCCGTCGTGCAGTTCTCGGGGCTGCTCACGCCGCTGTCGTCGCTGGAAGGCGCCGGCAAGTGGATCGGGGCGGTCTACCCGGCCACCTACATGCTCGCGATCAGCCGCGGCGTCTACAACAAGGCGCTCGGCCTGGGCGACCTGTCGTCGCAGTTCTGGCCGCTGCTCGCGGCGGCGCCGGCCATCCTGGCCATGACCGCCGTCCTGCTGCGCAAACAGGAGCGCTGACCATGTCGCGCCTGCTCGTCATCTTCCGGCTCGGGGTCAAGGAGCTCTGGAGTCTCGCCCGCGACCCGATCCTGCTCGTGCTGATCGTCTACACGTTCAGCGCGTCGATCTACGTCGCGGCCACCGCGCGCCCGGAAACGCTGCACAAGGTGCCGATCGCGATCGTCGACGAAGACGCATCGCCGCTGTCGGCGCGCATCGCCGCGGCGTTCTTCCCGCCGCAGTTCGCACCGCCGCCGATCGTCGACGCGGCCGCGGCCGATCGCGGCCTCGACAACGGCGACTACACGTTCTCGCTCGACATTCCACCGGATTTCCAGCGCGACGTGCTCGCCGGCCGTCACGCGACGATCCAGCTCAACGTCGACGCGACCCGCATGACGCAGGCCTTTACCGGCGGCGGCTACGTGCAGCAGATCGTGTCGGGCGAGATCGACGCATTCGTGCGGCGCTATCGCGGCACGGCGTCGCCGCCCGTCGATCTCGCGATGCGGATGCGCTTCAACCCGAATCTCGACGAAGTGTGGTTCGGCGCGCTGATGGAGCTGATCAACAACGTGACGATGCTGTCGATGATCCTCACCGGGGCCGCGCTGATCCGCGAACGCGAGCACGGCACGATCGAGCATCTGCTCGTGATGCCGGTCACCGCCGCGGAAATCATGCTCGCGAAGGTCTGGTCGATGGGGCTCGTCGTCACGGTGGCGGCCGTCGCGTCGCTGACGCTGGTCGTGGGCGGAGCGCTGCACGTGCCGATTCCGGGCTCCATTCCACTGTTCGTGGCCGGGATGGCGCTGCACCTGTTCGCGACGACGTCGATGGGGATCTTTCTCGCGACGCTCGTGCGCAGCATGCCGCAGTTCGGGATGTTGCTGGTGCTCGTGCTGCTGCCGCTGCAACTGCTGTCAGGCGGACTGACACCGCGCGAGAGCATGCCGCTCGCCGTGCAGGACATCATGCTGGCCGCGCCGACCACGCATTTCGTCGAACTCGCGCAACGCATCCTGTACCGCGGCGCGGGCCTCGATGCGGTCTGGGTCCAGTTCGCGGTGCTGTTCGCGATCGGCTGCGCGCTGTTCCTGCTGTCGCTGATGCGCTTTCGCAAGACGATCGCCCAAATGGCGTAACCGGCCCGGCAGGCGGACGGACGCCCGCGCGGCGCCCGGATTCGTCCGTTGATACAGATCAACCGTGCCGGCACCCTTCACGCGATCATGACGTCACGTCCTGTGATAGCCGCGGCGGCCTCGATGGCGGCATGTCGGCATCACGCTCACGGGCGGCCAGCGGCCGCCTCGCCGGAGAACGTCATGATGCGCCTGCCAAACCGGATCGTTCTTGCCACGCTCGGCGTGTTCATCGCACTCGCGTCGCTGCTGGGCGTCGAGCACGCGATGCTCGCCGGGGCGCCCGTCCTCCCGTATGCGATCGTCGCGCTGGTGTCGGGCGTCGCCGCTTTCGTCGCACAGTTGGCTTCGGCCGCCGGCGAGCGCAGGCGTTGTGCGAGGTATCGATGAGGCGAACTTCGGCGCGAGGCTGCTGATCGTCGGGCCGCCGGCAGCGGCAAGACGACGCTGCTCGGCGTGATCCCGGGCTACGTGCAGTGGCCGGTCGCCGACGTGCAATACCTTCAGGCGCGTCTCGCGTGGTTGCAGGCAGTCGCGCAGCGGCGGCAGGACACGGTCGCGTTCCACGTCGCGCTCGGCGGCGGCCGGGGTGACCCGGGCTGAAACGCGGCGGTGCGGTCGTCCGGAGTCGACCCGTCTACGTGTGCGCCACGATGTCGGGCCGCTGCCACGGCGGCAACTCGGCCCAGCCGAGCGGGCCGTAGACGGTACCGCCGGCGGCCTCGATCGTCTCGACGTATTCGGCGAGTGTCGCCCCCGCCGGCACGGCCAGCTTCATCGCGTCGACGAATTCCTCGCTGCGCAGCCACGGCACCGCGCCGCCGTTGATCTGCTCGACGCTCCAGTCCTGCCCGTGCCGGCCGGCTTCGGGCGGCAGCAGGCGCGGCGCGTCGAACGCCACGCGCAGCAGCTGGGTGCGCGAATCGCTGTAAGGCGGTTGCGCGACGTCCTGATAGGGCACGTCGGCCCAGCTTTGGCCGCATTGCAGGTCGAGCGGCAGGCACGTAAACCACGCCCAGGGCGCGCGGACGAAGCACAGCCGGTAGCCGGTCCGCGCGCCGTCCAGGTTGGCGATCAGCGTCATGATGGATTCGTCCCTATCGCGTCGAAATCTCGCTGCCTATGGTGTGTACGGCATATACGCGGCCCGCGCGGAGGGCGGAATCACGACATCGCCCTCGCACATGCGACCACTATCGCGCCACCGTCCGGCCCCCGCGTTGATTGACGTCAAACCGTAGCCGCAACGGCTGGAGGACGAACCTCACCTATCCCGGGCACGGATACGGCAATCCCTGATTTCCATCAATCGCTTCACGCGCATCCGCGCTGTAATCGGTTCACTGCTCCCTCGACTCCCGGTGAGGCATCCATGAAACTGACTTTTCTCGGCGCGACCGAAACCGTGACCGGCTCGAAGTACCTGCTCGAGCACGGCAACCGGCGCGTGCTGGTCGATTGCGGCCTGTTCCAGGGCACGAAGAACCTGCGGCTGCGCAACTGGAGCCCGTTGCCGCTCGCGCCCGACACGCTCGACGCCGTCGTGCTCACGCACGCGCATGTCGACCATACCGGCTACCTTCCGGTACTGGTGCGCGAAGGATATCGCGGGCCCGTGTACTGCACGGCCGCCACGGCCGAACTCTGCGACATCATGCTGCGCGACAGCGCGCGGCTGCAGGAAGAGGAAGCCGACTTCGCGAACCGCCACGGCTACTCGAAGCATCACCCCGCGCAGCCGCTCTACACGCTGGACGACGCGCAGCGCGCGCTGCAACTGCTGAAGCCCGTCGCGTTCGACGAATGCACCGCACTGGGCGGCGGCCTGGCGTTCCGCCTGCTGCCGGCCGGGCACATCCTCGGTGCGGCGAGCGTCGTGATGCACTGGAATCACAAGGTGCTCGCGTTCTCCGGCGACCTCGGCCGCTATCACGACCCGATCATGCAGCCGCCGCTGGCGCCCGCGCATGCGGACTTCCTGGTCGTCGAATCGACGTACGGCGATCGCCTGCATCCGGAATCGGACCCGGAGAACGAACTGGCCGCGCTGTTCGACAAGACGTTCGCGCGCGGCGGCGCCGTGGTGATGCCCTGCTTCACCGTCGGGCGCGCGCAGGAAATCCTGCACTACATCGCGCGACTGAAGGCGTCCGGCCGCATGGCGCGCGTCCCGGTATATCTCGACAGCCCGATGGCGACGGACGTGACCGAGATCTATCGTCACCATATTCTCGAGCACCGGCTGACGCCGTCCGAAGCGAATGCGCTCGGTCACGCGGCCACGATGATCCGGTCGGTCGAGCAGTCGAAAGCGATCGCCGACCATCATGGCCCGATGGTCATCATCGCCGGCAGCGGGATGGCGACGGGCGGCCGCGTGCTGCATCACCTGAGCCGTTATGCGCCCGACGCGCGCAATACGATCGCGCTGGTCGGCTACCAGGCGGCCGGCACACGCGGCGCGGCGCTGGCCGCGCACGAGCCGACGCTGAAGATTCACGGCGAATACGTGCGCGTGCGCGCGCAGGTCGAGTCGATCACGACGCTCTCCGCGCATGCCGACTACGAGGAGATTCTCCGCTGGCTCGGCACGATGCAACGCGCGCCGGTGCGGACCTTCGTCACGCACGGCGAACCCGCGGCGGCCGATGCGCTGCGGCGGCGTATCGCGGAACGACTGCACTGGCCGTGCGAGGTGCCGACTTACGCGCAGTGCGTCGATCTCGATGCAGTTGAATCGGGCGACGCGCACGAGCCGGCCACGCTTTCATCCTGACGGCGACGCCGGCGACGCTCCGGGCCGGCGCGGCGGGAACCGGACGTCGCGCACCGTGTCCCGTGCACGCACGGCACGCACGGCACGCACGGCACGCACGGCACGCACGGCACGCACGGCACGGTGCGGCGCCGCTATCGGCTATCGGCCATCGGCGATCAACCGACTTCGATGATGACCTTCAGCGCATGGGTTTGCGCCGCGCGGCCGAAGGTGTCGTATGCGCGCTCGACGTCGTCGAGCGAGAAGCGGTGCGTGATCAGGCGCGTCGGATCGAGGCGCCCGGCACGTACGGTCTTCAGCAGCATCGGCGTGCTGACCGTGTCGACGAGCCGCGTCGTGATCGAGATATTGCGATCCCACAGTTTCTCGAGGTGCAGGTCGGCCTTGACCCCGTGCACGCCGACGTTCGCGACCACGCCGCCCGGCGCCACCAGCGAGGTGCACATCTCGAACGTCGCCGGAATGCCGACCGCCTCGATCGCGCAATCCACGCCGACGCCGTCGGTCAGCTTCATGACCTCCGCCACCGGGTCGACGGTGCGGCCGTCGATGCAATCGGTCGCGCCGAAACGCCGCGCGACCTCGAGCCGGTTGCTGTCCGGGTCGACCATGATGATCCGCGCGGGCGAGTAGAACTGCGCGGTCAGCAACGCCGCCAGCCCGATCGGGCCCGCACCGACGATCGCGACCGAGCAGCCGGGCTGCACCTTGCCGTTCAGCACGCCGCATTCGAACCCGGTCGGCAGGATGTCGGACAGCATCACGAGCGCGTCCTCGTCCGCGCCCGGCGGAATCCGGTAGAGGCTCGTCTGCGCATGCGGGATGCGCACGTACTCGGCCTGCGTGCCGTCGATCCGGTTGCCGAGGATCCAGCCGCCCGTCGTGCAGTGCGAATACAGGCCGCGCCGGCAGTACTCGCAGCGGCCGCACGACGAGATGCACGAAATGAGCACGGGATCGCCCGGCTTCAGCGAATCGACCGCGGCACCGACCTGCTCGACGATGCCGACGCCCTCATGGCCGAGGATGCGGCCGGGTTCGCACGTCGGCACGTCGCCCTTGAGAATATGCAGATCGGTTCCGCAGATCGTCGTGCGCGTCACGCGGACGATCGCGTCGGTGGGCGACTGCAGTTCCGGCCTGGGCCGCTCCTCGAGCGCCTTGCGCCCGGGTCCGTGGTAGACGAGTGCTTTCATCGCGGTTCCTCCATCGAAAGAAAGGGTTGCGGGTTCATTCATCAGGACTGCAGGTGATGCCGCCCCTGCGCCAGCACCGTCGCGAGTGCGCACGAAGCGATCCGGACGGCGACGCTGTCGGCACGGCTCGTCAGCACGATCGGGACGCGTGCGCCGACGACGATGCCTGCGCTGACGGCCCCTCCGAGGTATTCGAGCTGCTTCGCGAGCAGGTTGCCGGCCTCGATATCGGGAACGACCAGGATGTCGGCGCGGCCGGCTACTGGCGAATCGATCCCCTTGTCGTGCGCCGCCCGCAGCGAAATCGCGTTGTCGAACGCGAGCGGGCCGTCGACGATCGCACCCGTGAGCTGGCCGCGCTCGGCCATCTTCGCGAGCGCGGCCGCATCGAGCGTCGAGCGCATCGCCGGATTGACGGTTTCGACCGCGCACAGCACCGCCACGCGCGGGCAGGCAACGCCCAGCGCATGTGCGACGTCGATCGCGTTCTGCGTGATGGCCGCTTTCTGCGCGAGATCCGGCGCGATGTTCACCGCCGCGTCGGTCAGGATGAACGGGCGCGGATACGCCGGCGTCTCGATCAGGAAACAGTGGGACATGCGCTTGTCGGTGCGCAGGCCCGAACCGGCCGCGACGACCGCGCCCATCAGCTCGTCCGTATGCAGGCTGCCCTTCATCAGCGCGCCGGCACGGCCGGCCGCCGCCAGCTCGACCGCGCGGGCCGCCGCCGCATGGCTGTGCGGCACGTCCTCGATCGTCCACGTCGAAAGATCGACGCCCGCCTCGTTCGCCACGCGTTGCACCTTGGCGCGCGGCGCGACGATCAGCGGTTCGATCGCCGCCCCCAGGGGTGACGTGCGCAGCGCCGCAAGCGCAACCAGACTGGTCGCGTCACACGGATGCACGACGGCGACGACGAGCGGCGCCGCGTTGCACGCCCGCGCGATCAGTTCGGGTAGTGCGCCGTCCGGGCGTGGCAGCAAGCCGGGCAGGCAGGCGTCGTCGAGCCCCTCCGGCGGCGGGTTTTCGCTCATGTTTCGAGTACATAGGTGCCGGGCGCCGCCGCCAACCCCGCGGCCGGCGTACGGGCCGGCACGTCGCCCGACGAGCGCGCGTGCAGCCAGTCGCGCCAGCAGGTCCACCACGATCCGTCGACGGCCGGCGTGTCGCGCACGAAATCGTGCCGGCTGCGGTAGGCCGCGCCGGGTTCGCGGGTCGCGCATCGATAGTGGCGCCCCGCGTGGCCGGGTTCGGACACGATGCCCGCGTTGTGCCCGCCCGATGTCAGCAGGAAGGTCAGCGCGTGGTGCGTGAGCAGGTGGAGCTTGTAGACGGAACGCCACGGCGACACGTGGTCGCGCTCGGTGCCGACCACGAACGTCGGCACGTCGAGATCCGACAACGCGACCGGCCGCCCGTCGACGCAGTAGCGCCCGGCCGCGAGATCGTTGTCGAGAAAGAGCCGCGTCAGGTATTCCGAATGCATCCGATACGGCATGCGCGTAGTGTCCGCATTCCACGACATCAGGTCGTTGGGCTTCGTGCGCGTGCCGAGCAGGTATTCGCTCATCATCCGCGACCAGATCAGGTCGCGCGCGTTCAGCAGTTCGAACGCGGCGGACATCTGCGTGCCGTCCAGGTAACCCTGCCGCCACATCAGCGCGTCGAGTGCGGACAGTTCGCTCGCGTCGATGAACAGGCCGAGCTCGCCGGGTTCGCCGAAATCGGTCTGGGCCGCCAGCAACGTGACGGAACGCAGTGTGTCGTGTTGCCGCCCGTCGCGCGCGAGCGCCGCCGCGCCGATCGCCAGCAGCGTGCCGCCCAGGCAATAGCCGACCGCATGGACCGCTTCGCCGCAGATCGACCGGGCGGCATCGAGCGTCGCCATGCACCCGTCGCGCAGATAATCGTCGAGCCCGACGTCGCGCGCCTCCGCGCCCGGGTTGCGCCACGACACCGCAAACACGGTGTAGCCCGCATCGACCAGGAAGCGGATCAGCGAGTTGTGCGGCTGCAGATCGAGGATGTAGTACTTCATGATCCACGACGGCACGATCAGGATCGGTTCGCGCGCGACGCGGGGCGTCGCCGGGTCGTACTGCAGCAGCTCGCACAGCGCGTTGCGCCAGACGACGCGCCCCGGCGTGACCGCCACGTCGCGTCCCGGCAGATACGTGCGCGTGTCGCGGGCCCGCGTGCCGCTCGTGCGATCGAGCAACGCGCTCGCGTCGTCCAGCCAGTTCCGGAAGCCTGCCGCGAGATTCGCGCCGCCGCTGCGCATCGTCGCGTCGAGCGCGACCGGGTTGGTCGCCAGGAAGTTGCCGGGCGAGCACGCGTCGAGCCACTGTCGCGCGACGAACCCGACCAGTTCCTCGTGATGCCGTTCGACGCCCGGCACGCCGCGCGTTGCGTCGCGCCACCAGCGCTGGATCGACAGGAAACTGTCGCGATACACGCTGAACGGCCAGCCGGCCCACGCCGGCGCGGCGAAACGCGGATCGGCCTCGCCGGCATGCACGGCAAGGCCGCTCATGTCCGCATCGTCGGCGCCGCCCTCACGCCGGTTTGCCGCCGGTGCAACGGCGGCCGTGCACGCCTGCGTCGCGAGCTCGAAGCACTTTCCCGGCGACACCGCCAGATGCGCACCCCAATCGAGCACGGCCAGCGCCAGCGACACGGGCGACAGCCCGAAGGTCATCGCGGCGACGGTCGCATGCGCTGCGCGGTTCCATTGGTCGGCAGGCGAAGTCGTTCCCGCCGGGCATTCGGCGGAACGCGACACCGGGCCGCCCCGATCCGGCGGCGGCATCGATTCGCGCGTGAACGGTGCATGGACGACGGAGGCTGTCATCGCATGTGCATGCCGCCGTTGACATCGAATTCGGCACCCGTCGCAAATGCGCCCGCATCGGAACACAGGAAGCCGACGAGCGCGGCGATCTCGTCGGGGCGGCCGAGACGCCCCACCGGAATCTGCGGCAGGATCTTCGTGTCGAGCACTTCCTTCGGCACCGATTCGAGCATCGCCGTATCCAGGTAGCCTGGCGCGACCGTGTTGACCGTCACGCCGTGACGCGCGAGCTCGAGCGCGAGCGCCTTCGTGAAGCCGTGGATGCCGGCCTTCGCGGCTGCGTAGTTCGTTTGCCCGTACGCACCTCTCGCCCCGTTGACGGACCCGATGTTCACGATCCGCCCGAAGCCCGCGTCGATCATGCCGGGCACGAACGGCTTCGTCATGTTGAACATGCTGTCGAGGTTGGTGCGCAGCACCGCATCCCACATGCCCTTGGTCATCTTCACGAAGGTGGCGTCGTGCGTGATGCCGGCGTTGTTGACGAGCACGTCGACGCGCCCGAATTCGGCCAGCACGCGTGCCGCGCAGTGCTGGCACGCGTCGTAATCGGCAACGTCGACCTCGTATGCATGAAACGCGCGGCCGGCGTCGCGTTCCTGCGTGAGCCACGTCGCGACGTGGTCGTTGTGTTCGGTGTGCGACACCGCCACCGTCATGCCCGCGTCGTGCAGGCAACGGCTGATCGCGGCGCCAAGGCCGCCCATTCCACCCGTGACGAACGCGACGCGCCTAGCGGACATAATCGTGCTCCCGCGCGGCAACGCGATCGTCCGGCAGTCGCGCAGCCGTCGTTTCCCCGTCGCTCGCGCCGACGGCCTCCGTGATGCCGAGCTCGAACGCCGCCATCCAGTCGCGCCACGGCATGCTGGCCTCGTTGATCACGGCCAGCCGCCCGAGGTCGGGCAACCAGTCGGTCTGGTAACGCGCCAGCCCGCCGGTGCCGTATTCGCGCAGCCACGTGCGCCACGCGCCGGCACTCTCGAACTGCCCGCGCATGCAGAGCTCGGTGGCGTCCTGCCAGATCGCGACGGTGGCGATCGTGTAGTCGCGCATCGCCAGCCGGGCCGCTTCACCGAAGGCCGTCCACTCGCTCGTAGCCGTGAGCGCCTGCTGCAGGCCGCGCACGGCGTCGTGGTCCCGCTGGATGCAGCGCCCTGCGAGCGCATGCCATTCCTGCTGCCAGCCTCGGTTCAGCGCGGCCATGCGCAATGCAAGATCGCATCCCGCGCGGCAGGCGTCGTTCGGTGTCGTCAAAGCGTGGGCGCTCATCGTGTTCCCTCCATCGATCCGGTCAACGGATTGGCATCCGCCTCGTGCCGCCCGCCGGGCATTGGCAGGGCGACCGCCTCACTGTGCGGCCGCGGCGCTCGGCTGCCGTTGATCTGAGTCAAGCGCGCGGAAACCCTGCTTCGTAGACTGGATTGCACTGGCGGATCACCCGTCGATGGAGCGATTCCGATGAGCTACAAAAGCATGGTCGTGCACCTCGATACGAGCGCCCGCGCGCATTCGCGCCTCGAGTTCGCGTTGCGCCTCGCCCGGCGCTTCGGTGCGCATCTCACCGGGCTGTTCGCGGTCTATACGCCCGAGCCGCATTCGTTCTACGTGATGGCCGGTTCCGCCGACTATTTCCGCGAGCACCGCGAGCGGCGCGACGAACGGCTCGCCGCGCTGGAGCGCCTGTTCCATGCGGAGACCGCCCGCGCCAAGGTGCCGGCGACCTGGGTTCACGCGGACGAACGCGCGAACCTGGCCGTGCCGCGCGCCGCGCGTCTCGCCGATCTCGTGATTGCGGGCCAGAGCGACCCGAACGATCCCGAGACCTTTGTCGACGACCAGTTTCCGGAGAACCTGGTGCTGTCCGCCGGCCGCCCGGTGCTGTTCGTGCCGTACACCGGGGAATTTCCGTCGATCGGCGAACGGGTATTCGTCGCGTGGGACGGCAGCCGCGAAGCGGCCCGCGCCGCGCACGACGCGCTCCCGTTTCTCGAGCATGCGAAGCGCACGACGGTCGTCGCCGTGGTCGACCCCGATTCGGAGGCGGCGACCACGCGCATTCCGGCCGCCGATGCCGCGCTGATGCTGGCACGCCACGCGCACGACGTGAACGTGCTCGACATCGGTACCGGCGCCGGCGCGTCGATCGGCGACACGCTGCTGTCACGCGCCTACGAAACGGGTTCCGACCTGCTCGTGATGGGGGCCTACGGCCATCCGCGCTGGCGCGAACTGGTGATGGGCGGCGCCACGCGCACGGTGCTGGGGTCGATGACGCTGCCGGTGCTGATGTCGCACTGAGCCGGCCGATGCGCACGCTCGCGCTCCTCGTCGTCAATGCCGGTTCGTCGAGCGTGAAGTTCGCGCTCTTTGCGTATCCGCCGCACGACGATCCCGCGCGGCGGCCGCTGCACGAGGGCGAAGCGGTCGAGACCGGCAACGGCGTGTCGATCCGCTTCGACGCCGAACCGGCCGTTGCATGGCCGCTCGGTGCGAGCGCCCCCTGCCGCGACGTGCTCGCGCGAATCGCGACGTGGATCCGTGGACAGTTGCCGCACATCACGGTGGGCGCCATCGCCCATCGCGTCGTGCACGGCGGCGCACGCTTCATGGAGCCGGTGGTCGTCGACGACGCGGTGCTCGGCGCGCTACGCACGCTGACGCCGCTCGCCCCGTTGCATCAGCCGCACGGCCTCGATGCGATCGACGTGCTGCGCGGCGCGTTTCCGGGCGTCCCGCATGTCGCCGTGTTCGACACGGCATTTCATCGCACGCTGCCTCGCACCGAGCAGTTGCTCCCGCTGCCGCACGCGTGGTTCGACGAGGGTGTACGGCGCTACGGGTTCCACGGCCTGTCGTACGAATACCTGGCCGTCGCGCTCGACGAGCGGTTCGGCGCACGTGCGCACGGCCGCGTGATCGCCGCCCATCTCGGCAGCGGTGCCAGCCTGTGCGCGATGCGCGACTGCCGCAGTGTCGCGACAACGATGGGCTTCTCGGCACTCGACGGGCTGATGATGAGCACGCGCTGCGGGGCGCTCGATCCCGGTGTCGTCCTGCACCTGCTCGAAGTCGGCAAGCTGTCGGGCGACGCGCTGGGCCACCTGCTGTATCACGAGTCGGGGCTCAAGGGCGTCTCGGGCGCGTCGGGCGACCCGCGCGTGCTGCTGGCACGCGAAGCCGCCGGCGATGCACCGGCCGCCGATGCGCTGGCGCTGTACGTCCATCGCATCGTGCGCGAGGCCGGTGCGCTGACCGCGCTGCTCGGCGGCCTCGACATGCTGGTCTTCACGGCAGGCATCGGCGAACACTCGGCCGTGTTGCGCGAGCGGATCTGCGCAGCGCTCGGCTGGCTCGGCATCGACCTCGACGTGTGCGCGAATGCCGGCCATGCGCAGGTCGTGTCGTCCGCGTCGAGCGCGGTCGCGGTGGTCGTCGAGCCGACCAACGAAGCGTGGATCGCGGCACGCGCCGCGGTGCGCGTGCTGCGCGGCAACCGCGCCGCTTGATCCAGATCAGCGCCGTCGGCGCGCACGCGCCGATGATGACCTCATCCACATCCGTTCAAGGGAAATGCCATGTACTCGAACATTCTGGTTGCGCTCGACGGCAGCGACACGTCGTCCCGCGCACTCGACGCCGCGCTGACGCTCGCGGCGGAAACGGGTGCGCGGCTGACCCCCGTCTACGTCGTCGATTTCCTGGTGCCGGCCTACGACATGTACGGATACGATCCGTCGATCCTCGTCGACGCCTTCCGTGAAGAAGGGCTGCGCGTCACCGAGGACGCGGCGCGACGCCTGAAAGCGCGCGACGTGGCCGGCACGCCGCAGATCTCCAACGTCGAGCCCGCGGGCGAAGACATTCCGCGCCGGATCGTCCGTCTTGCCGACGAAACCGGGGCCGACCTGATCGTGATGGGTACGCACGGCCGGCGCGGCTTTCAGCGCCTCTTCCTCGGCAGCGTGGCCGAGCGCGTGCTGCGCCTGGCCACCTGCCCCGTCCTGATGATTCCGGCGAACTGCCCGCCGGAGAAACCCGCCGAAACTGCCGCGGCATCAACCGAAAAGGAGCCGTCATGAGCTACAAGACCCTGCTCGTCCACCTCGACGACAGCGAGCGCTGCGCGACGCGCGTCGGCCTCGCGCTCGAACTCGCGGCGCGCTGGAACGCGCATCTGATCGGCCTCTACGTGGTCTGCCAGGACCTGTTCGAGCCGTTGCGACGGCCCGACGAACCGCTGAAGCTTGCCGTGTACGAGCGGCTGTGCGAGCAGCGTCGCAAGGAAGCCGAAGAAAAATTCCTGACGGCCGCCGAGCGCGCGGGACGCAGCGTCGAATGGCAGGCTCCCACCGGCGACGCGACCGCCGCCGCCATTCTGCACGCGCGTCACGCCGATCTGCTGGTGCTCGGCCAGGAAGACCCCGACGATCGCATGACCTACGTCGCACGCCATTTCGTCGAGGATGTCGTGATGGGCAGCGGCCGCCCGGCGATCGTCGTGCCCTACGCCGGCGACGTGCGAACGATCGGCGAGAACGTGCTGATCGGCTGGGACGGCGGGCGCGAAGCCGCCCGCGTGATGGCCGATGCGCTGCCGCTGCTCGCCCGCGCGCGCTTCGTCAACGTCGAGACGGTCATGCGCGGGCAGCCCGATCCGGACAAGACGCCCGCGGGCGTCGACGTCGCCGCGTATCTCGAACGGCACGGCGTTCGCGCGTCGTTCTCCACGACACCGCGCGACCGGTCGGTCGGCGTGGGCGCGACGCTGCTGAACCGGGTGACCGACCTGCACGCGGACCTGCTCGTGATGGGTTTGTACAGCCACGCACGCATGCACGAACGTGTGCTGGGCGGCGCCACGCGCACGATCCTCGAGACGATGACGGTGCCGGTGCTGCTGTCTCACTGAGCCATCGAAAAGGGGGCAGCCGCTTGCGGCCGCCCCCTTTTCGTCACAACACGGCCGCACACGCGCCCTGCCCCTCCCGCAAGACCAGCACCGGCCGGTCGGCCGTGCGCACCAGCGATTCGGCGACGCTGCCGAGCAACGCGCGGCGCACGCCGCGCCGCCCGTGCGTGCCCATCACGATCAGCTCCGCGTCGCACTCGGCGGCGGCGCGCGCCAGAACGGACGACACGTCCTCGCCGCACGCGTCGAGCGTGTGTGCCGTGCCGCGGACGCCGCACAGGCGAAACGCGGTCTCCGCGTCCGCCACCGCGATCGCGGCCCTGTCCGCATCCAGCCCTGCCGGGTCGCGCTGGCCGATATAGCCGCTGTCGAAATCGGCCACCCTCGGCGCGTCCGATACCACGCACACGGCGACGATCAGGCCGCCTGAATCGCGGGCGAGCGCGATCGCCTCGTCGAGCGCGAGTCGCGAAGCGCGGCTGCCGTCGAGTGCCGCAAAGATCCGTGCATACATGGAGCCTCCCCGTTGCCGTTCGGATTTGACCGGCATGCCAGACCAGTCTGGGCCCGACGCGCGTCGTCCGGTTGACGCCGGTCAAGGCCGCCCGGAAACAGGCGTACACATCGGTCCCGATTGGCGAACCCGGACAAAACGCGCACAATTTCGGGCGACATCGCAGTTTCGGCCTGCCCCGCTTCCCGTGCCCCGCGTCCGGCCCCCCACCCGCCAGCCGCCGGCGATATCCGTCAGGATGAACGGCAATGACAGTCCATGTGCCCGCCTTCAAGGCCGGGCCGGCTCCGCGCAGGGTCCGGCCCGCGCGATCCGCGACCCTCGCCGCGCTGCTGACGCTGGCGCTCGGCCTGGCCACGTCGTTCGGGCTGGTCGGCATCCGCGAGCGCGCGCACATGCTCGACGGCACGGTGACGATCGACAACCGGCCGGGAACGGGATTCACGATCACCGTGGCGTTGCCGCTTCACGCCATCCAGCAAGGAGATGTGCTGTCATGATCAGGGTACTCATCGCCGACGACCACGCACTCGTCAGGGACGGCCTGCGGCACATCCTGCAGAACGCAAGCGGCTTCGAGGTCGCGGGCGAAGCGTGCGACAGCGCATCCACGATCGCACTCGTGCGCGGCACGGCCGCGAACGTGCTGGTGCTCGACCTGTCGATGCCCGGCCGGAACGGCGTCGAGCTCATCAAGCAGATCAGGGACGAGAAACCGGCCTTGCACGTCCTCGTGCTGACGATGCACGCCGAGCAGCAATACGCGGTGCGCGCGTTCCGCGCGGGCGCATCCGGCTACATGACCAAGGAGAGCGCGAGCGCCGAGCTGGTCGCGGCGCTGACCAAGATCGCGGCTGGCGGCGTGTATGTCAGCCTGACGATGGCCGAACAGTTTGCGCAGAGCCTGAACGAACCGACCGATCTCCTGCCGCACCAGCGTCTGTCCGACCGTGAATTCGACGTCTTCCGGCGCGTCACCACCGGCGAGTCGATTTCCGAAATCGCGCAGGCGCTCTGCGTCAGCGTCAAGACCGTCAGCACGTACAAGACGCGCATTCTCGAGAAGATGCAAATGCCGAACGACACCGCGCTCGTGCGTTATGCGATGCGCCACAAGCTGTTCGACGACCCGGACGAACTCTGACGGCGGCCAGGCAGCCGGCCGCTTGCGCCCCGCCGATCTCGCTGCCACCGGCCGCCTCGGCGGCAAGATCGCGGCAAGATGCCGCCCCCTTTGTAGGAAACGCCCTACAACGCTTCCACGTGTCCTACCGCATCTTCAATTGCGGCTGATTTCCGTCGAGCGTCGCGCCATCCATACTGCGTATCAAGAAAAACAAGCCAGCGTGCCGCCCGGAGCAATGGCCGCATCAATGCCGAGACCGGTTTCGGTCTCGTGGCCCGTCCGGTGTGGTTCCCCATCAGGAAGGCGGCAGACACCAAGGCCGCCGGTACGACGGCCAGCGCGATCCCGCCCGACAGCGATTCGCCGCTGGCCCAGGAATTGGAGCCGATCATGCAAAGCCATGCCGATGTTTCGCAGACCCTGCCGTTACACCCGTTACAACCGTCACGTCCGTTCATCCCGCTGCATCCCGTCGAACGGGCGGACCAGCCGAAGCGCGCCGCGTCCCGTTGCTCGACCTGCGCGCTGCGTACCGTGTGCATGCCGCCCGATCTTTCGCCGGACGATTTCGCGCGTGTCGACGCGATGATCTGCACGACGCGGCACGTCAGGCGCGGCGAAACGCTGTTTCGCGCGGGTGACGCATTCAACAGCATCTATGCGGTCAGAACCGGTTCGTTCAAGACCATCGTGATGCATCGCGACGGAGACGAGCAGATCACCGGCTTCCAGATCGTCGGCGAATCGCTCGGGCTCGACGGCGTGCACACCGGGCGGCACAACGGCGACGCAATCGCGCTCGAGGACAGCACCGTCTGCATCATTCCGTTCGGCCAGCTCGAGCAGATGTGCCGCGACGTTCGGCCGATGCAGCATCACGTGTATCAGATGATGAGCGGCGAGATCGTGCGCGAATCCGCGCAGATGCTGCTGCTCGGCACGATGACCGCCGAGCAGCGCGTGGCCGCCTTCCTGCTGAACCTGTCCACGCGCTTCAAGGCGCGCGGCTACTCGGCCGCCGAATTCGTGCTGCGGATGACGCGCGACGAGATTGGCGAGTATCTCGGGATGAAGCTCGAAACGGTCAGCCGCATGATGTCGAAGTTCCAGCGCAAGGGGCTCGTCGCCGCGCAAGGCAAGCAGATCCGCATCGTCGATCCGGACGGCCTCGGGCGCATCTGAGCGCATGGCGGCGCGGGCATGCCGAGCGGGATCAGCCGCGCATGCCGAGCACGGCGGCGCCGGACACGCGCCCCATGCGCAGATCGTCCAGCGCGCGGTTTGCATCGGTCAGCGCGTAACGCACCGCTTCGACCCGCAGCGGCATCGCATCGGCGATCCGCATGAACGCGGCCGCGTCCGCACGCGTCAGGTTGGCGACCGACACGATGCGGCGCTCGCCCCACAGCCACGCGTACGGAAAGCCCGGGATATCGCTCATGTGAATGCCGCCGCATACGACGATCCCGCCTTTGTCGACCGCGCGAAGCGCGGCCGGCACCAGTGCGCCCACCGGCGCGAAGACGAGGGCGGCGTCGAGGGGTTCCGGCGGCGTTTCGTCGCTGCCGCCGGCCCATGCGGCACCGAGTGACAGCGCGAGCTGCTGGGCGACGGTGTCGCCGGGCTTCGTCAACGCAAACACCTTCCGCCCCTCGAAATGCGCGACCTGCGCGACGAGATGGGCGGCCGCGCCGAAGCCGTAGATGCCGACGCGACGCGCATCGCCGGCCATGCGCAAGGTTCGGTATCCGATCAGGCCGGCGCACAGCAGCGGCGCGGCCTCGAGATCCGAATAGCGCCGCGGCAGGTGCACGCAATAGCGATGGTCGGCAACGGCGCACTCGGCATAACCGCCGTCGATCGTGTAACCGGTGAATCCCGGGCTGTCGCACAGGTTTTCGCGGCCGGACGCGCAGTACGCGCAATGCCCGCAGGTCGAGCCCAGCCATGGAACGCCCACCCGGTCGCCGACGGAGAATCCCGTCACGCCCTCGCCGGGCACGCGCACCGTTCCGACGATCTCGTGCCCCGGCACCAGCGGCAGCTTCGGGTGCGCGAGTTCGCCGTCGACGACATGGAGATCGGTCCGGCATACACCGCACGCGTGCACGTCGATCAGCAGCTGGCCCGGCGCCGGCAGCGGTTCCGGCACGCGCGCCTCGCGCAAATGCGGCGTCGTGCCGTCAAACATCATCGCAAGCATGCTCGCCTCCCCTCGCCATCGTGTTCGCGCGCGTCACGATCCAAGGCTAGTCGCCACGCGCCGCGCGCGCATGGCGCAGTGACGGGCGCTTGATGTGGGTCAACGGCGGCCGGCCGGTTGCTGACACGATGAAGTGGCATGACGCCGCCGGCCCGGCGACCAGGAGATGATCGAATGACAGCCGTTCCCCCACTTGCCGCAAGCGCGCATCCCGAAGCACTTCTGAGGTCGCTGCTGGCCTATGCGGTGCTGGCCCCGTCCAGCCACAATTCGCAGCCGTGGCGGTTCATCGTCGACGGGCCCACGATCGCGGTCTGCGCGGACCGCGTCCGTGCGCTGCCGGTGGTCGATCCGTTCGATCGCGAGCTGATCATCAGTTGCGGCGCCGCGTTGCTCAACCTGCGTGTCGCGCTCGACCACGCAGGGCTCGCCCATACGATCAGCACGTTTCCGTCCGAAGTCGACCCCGATCTCCTCGCACTGGTGCGGGTGTGCGACGACGGCTACTCCGACGCGTCGCTCGGCGCGCTGTTCGATGCGATTCCGGAGCGCGTGACGACGCGCGCGCCGTTCGAATCGACAGCCGTTCCGGACACGCTCCAGCGCGAGCTGATCGCGGCCGGCGTGGCGGAAGGCGTCGAGGTCGCCTGTGTCGACGCGATCGCGCACCGCGCACGGGTGGCCGAGCTCGTCGCCGAAGCCGACCGGCAGCAATTCGCCGATCCGCGCTTCCGGCGCGAGCTGGCGAGCTGGATCGATCCGCGCCGGCACGTCGACGGCATGCCGGCATTCGCGGCCGGCGTGCCGACGCTGCTGGACTTCGCGGCGCCCGTCGTGACGATGGCGGTCCGGACGTTCGATCTCGGCAACGGGCTCGCCGCGCTGCATCACCAGCTGGTCGGTGCGTCGCCGCTGATCGTCTGCCTGTCGACCGGCCGCGACGATCGCGAGGCGTGGCTCGCCGCCGGACAGGCGCTGGAGCGCGTCCTGCTCGTCGCGGCGCGCGCGGGCCATACCGCGTCCTACCTGAACCAGCCGATCGAGACGGCCGGGCTGCGCGCCCACCTGCGCCACATGCTCGGGCTGCGCGGCGAGCCGCAGTTGCTGCTGCGCGTCGGGCGCGGCCCGCATACGCCGCATTCGCCGCGCCGCCCGCTCGACGAAGTCGTCTCCTGATCGCGCCGCGCGGCAAGGTGCGCCTCTCCGACCCCGACGAGGAAAAAAACATGAACCTCCTGCGTTTCGCCGCCCTCTGCGCGATCGCTGCGGCGGCCGGCCCGGCCGCCGCGCAGACGGCCGTGCCCGAGCCGACCGATCTCGTCAACGCGCAGCACTGCATGTTCTGCCACACGCCCGACATGCGGTTCCTCGGGCCGTCGTTCCACGAGATCGCACAGCGTTATCGCGGCGATCCGGCGGCGGCCGCGGAACTGGAACGCAAGCTGCGCGTCGGCGGCCGCGTGCACTGGGGCGACACGCCGATGCCGTCCGCCGAGGATCGCGGCGGCCCGCTGTCCGCCGACGATGCGCACCAGCTCGTGCAATGGGTGCTGAGCCAGTAGCCGGCCCGCCGGCCCGCACCGCATGCCGACCGCTATCAAACGCCTACCCGCCCGTGCGGTACGAAGCAATGCGCGCCGCCGTGCCGCACCCGGCGCGACGCCGGCGGACACGCGCGGCATACCCGCACGTCCGCGGCCCGATGCGCTCGCCGGCAACGACGACAGCGCCCGGCCCGGCCCGCGTCGCGCGCGGCGTCCCGCCCAACGCCCGAAGCGCACGCCTGTCGACGACGACGCCACCATCCTGCAGCGCGCGAGCATGCGCGGCATCCGGCTGCAGCTCGACTACTGGAAAGCCGAGGCGCGCCTGCAGAGCGAAGGCATCGGTCATGCCGTCGTGATCTACGGCAGTACGCGCATCGTCGCTCCTGCCGTCGCGAATGCCCGGCTGGACGAAGCCAATCGCCTGCTCGCGCAGCGTCCGCACGATGCGGGCCGGCGCCGCGCCGTCGCGGCGGCGAGCCGGCTCGTCGAGCACAGCGTGTATTACCGCGTCGCACGCGAATTCGGGCGCATCGTCGGCCACGCCGACCGCTGCACGCGCACCGCGCGGCTCGCCGTGGTCACCGGCGGCGGCCCCGGCATCATGGAGGCCGCGAACCGCGGCGCGTACGAGCGCGGCGCGCCGAGCATCGGCCTGAACATCGAGTTGCCGCGCGAACAGGTGCCGAATCCGTATATCACGCCCGGTCTCGGTTTCCGGTTCCACTATTTCGCGATCCGCAAGCTGCACCTGCTCGAACGCGCGAAAGCCGCCGTGTTTTTCCCGGGCGGCTACGGCACATTCGACGAGCTGTTCGAGGTCCTGACGCTGCTGCAGACGCGCAAGATTCCGCCGCTGCCCGTCATCCTCGTCGGCGAGGCGTACTGGCGCCGCGCGGTGGACCTGCCCTTCCTCGCCGACGAGGGGATGATCGATCGCCGCGATCTCGACCTGTTCACGTACTGCGAATCCGCCCCCGACATCTGGCGCGCGATCGGAAGCTGGTATGCACGGCGGCGTGCGGCGCGGCCGGTGCGCCGCCGCCCGCCGCCGAAACCGCGTGCCGTGTAGGAATCTGCCGACGCGCTCCGCGCGATTCCTACCGCAGCTTCGGGGCATGCCGATTGAATCGCACGGGCGCGGCAACGATACTGAAACCACGGATCGCGGCTGCGCGCCAGCCGGATTCCGGGCCATCAGGAGAGCCGTCATGACACACGCTACCCCGCTTCCCGATTCGGGCGACCAGGCCGGCCGGCCTGACGCTGCCCCGCTCGACACGCAGGCGCTCGTCGCCCTGGCGTGCGACGCCGGCATGCTCGTGATCCTCGACGGACAGATCGGGCGCGAGCGGTACGAAAGCGTGACGGGCTCGATCGCCACGCTGGCCCGCTTTGCGCAGGCACTGCAACTGTCGGCACTCAAGGCCGCCTGAAGCCCGCCGCCGTGCCGCGCCGCCGGCATCCGGCGCGACGGCGGCGGCCCGGTCGTCCGATGCAATGATCACGCTCGCCCTGCCGTCCCGTCCGTCTGCCCGGGCCGGCCGCATCCCGGTCGCCACGCGCCTGCCGACGCCGTCCATCCCGTTCGCCCGGACGTCTCCGGGATGAAGCCGCGATGAACCGGCACCTTTCCGACCACGTCGCCCACCTGTTTCCGGGCATCGCACTGCTCGCGCACTACCGGCGCGCATGGCTGTCGCGCGACCTGTATGCGGGCCTCGCGCTGTCGGCCGTGCTGGTACCCGTCGGCATGAGCTATGCACAGGCGGCCGGCCTGCCCGCCGTCACGGGCCTCCATGCGTCGATCGCCGCGTTGCTCGCGTATGCGCTGCTCGGCCCGAGCCGGATCCTCGTCCTCGGCCCCGATTCGGCGCTGGCCGCGCTGATCGCCGGCGCGATCGCCCCGCTCGCCGACCATGACCCGCAGCGCGCCATCGCGCTGGCCGGCGCGCTGGCGCTGGCGGCCGGCACGATCTGCATCCTGCTCGGCACGCTGCGCCTCGGCTTCGTCACCGACCTGCTGTCACGTCCGATCCAGTACGGCTACCTGAACGGTATCGCGATTGCGCTCGCGATCGGCCGGTTGCCGGAACTGCTCGGCATGCCCGCGGCGGGCGGCGACGTGTTCTCCAGCGTGCCGCCCATCGTGCACGCGCTCGCCGAAGGCCGGTTCTCCACCGATGCCGCGCTGCTGGGCAGCGGTGCGCTCGCCACCATTTTCCTGATGAAACGGGTGATGCCACGCGCACCCGGCGTATTGATCGCGGTGCTGGCGGCGACCGTGGTCGCGCACGTGTGGCCGCTGCACGGCATCGCGACGGTCGGCACGTTGCCGGCAGGCGCGCCCGTGCCGCACCTGCCGGTCGTCTCCGTCGCCGACCTGGGCGCGCTCGCGTCCGGCGCCGTCGCCGTCGCGCTGGTGTCGTTCGCCGACATCAGCATGCTGTCGCGCGCCCTGTCGGCGCGTTCGGGCGAAACGCCGGATCGCAACCAGGAACTGGTCGCACTGGGCGCCGCCAATCTGCTGGCCGGCATGATGCAGGGCTGCGCGGTCAGCAGCAGCGCATCGCGCACGCCCGTCGCGATTGCCGCGGGCGCGCAGAGCCAGGTCACGAACCTCGTCGCGGCGGCGTGCATCGCGATCCTGCTCGTTGCCGCGCCGACGCTGCTGACCGGCGTCCCGCGCGCGGCGCTGGCCGCCGTCGTGATGTACGCGGCGTTCGGCATCGCGGACGTCCGCAGCGTCGTCCGGCTGTACCGGATGCGTCGCGGCGAATGCCTGATTGCGGTGCTGTGCTTTGCCGGCGTGATCGGCATCGGCGTCGTGCCCGGCATCCTGCTCGCCAGCGCGCTGTCGCTGCTGTCGTTCGTGTGGCGAGCCTGGCATCCGTACGATGCGGTGCTGGGCCGGCTGGCCGGCGTGCGCGGTTATCACGACATCGCGCGCCATCCGGACGCCGTGCAGACGCCGGGGCTCCTGCTGTTCCGCTGGGATGCGCCGCTCTTCTACGCGAATGTCGAGATCTTCTGCGAGCATCTGCACGCGGCCATCGTATCGTCGGCGTCTCCGGTCACGCGCATCGTCATCGCGGCCGAGCCCGTCACGGATATCGACGTCAGCGCCGCCGACCGGCTCGTGGCGCTTTGCGAGGAACTCCGCGCGCAGACCATCGCACTGGATTTCGCCGAAATGAAGGGGCCGGTGAAGGATCGCCTGCGCGCCTACGGGCTGTTCGACGCGTTCGGTCCCGCCAGCTTTTTCCCGACCGTGACCGACGCCGTCGCGCATCATGTCCGGCGGCAACGCGAACATCCGCGCGACGACGAACCGGCTGCGCGCCTCGCGCCGCCGCCTGCCGGCCGTGACCGGGCCGACGGATAGGCACACCGATACCCGTGCGATTCGGCGCTCGTTGCATCGGATGACGAACGAAACGTCGATGCACGGGAGACACGCGCACGTGCGCCGTGGCGTCAGACCGTGAACGTGTTCGATTTCCTCATCTCGACCCAGGTCATCCCGGCGCGCAGTCCGTCGATCGCGGCTTCGCGCTCGGTATCGTGGGTCCGGCTGTGCGCGAACGTGCGCTCGCATGCGCCATCCGGCGACGCGAACGTCACGTGGATCCTGCAACGATAGCCGCCCGTCTCGGCGGCAATCGTCTGGATCGTCACCGACCAGTCCGCGTCGTGTACCTCGCCTGACAGTGTCATCCGGCTTCCCTCCTTCAACTGCGCGGACTGCCCATCCGGTTGCCCGGTACCGCGCTTACTCGACGACCAGGTCGTCGACCACCGCACGCACGCCGCGCGCCGACCACGCGGCACCGCGCACGGCCTTGCGCTCGGAGAACGAACCGACCTTGCCGGACAGCCGCACGGTGCCGTCGCGCACCTCGATCGCGATGTGCTTCGCCTCGCGCTCCGCGTGGCGCATGATCGCGCGCTTGATGCTGCCGCCGATGTCGGCCGCCCCGACCGCCCCCTGCACCGCGATGTGGTCGGTCACGCCGGTCACGCTGCGCATCTGCGAGATCGCTCGCACGGCCATATGGCTCTGGTACGCCCAGTCGACCCTGCCGGACAGCGTGATCCAGCCGTGTTCGACCTGCACCTTGACCGTGTCGTCGTGCAGACCGACCGTCCAGTGCAGAACCGAGCGCACGGCGTTCGCGATGTCCTCGTCGGTGCGGACGTCGTCGTCCGGCAGATGCACGGTCATGTCGACGACGAGCGCCTTGACGCCGGCCACGCGGTTCGCCGCCCGCTCGATCGCGAGTTTCTCCGCATAGCTCGGCGGGTGACCCGAGAGCGTCACGATCCGGTTGACGACCTCGACACCGATACGTGTCGCGTCGATCGCCGGGTCGGACTCGAGTTCGTCCTGGACGTCCTGCTTCAGTTCCTTGTCGGTTTTCATCGCCTGCACTCCTGTGAGCCGCGGCGTGCCTGTTCGCCGCATACGTCCAGATTTGCACATGCACGGCCGGGGATCGCTGATGCAGGTCAACGGACGCCGCTCGACGCGCATCGCGGCCTGCCGGTGCGCCGCTTGACGGAGGTCAAGCCGGCGCGGCCCGGCCGCCTTATCGTGAGATCACCGATGCGCGACGTCCCGGGCACGCACGGCGATGCTCCAAGGAGACTCACATGACGGAACAGCAACTGTTGGCCTATTCGCCGACACCACCGGCAGGGCCGGTATCGCCGCAGGGCGAATCCCCGCCCCTCATCGACCTGCCGCACCCGGACCTCGACGGCGGCCCGCCATTGATGACCGCACTCGCGGCAAGAATGAGTTCCCGCGAATTCGCCGCCACGCCGCTGCCGCCCGCGACGCTCGGCGCGATGCTGTGGGCCGCGGACGGCGTCAACCGGCCGGCGGCCGGCGGCCGCACGGCGCCGTCCGCGCATGCGTTCAACGAAATCGACGTGTACGTCGCGCTGCCGTACGGCGTCTATCGCTACGACGCGCCCGCGCATCGGCTCGTGCTGAAGCATGCCGTGGACGCCCGCAACCTGACGGGTTACCAGGACTTCGTCGGGCGCGCGCCGCTGGATCTCGTCTACGTCGTGCGGACCGCCGCGATCCTCGACATGCCGCCGCAGCAGCGCGACGTGTTCTCGGCGATCGCGGCCGGCGCCATCGCGCAGAACGTGTCGCTCTACTGCGCGGCCGCCGGCCTCGGCACGGTCGTGCGCGGCTGGATCAACCATCGCGTGCTGGCGGACGCGCTGCGGCTGAACGAGGACGAGCTGCCGATCCTCGCGCAGACGGTCGGCTACCGCGCAGGCGGCGCGGCATCGAATGCGTGAGCGCCGCGGCGCCCGCTTCAACGAAACGGCGCGCGGATCGCTCCGCGCGCCGTTCCCTCCTGTCGGGCAACGCATGCCGGCGTCACCCGCGACCTGCCGCCCGATCAGCCGATCGTCAGCTTTTTCTGCGCGACCGGCGCCTTCTTCGGCAGCGTCAGCGACAGCACGCCGTCCTGATACGTCGCCGTTGCCTTCGCGTCGTCGATTTCACCCGACAGCGAGAACGAGCGGCTGACCGCGCCGCTATAACGCTCGCGCCGGATCACGCGCTCGCCTTCCTTCTGCTCGCTGTTGCGCTGGATTTTCGCGTTGATCGATACGGTACTGCCCGTCACCTGGACATCGATGTCGTCCTTGGCGACGCCCGGCAGTTCCGCGTTGACCTTGTACGCATCGTCGCTTTCCGTCACGTCGATCTTCATCGATGCAAGATCGGGCCCGTCCGCCAGCGTCATCCCGCGCAGCGGCCTGAACAGGCCCTGAAACAGGTCGGCGACGGGTTCGATCGAAAACGGATCGTACCGTGTGACATTGCTCATGGTTCGTACTCCTCGAACGATTGACATGCGGCCCGCGCTTTCGTCCCGCCCGCGCGAAGCCATGACGAAGATCGGATTGGCGCGGCACCGTGTGCCGGGCAACGGACGAACGATCATCAGGATTCCAGCGTAACTGCCCGCATCGGCATGGGCTTGACCCGCATCAACGGGAGCGGACGCTCAGGTGCAGAACCGGAAATAGCCGCTGTGGAGCAGGATCGGCCGGCCGCCCATCTCCTCGAGCAGGCAGCGCGCGGCGCGCTCGATCGCGGGTCGATGACGGGCAAATGCCTCCACGAGATCCTGTTCACGCGGCGACGCCGCGCGGAAGTGATCCTCCAGTGCCTCCGCGGTGACCGCGCAGTGCACACGGCGGCCTTCGACCAGCGCGGGAAACGCCAGCGCGGGATCCTGGCCGCAATACGTCGGATGTTCGCAAGGAAAGGAGATCTGCATGATGGTCACCTGTGCAGGTTGCGCATGGGTGGGCGCGGGGTTGGCGGTGCGCCGCGTGCGGCCCGCGCCACGCCGCGAGGCGCCGCGTGCGACGACGCTAGGCTGCCGCCGCGGCCGGGGCGGCATCGCCGGCGCGTACGAGCAGGACCGGGCAACTCGATCCGCGCAGGAAACGCTCCGCGACGCTGCCGAGAAACAACCGCCGGACGCCGCGGCGGCCGTGCGTACCGATCACGGCCAGATCGATCGAATGCTCGGCGACGTACCGTTGCAGCCGTTCGGCGACATTCTGGCCAGGCTCGGTCTCGACGATTTCCGTGTCGCCGTTGACCGCCGCGTGCGAGATCGCCCGTTCCGCGCTGCGCAGCACCGCCGCGCCATCGCGCCGAACCTCGTCGAGCAGCGCGTCCGGATCCATTCGTCCGGCGTACGTCACCAGAAGCGAGCGGTCGACGACGAAAACGGCGAACAGGCGCGCGCCGTACGATCGCGCCACCTTCAGACCTTCGTCGAGCGCCAGTTTCGATGAAGGACTGCCGTCCACGGCGACCATGATGTTCGTGTACATACCGACCTCGCTGGATGAACCGACGCGCCGGCGGCGTGCGGATGGGTGTCATCATCGGCGTTCGCCGGGCGCGGGCGTTGACGGAGGTCAACGGTTCGGAATCACGCGGAGGCGCGCGGGCACGAGACGCCGGATCAGCGCGGCACGACCGGCTTCGGTGCGTCGGGGGAACGCGCCGGGTTCACGTCGGCCCGGAAACCTCGCTCGATGTCGAGGATCTACGTCGCGCATGCGTCGTACCGCCATCCCGGGCCGCCATCGCTGTCGTACATGCCCTTGCACATCGCCTTGAGCCGGATCACCGCCGCGCCGCCGCCCGATGCGGTGCGCGATGCCCACACATAGACTTCGCCGGCCAGGAACGGCGGCGCCGTCTCGATCGTGTCTGCATCGGCCCGGGTGATCCGGGTCGACGAATGCCCTTCGACGTAGCGGCGCGCAACGCGCCAGGCGCGATCGCATTCGGCCGGTGTCGAACACGGCAGCGCCGCGGCCTGGCGCGCCGCGAACAGTTGCGTTTCCGTCGACCGGAAGGCCGCGTTCCGCTCCGCACCGGCGCACGCACCCAACGCGAGCAACACGACGACGGCCCACATCCGTTGTTTCATTTTCACTGCCTCGCAACGCATCGCGTTCCGCTCGCCATCCGGCGGCATGAATCCGCTCGACGCCAACCCGGTCGCGTGACGCACCGACATCCCGCATTCGGTACACAGTCACGTGCCGCATCGCCCGAATCGACTGTAGGGGCGCCATGGGGAATGCGGTTGACCTGCGTCAAGCGCGCGCCGGCACGGTGCGTACCACACGCGCCGCAACGGTGCCGACGACGTGCATGCGGGCGGCGTTGCGCCGCTACCGCGCCGGCGCCGGGCCACGGCAGGCTGTCCGGGTGCGCACGGTCAACGCGCTTGACACGCATCAAGCCGGCATGGGCGACAGTCGGCTGCAATAGGGTTCGTCGCACGCGTGCCCCGAGCCTGCCGGCCCGATCCCGCGACATCGAGCAGACGGAACGCGCCGCTTCCGTTCGACTACAACCTGCGGGCACGGCGCGATGCAAGCGCCCTGCCCATCGTTCCGTTCATCATGTCCCGAGCACCACGCCTGCCGTTCACGTCGAGCCGCGGAGCCGCACGACGAAAGACCCTGCAATTCGATCGCGCGTTGCGTCGGCCTGCCACCTATCCGCATCCCGCCGGCCGGATCGAACGGATCGAAACCCACCTGTCCGTCGTGTATCTGGCGGGACGCTACGCGTACAAGCGCATCAAGCCCGTGCGATTCGCGTTCGTCGATCTCGTGCGCCCGGCGCAGCGCCGCCGCTGCGCGCTGGCGGAATGGTCGCTCAACCGGCCGTTCGCCGGCCCGCTGTACCTGGGCGTCTGGCCGATCGTCGCGCGCGGCCGCGGCAGCACGTTCGGCCCGCCCGTGCGAACCGGCACGCACCGCCACCGGCAGCCGGCGGTGCCCGGCGAGTATGTGGTGCGCATGCGCCGGTTCGACGCGCAAGCGATGTTGTCGGTCCGCAGCGCATCGCACGACACGGGGCTGGCGGACGCGGACGCATTTGCGCAGACGCTGGCCCGCCATCATCTGCACGCACCGCGCCGTGCGCCGAGCGGCTACCCGGGCAGCGCGGCGAATGTCGTGGCCCAATGCCAGGCGTTGTGCGACACGCTCGACGTCACGGTGCCCGCTCAAGCCGCGCTGCGACGCTGGTATGAGGCCGAGCTGGCCCGTCTCGCGCCGCAGTTCGCCGAGCGGCACGCGAACGGCTTCGTGCGCGCCTGCCACGGGGATCTGCATCTCGACAACGTCGTCCGCTGGCGCAACCGGATCCTGATGTTCGACTGCATCGAGTTCAACGACGCACTGCGCTGGATCGACGTGGCGAGCGATCTCGCGTTTGCATGGATGGACTACGCCGCCCGCGGGCGGGCAGATTGCGCCCACCGCCTCCTGTCAGGATGGCTCGCACGTACGGGCGACCATGCGGCGCTGGCCGTACTGCCGTGCTACTTCGCCTATCGTGCGCTGGTGCGTGCGCTGACCGCGCGGCTGCGCGGCGACGAGGCGACGCGCGGCCGCTATCTGCGCCTTGCGTCGGACATGGCGCGGGCACGCCGCGATGCGCGGCCGTTGCTGCTGCTCTGCCATGGCATGTCCGGTTCCGGCAAATCGGTGGCGAGCCGCGCGCTGGCGGAACAGCTCGGCGCGATCCGGCTGTCCAGCGACGCCGAGCGCAAGCGCTTCGCCAGCGCACCGGAGGACACCCGGCTGCCGCTCGCCGCTTATTCGGAGACGGCGATCGACGCGGTCTACGACAGACTGCGGGCACAGGCCGGCGAGGTCCTCGCCAGCGGCTATACGGCAATCGTCGACGCGACGTTCCTGCTCCGGCGCAACCGGGCACCCTTCATTTCGCTCGCCGAGCAGCGCGGCGTGCGCGTCGCGATTCTCGACTTCACCGCGAGCCCGGCGACGCTCGCCGCCCGTGTCGCGGCCCGGGTCGCACACGGGCGCGATGCATCCGATGCCGACACGGCCGTACTGGCCCGGCAGGTCGAGCATGCCGAGCCGCTGGCGGGAGCCGAGGCCGCGATCGCGATCCGCTTCGAAACCGAGTGCGACGTCGCGGCGTACGGGAGCCGCGCGTTCTGGGCGCCGTTATTCGCCGCGCTACGCGCGTAGCGCGCCGCCCGGATGACTTGACGCCATGTCACGACGCTCCGTTTCAGCCGGCCGCGCCCCGCATGATCAACGGCCGAAGGTGCGCGTATGGTCGTCGTAGTCGAACAGCCCCGCGTAGCGGCCCCAGTCCGTCACGACGCGCAGCGCCTGTTCCGCGCTGCGCGGATCGAGATGATCCTCGAGCTCCAGTTCGAAGCGCTCACGCGGCGCGCGATGCCCTGCGCGCTCGTCCAGCACTTCGTCGATATGCGCGGCAAGCGGCACGAACTTGACGACATGCTCTCGAAACAGACGCCGCCGGGCCTCGTCGTCGCTGTGCGCGAACACGTGGCCCGCCGCGCTCAACCGGAGGGTGCGGTCGTGCCACTCGGCAAAGGCGAGCAGATGGAGCGCCGCGGCGGTCGCATGGAGCACGTCGACCCGGAGCGCGAGCGCCGCGGCAATCGCGCCGAGTTCCGCATGGCCGTCGTACGGCGCGGCCGCCAGGGTCTCGACGAACCCGGCGAGATGGTGGCTCGTCACGTCGGGTAGCGCCATGGCCAGCGTGCCGCCGGCCGCCGCGCGAGCCGCCGCCGCGTCGGCGATGCGCGCAGTCAGCGTCGCGTAGATCTTGCCGACGATCGCCTGGAAGGCCGGGTCGTGCCGGTTGCGCGGACGCGGCAACGGCACGTTCAGCGCGGCGTCGATGCGCGCCGGGCCGGCACCGAGCACCAGGATGCGATCGCACATGAGCACGGCTTCCTCGATGTTGTGGGTCACCATCATCACCGACCGGGTCGACAACTGGCGCGCGTCCCACAGGTCGAGAAAATCGGTGCGCAGCGTTTCCGCGGTCAGCACGTCGAGTGCCGAGAACGGTTCGTCCATCAACAGCAGGACGGGTTCGCTGACGAGCGCGCGGGCAAACCCCACCCGCTGACGCATGCCGCCCGACAGTTCGCGCGGATAAGCCGATTCGAAACCGTCGAGCCCGATCAACTCGATCGCGGCGGCCGCCCGTTCGCGCACGTCGCGTGGCGGAAGGCCCAGCGCATCGAGCCCGAGCTCGACGTTTTCGACGACGGTCAGCCACGGGTACAGCGCGAAGGTCTGGAACACCACCGCAATGCCGGCGGTCGGGCCGGCAAGCGGCGCCCCGCGATATGCGACCGTGCCGGACGACGGCTCGACGAGCCCGCCCGCGATCCGCAGCAGCGTGGACTTGCCCGAGCCGGAGCGGCCGAGCAGCCCCAGTATCTCGCCCTCGCGGAGCGTGAGGTCGATATCGGCCAGCACGTGCAACGGCTCGCCGGACGGCTTCGTGAACGATTTGCATACGCCGCGCATCTCGAGCACGACCGGCGCCTGCTCCGATGACGGCGCGGCCGCGCCCGCCTCGTACGCTCCCTTGCATTCACCGGGATTCGACACATCGGTCTCCCGCGGATAAAGGATCGGGCCCGGACTCAATCGAACCGCGTCCTGCGCTCGGCGAACGCATACATCGGGCGCCACACGAGCCGGTTGGTCGCGATCACGAGCAGCGACATGACGGCGACACCGAGCGCGATACGCGGAAAGTCACCGGCGCCGGTCATCTGCGCGATATAGGCCCCCAGTCCGCCGGCATTCAGGCGCGTGCTGCCCCAGCTCACCGCCTCCGCGACGATGCTCGCATTCCATGCGCCGCCGGACGCGGTGATCGCGCCCGTCACGAAGTACGGCAGCACACCCGGCAACATGACGCGACGCCACCAGGTCACCGGCCGGACCCGGAAGCATGCCGCCGCTTCGCTCAGGTCGGCCGGAAACGCGCTCGCTCCGGCGATCACGTTGAACAGCACATACCATTGCGCGCCGAGGATCATCAACAGCGGCAGCCAGACATCGGGGGCGAGCCGGTAGCGCACGATGACGAACACCGCGACCGGAAACAGCAGGTTGGCCGGAAACGCGGCGAGAAACTGCGTGATGGGCTGGATGCGGGCGGCCACGCGCGGTCGAAGACCAATCGCAATGCCGATCGGCACCCAGATCGCCGACGCGATCACGACCAGCACCGTCACGCGAACGAAGGTGAGCGCCCCTTCGCCCGCCACGACGCGCAGGTCCGTCCAGGTCAGCGCCGCGTGTTCGAGCCGGAACAGGACAACCGCCGCATACCCGCCTCCCGCCGCGCACAGCGCGAACCAGAGCGCGTCACCCGCGTGCCGCGGCAGCGCCATCCGGCCGCGCCACGGCCATGCGGCCCCGGGCAGCCGCGCACGCGCCGCGCGGCGCAACAGCATGCCGACCGGGCCGCCGGCACGGGCCATCCATCGCGACCGGTGGAACAGGTCGAGCATCCAGCTGCGCGGCACGACCGCGGGCACGGCATCGCCATGGCGGAACCGTTCCGACCACGCGACCAGCGGCCTGAACAGCAACTGGTCGTACAGGACGATCGCGACGCTCATCGCGACGATCGCCCAGCCCACCGCGGCCAGGTCCCGGTTCGCGATCGCCTGCGCGACATAGGCGCCCACGCCCGGCAGGTCGACGTGCAGGTCGCCGACCGCGATCGCCTCCGACGCGACCACGAAGAACCAGCCGCCCGACATCGACATCATCGCGTTCCAGACGAGACCGGGCATCGCGAACGGCACCTCGAGGCGCCAGAAGCGCTGCCATGCGGACAGCCGGAAGCTGCGGCTTGTCTCGTCGAGATCGCGCGGCACCGTGCGCAGCGACTGGTAGAAGCTGAACGTCATGTTCCACGCCTGGCTCGTGAAGATCGCGAAGATCGCCGCACATTCGGCGCCCAGCATCCGCCCCGGAAACAGCGACAGGAAGAACAGCACCGTGAACGACAGGTAGCCGAGGATCGGCACCGACTGCAGCACGTCGAGCAACGGAATCAGCACCCGCTCGGCCGACCGACTCCTGGCCGCCGCGGTCGCGTAGACGAACGTGAAGGCAAGCGATGCGAGCAATGCCGCGAACATGCGCGAGACCGTACGCAGCGTATAACCGGGCAGCGCCGCGGGGGACAACGAGATGGCCGGGGGATGCGCGACGGCGAGCGGGCCTGCCATCTGGTGCGCCGAGACGCCGGCCAGCATCAGGAACCCGATGACGATCAGCACCGCGGCGAGATCCCGCCAGCCCGGCGCGGGCAGTGTCCAGCGCCCGCCGCGCAATACCTCCGCATGGTGCTCCACGGTGCCCCTCCCGGCCGATGATGGCGGTTCATCTTCAGGGGCGGGCGGGACAGTCGCGTTGACCTGCGTCAACCGTCCCGCGGCAGCCGGCCCGGGTCGCGCCGACGGATGCGGGCGCGGTCGGCGTTCGGAAGATGAACGTGTCCGAATGCTTCAGATCGACACGGGCCATGCCGCCGCCTGAAACGTCCAGCGCCGCTTCGCGCGCGGCCACCGATACCCGGTGGCGCGCGGCGACATGCCCGCACGCGCGGTCGCCGCAGGCACGCCGCGGCGGAACGCGGTGCACGCCGGATCAGTCGCGTTGCTTCTCCTCGAAATACGGCTGACGCGCCGCCACGAGGCGCAATTCGTCGAGCAGCGCCGCGGCCACGCGAAGCAGGTCGTCGAGCGAGACGATACCGACCAGTTCGCCGTCGTCGCCGACGACCGGCAACCGGCGCACGCCGTGCTGACGCATCCGCTTCGCGAGCAGCCAGACATCGTCGTCGACATCCGCGACGGCGACGGGCGCGGACATGATGTCGCCGACGAACAGCGCGTCGGCCTCCGCGCCGGGGCTGACCACGGCAAGCACGATGTCCCGGTCGGTCACCATGCCGATCGGCTTGCATCGTCCTTCCTGTTCATGGACGACGACCAGGTCGCCGGCATGCGCGTCACGCATCCTGGCGGCTGCCTCGACGACGGTCGTCCGGGCGGGGCACGTCGCGACATCGCGGGTACAGAGCATCGCAGCATTCATGTTCGTTCTCCCGGGCGGGGCGAAGCGGATCATCGGCGCGTGACGCGATCGGTTCCCGTCGCCATGCGCGCCCGTTCGCATCCGGTGAAAACAACGGTAAATCCGGCCGTGCAACCGGAAATTGATGCAGGTCAGCGCGGTGCGCCGTGCGGCGTTCCGCGCAATGCCGTGGCCGCTGCCGTCCGGCGCGCGGCCGTGAAGCCGGCGTTGCCGTCGCGGCCGGGGCGATCGCACTCGGCGAAGCGCGACACGATCCGGCAGCCGTCGTCCGACAAGCGCGCGGGAACCTCCACAAGCGACGCGGCATCCAGTCGCACGAGGCCGCGATCGACCAGACGGCGAAGGTCGGCGGGGTCGCCCTGCTGGCATCGCGGCTCGCTGGCGAGCACTATCAGGATCGCGATCTCGTGGGGACTCAGCAGCCGGTCGCCGTCGGCGTCGGCGTCGACCGGACGATTCCGGTGTGGCGCGACGGGCGGCGTGATGATCCGGGGATTCGACGTGTGCGCAAACAGGGAAGGCATGGTGGAGGCCCGTATCATGAACGTGAAGACGCGGACGGCACGGTGCATGTCGGTTCCCGATCGAAAGCGACACGCGCAAGCGTTCAACTTCGCTCTTGCAGCACAAGCGGTCTTGACGCAGGTCAGCAAGTGCACGCACGCGCCCCTCACTACCGGCGATTCATCTGACGTGATGCCATCCGGAGATCCGCTTTGCGTGTCTGTCAGGAACACGTCAATTTGATCGTTTAGCCTTTGGTCAGCAGATCGGAACGCCACGGTAGCGTACGTATCTTCACGTCGGCCGCTCGGACTCCCGCTCGCGGTCGCATGTCGGCCGCACGTCGTCCACGTAGCACTCCGCATCATCCGGTTTTCTCCGGAGAGACCGAACGCCGTATCCGGCTTGCATGAAATCAATGCGTCGCGGTCGGCCGGAATCCATCATGAATCACCGTCCTGAAGAGGTCCATGCATGAACCGGTACTACGAAGTCGAACGCGAGCTCGCCCATATCGAAGGATCCATTCGACTGCTCGAACAGGCACGGGGCGACTTCCATAAGAAGACGTCGATCAGCGATCCCGCATACTGGCGTGCAAGACTGCACGCCGTCAGGGCGACGGCCGAACAGGACAAGACGCTGCTGCGCCGCGCCGACGAAATCCTCGCACGGCTCGATCGGTTCTGATCCGCCCGCGCCCCGTCCGCCTGCATTCCCGATACGTGACGATCGGACGATTCGGGCAAGATGCGTGCGGCACAGGGGGCGTGCCTCGATCAATCCGGCGAAGCGCCCGTATAACGCGCACCATCGAGTGCGGATCGGCCCGAACCATCGTGCTTGACCTCCATCAACGCGCCGCTGCGGCATCGCTCACAGATTGCAAGAAAGCGCGCGGAACGATTCGCACCGCGAAACGTATCCAACTCTCCGGCAGCTTCTCGTCCATCCGCGATATGGCATGACCTGATCGAACAGCAACGCCAATGGTGGCGTACGTGGAACGTTGCCGCTCACTCGAACCGGCAGGCCGCGCGCGGCAGCGCCGAAAGCGTGTCGCTCGACAGTTTCAGAATGCCGTCGAACCCGGCCTGGTTGTCCGCCGGGCAGAACGCCGCGAGCGTCATGCCGTCCGGTCGTGTGTACTCGACGTTGAACACGGCCTTGTTCAATGCGATGAAGCTCGCGTAACCGCCGCACTCGTGGAACCTGTTGCATTGCTCGTTGAGCGCCCAGTCGGCCACTTTCGCCATCGCGGCCGCGATACCCGAGCCGTTCTTCAGGCCCATCGACATCCCGCGATCGTGCGCGGCGGCGATCAGCGCCGTGTTGTACCGCAGTTGGTCGTCGCGCGTCAGCGGAAACCCCGTTTCCTGGCGATAGCTGTCGTCGAGGTCCGGCTCGATGCCGTCGCAGCCCTTTTTCTTCGCCATGTCGAGACGCGCCAGCATCAAGGGCATCAGGATCGCGGTCTGACGGATGTCCAGCCAGCGTTCGTGATCCTCGTATCCCTCGACGGGGTAACCGAGCACGCTGTCGGGAAACCGGCCGGCATCGCCACGGGTGTCTTCCCGCCCGCCCACCTCCATGTAGCACACGACGGTGATGCCCTTCGCCTTCAGGCGCTGGATCGTGCCGGCATCGGTCAGCTCCATGTCGACGTCGTACATCTTGCGGGCGTTGTTCACGCCGTCCAGCACCGTCTCGTTGATCGGGTTGCCGTCGATCTGCCATTGCCAGCTCGTGCCGGGCACGAGCGGCTTCCACGCGGCGGCTTGCGAAGCGCGCGCCGAAGCCGCCGCGACCGGGCCGCCCGGCACCGACGAATCCGAGTCGCCGCCGCACGCCGCAAGCAGCAGCATCAGCACGAATGAAGCGAATGATCTTGCGGACATGGCGAATCCTTTGCCTGTTGGCGGCTCGTCAGGATGCGAAAGTGCGAGGGTGCGAGGGAGTCACGTGCAGCGGAATGCAGGCGATGCATCTGCCGATCGCGCAGCGGTGCGGGAACGCGCGAAGCACGTCCGGATGGTAGGCGGGAACACCGCGCCCATCTGTTCCGATTTGTCGATTTTTGTTTGCGTGGCGGGCCGGCGTTGTCCGCAAACGCACCGTCATCGCCGATGAGCGATTGCGAAAAATGACAGTTTCTCCGCCCCGGGGTTTTGGATAGATTGGCCGTACCGCATCCGCATCGCCTCAGGGACACCATGAACTTCGAAGCCACCCCCGATCAACGCGCTGCTGCCGCCACCTACCGCGCCATCGCGCTGCGTCACTTCGCGCCGTCGCCGCGCCGCGGCTTCGACTGGGCAACCTGGCGCGCGCTGTCCGAAGCCGGTCTGTGGCGCACGCTCGGCGCCGGCCGCGACGCAGGCGCGGACGCGTCGTTGAACGTGTTCATCGCCGCATTCGAGGCGATCGTGGCCGCGACGAGATCCGTCGGCTTCGCGATGGCGCTGGCGAATCAGGCGACCGTGATACGCGCGCTGCTGCTCCACGGCACACCGGCGCAGCGCGACCGTTTCCTGCCGGCCCTGACGTCCGGCGCGGTGGCCGCGACCGCCATTTCCGAAAAAGGCACCGGCACCGAAATCCGCGCACTGCAGAGCCGCGTCACGCTGGACGGCCAGGATGGCCGCCTCGACGGTCACAAGTACAACATCAGCCACGCCCCGGACGCGGCACTGATCCTCGTCGCCGCGAGCGCCACGCACGACGGTCGCCCCGGTACGGCGCTGGTTCTTCTCGATCCGCAGTGCGCCGGCGTGACGCGCACCGCGCCCCAGGAAACCCTGGGCGTCGCCGATCTGCCGATCGGCGACATGACGTTCGACGGTGTTCCCGTCGGCACGGACGATTTGCTTTGCAGTCCCAAGGACGGATTGCGCGTGCTGATGGACATCGCGTCGATGAACCGCGCATTGTTCGGCCTGCTGTGCGCGGACGTGGTCGGGCCGTTCCTCGACGACGCACTCGCGTATGTCGGCGAACGCGGCGCGCTCGGCGTGACGCTCGACAAGCATCAGCATGTCCAGCGGCGGCTCGTCGACATTCATGTCGGTGCGGAGCGCTCGCGCTGGATGGCACTCGCCGCGCTCGACCAGTTGCGGGCGGGCGACCCGTCCGCGCTCGCCAGTTGCTCGATTGCGAAACTGGGCGGCGCCCGCGACCTGACCCAGGCCGCGCTGCACCTGCTCGCGATCTACGGCAGCGACGGTTATCGCCGTGGCCCGCTCGCGACATTCGTTGCCGACGCACTCGCCATGGGAACCGCGGGCGGCACCGAAGAGATGCACGCGCGCAACATCTTCAGCCAGATGCAGCGACGCGCGACGGCCTCGCACATGCACGCGGCCTGAATGCTCGATTTTTCGTTTCTCATCCCGAAGGAGTCTGCCTTGACCATCCAGCCCGGCCTCCGTGCCCGTGCCACGCACCGCGTCGATACGATTTCGCTTGCCGATCAATGGGGCGGCGAAGCGCACGCGCTTGCCAGCCCGATCATGATCATCTTCATCGAGCAGACCTGCATGCAGGCAACCGATCACCTGCTCGGCGCCGACCTGATGACGGTCGGCTACAACTTCGAGATCAAGCATCTCGCTCCGACGCCGCCCGACTGGGAAGTCACGGTGGACGCCGAGCTGATCTCCGTGGAAGGCCGGATGATGACCTACAAGGTGTCGGTTCGCGATGCGGCCGGCGTCGTCGGCGAAGGCATCCATACACGCTGCGCGGTCGGTCGCGACAGTTTTCACGAGCGGCTTGCCGAGCGCCGCGACCGTGCACCGGTCGCGCAATGAGCACCACTGGAGGAGACACCCCGATGCGCCCGACGCCGCTGCACGACCTGCGCCTGCCGCTGATCGCATCGCCGATGCTGATCGCCAGCTACCCCGAGATGGTGCTGGCGCAGTGCAAGAGCGGGATCGTCGGCGCCTTTCCCGCGCTCAATGCACGACCGAGCGCGCAGCTCGGCGACTGGATCGATCGCATCGACGAGGAACTCGCCGCGCACCGTGCCGCCCGTCCGGATGCGTGCGTGGGGCCGTACGCGGTCAATCACATCTGCCATCAGACCAACACGCGGCTCGAAGCGGACTTGCGGATCTGCATCGACCGGCGCACGCCGATCCTGATCACGAGCCTGCGCGCGCCGCCGCGCGAGATCGTCGAAGCCGTGCACGCCTACGGCGGTGTCGTCCTGCACGACGTCACGACCGTACGACACGCGGAAAAAGCGCTCGAGGCCGGTGTCGACGGCCTGATCCTGGTCGCGGCCGGAGCGGGCGGCCATGCCGGCACTCTGTCCCCGTTCGCACTGGTGTCGGAGGTGCGCCGCCTGCATGACGGCTTCATCGCGTTGTCCGGCGCGATCGCCACCGGCGCGGCCATCGCGGCGGCGCTTGCACTGGGTGCCGACTGCGCGTACATGGGCACCCGCTTCCTCGCGTCGCACGAAGCCAACGTGGCGCAGCGCTACAAGGACACGATCGTCGAGGCCACGGCCGCCGACATCGTCTACACCGATGCGTTCAGCGGCGTGCACGGCAACTATCTGCGCCAGAGCATCGAGGCCGCGGGCATGGACGTCCGCAACCTGCCCCGCAGCGAGCACGCGCGCCTCGATTTCTCGCCCGAATCCGGCGCGCGCCAGTGGCGCGACATCTGGGGCGCCGGCCAGGGCGTGGGCTCGATGGACACGGTGCTGAGCGTCGAGCAGATCGTCGCGCAGCTCGAGATCGAGTACGGCGTCGCACTCGAACGCGTGCGTCACGAGTCCGCCCGCATCGGCCGGCACGCCGCCGCGCACTGACCGGGCACCCGCATTCTTTCGCTACCTCCACGGTACCGTCATGACCCTCACCGCCACCGCCTCGCCCGCTCACGATCCGGTCGCGCTGCAACGCGCGCAGATCGATGCCATCGACCAGGAACTGCTCGCGCTGATCGCGCGCAGGATGCAGCACGCCGCCGCGATCGGCCAGTTCAAGGCGCTCGACGGCCGGACGATCCGCCAGCCGGCCCGGGAAACGGAAATCGTCGCGGGGCTGTGCGCCCGGCCGCACGGGCTGCTGCAGGCGCGCCACGTCGCGGCGATCTGGCACACGCTGTTCCGCGTCAGCCGCGAGTTGCAGCAGGTGCCGTCGGTCGCGTTCCTCGGCCCGCCCGGCACCTTTACCGAGGCCGCGATGCAGCGCTACTTCGGCGCCCCGATCCGTCCACATGCGTGCGACACGCTCGAAGCGACGTTCGCCGCACTGGCGGCCGCGAACGTCGACCATGCGGTGGTGCCGATCGAGAACTCGACCGAAGGCACGGTGACGCGCGCGATCGACCTGCTGGCCGACGCAACCGCTCCGGTGGTCGGCGAGATCGTGCTGCCGGTCGCGCACTGCCTGCTGAGCGCATCCGGCACGCTCGAAGGCGTCGACTGCGTGCTCGGCCATCAGCAGGCGCTGGCGCAGTGCCGCGCGTGGCTCGATGCGCATGCGCCGCAATTGCGCCGCGTGCCTGTCGCGAGCAACGCCGCGGCCGCCCGCGAAGCAGCGAGCATGACGGATTGCGCGGCGATCGCCGGCGAACGGGCGGCCGATCGATACGGACTGCGTATCGTGGCGAACGCGATCCAGGACGAACCCGGCAATCGCACGCGCTTTCTCGTCCTCGGCGGGCCGCCGGCGGAGCCGACAGGCCACGACCGCACCAGCCTCCTGCTGAAGCTCGACGATACGATCGGCGCGCTCGCAGGCGTGTTCGATGCATTGGCGCGGCACCGGATCTCGGTGCTGTGGCTCGACGCGCGCCCCGGCCGCGCCGCCGGATGGGCGTACCGCTTCTTCGTCGACATCGACGGCCACCAGGACGACGCGCATGTCCGTGCCGCCCTCGACGACATCAGGACGACCGCCGCCGACCTGCGAATCCTCGGTTCCTACCCGCGCGCGCCGAGCGTCGATGCCGGCGCCGTTGCCGAGCCGAGCGCAACATGAGTGCCGCGTCCGCCGATACCGCCGTCGCGCGCCGGGTGCGGGCCATCTGCGACGGCCACGACGATCGCCTGCTGGTCCTGCTCGGGGTCGTGCCGCCGTCGCTGCGTCGAGACACCGGCGCATGGCTGCGTGCATTGCGCGCGGACTACGAGGACGAGCTGGAGTTGCTGACGCATGTGCAGCGCGTGGCCACCCCGGACGTCGACGACGATGCGCGGGCCGCGCTGCTTCGCCGGCTCGGCAGACTGCGGCTGCCGACGGCGTTGGTCGTCGATACGTCCGCGACGGCCTATGGCCGCTGGTGCACGCGGAACGGCGCCACCGCGCGCGGCTGGCGGCTGCTGGAAACCGCGCGTGGCGCGGCGCCCGTCGGCGGCGTACTCGTGCCCTGGCGCGACTGCCTCGCGGCACCCGCGACCTCGCGCCGCGTGCTCGCCGATTTCGGCCATGCGTGGGCCGGCATCGATACGAGCGTCGCCATGCTGACCGACGCGCTGCTTGCGAACGACGTGCAGGTCGGGGGCATCGCGCTGGGCGATCTGCTCGCGCAACCCGGTGCCGCGCCCGTATCGCCCGCAAGGATGACCGGCGTCCTGGACCGCCTCGCCAATACGGTGCGCCTGCGCCGTATCACGGCGGCGACGCGCCGGACGCATTCGCTGCGGAGCCGGCTGTGACGGCAGCGCACCATCCGCGCATCGCGTTGATCGGCATGCCCGGTGCGGGCAAGACGACGATCGGCGCGGCGCTTGCGGCGGCACTCGACCGCCCGTTCGCGGATTCCGACCGGGAGATGGAGCAGCGCTTCGGCGCCCCGCTTGCCATGCTGTTTCCGCTGCCGACGTTCCGCGCCCGCGAAGCCGGCGTCATCGACGCGCTGTCGCAACGCGACACGCTGATCCTCGCCACCGGCGGCGGCGCGGTGCTGCGCGACGACACCCGCGCGCGCCTCAAGGCGCGCTGCCACGTGATCTACCTGGTCAGCGACATCGACGCGCTGTACCGGCGCACCGGGCGCGATCCCGCGCGCCCGCTCCTTGACGTGCCCGATCCGCGCGCCGTGCTGGCCGAGTTGCAGCTGACGCGCGATCCGCTGTACCGGGCCTGCGCGCATCGCCTGCTCGACACGCGCGACGCGTCGATCGACGAAATCGTCGCGGCGGCCCTCGCCGAATCCGCGTCCGCCTGACGGTCGCGCCCATGCGCGCGGCTTCCCCGCTCCCGGTTCCCTTCCCGCCCCGCCACGGGCGCGCCCGACTGCCATTTCTGACAGTTGCTCCTTGTTTGAGAATATCTAAAGATATATTTTTAGATAGGTTGAATTCGTCAACCGGACTCGCGGAAACCGATCATGTCCAAGTTTCTTGTCTCGACTCGAAGATGGGGTCCGATCGCTACGGCAGCCGTGACGGCGGCCGTCATGGCCGGTTGTGCCCCGTTCGGCCAGCAGCCGGACCAACAGAAGATCACCCCGGTCGAACAGCTCGACCCGGGCCTCGCCCTTCACGCGGCCAAGGGTCAGGCCGACGTGGACGCGCAATGGTGGCGTACCTTCGGCGATCCGCAGCTCGACCGCGTGCTGGCCGACGCGCTCGCGGGCGCGCCGTCGCTGAAGGCCCAGCGCGCCCGGGTCGACGAGGCGCTCGCGCAAGCCGACGTCAGCGCGGCGGATTCCCTGCCGCTGCTCGGCGCAGCGGTCAGCGCGACGCCGACGCGGCTGCCGCGCAGCTACACCACCCCGCCCCCCGCCGCAGGCCACTGGCAAGTCAACGCGCAGGCGCTGCTGAATGCGTCGTTCGATCTCGACGTTGCCGGGCGCCTGCGCGCGCTGACCCGCGCCGCGACCCTGCGCGCCAGCGAGCAGCAGTCGCTCGAGCGCGCGGCAACCGTGTCGTTGCAGGCCGCGCTCGTCGAGACCTACCTGCAGCTCGCGCTCGAGCTGCAACTGCTCGACATCGCGAACGATACGCTGCGTCAGCACGATTACCTGCTGCGCCTCACCCGCCAGCGTGAAGCGGCGGGACTCGACATGCCGGTCGCGGTCGCGCGTGCCGGCGAGCCGCTGCCGCTCGCGCAGGCCGACGTCGAGCGGCAGCACGCGGCCGTTGCGCTGCTGCGCCACCGGCTCGCGGCGCTCGTCGGGCGCGGGCCCGGCTATGCGGACACGCTCACGCCGCCACCGCGCGTGCTGCATGCCGTCGCGCCGTTGCCCGCGACGCTCCCGGCCGCGCTCGTCGGGCGCCGGCCCGACATCCTGGCCGCCCGCTATCGCGTCGAGGCCGCGTCGGCCGACATCGACGCGGCCCGTGCGGCGTTCTATCCGGACATCAACCTGATGGCGTTCGCCGGCGTGCAGAGTTTCGGTTTTCGCGCGCTGCTTCACGGCAGCAGCGGCACGTTCGGCGCCGGCCCCGCGATCACGCTACCGATCTTCGAAGGCGGCAGGCTGCGAGCCGGCCTGCGCGCGCAGACCGACGCGTACAACGCCGCCGTCGCCGACTACGACGACACCGTCGTCAACGCACTCGCCCAGGTCAGCGACTCGCTCGTGCAGCTCGACGCGCTGGCGAGGCAGCGCGACCTGAATCGCGATGCGCTGGCACGCGCCCAGCAGACCTACGACATCGAGACGCGGCGCTACCAGAAAGGCATTTCCGGCTACCTGGACGTGCTGCTGGCCGAAACCCGGCTGCTTGAGGACCGCCGGTCGGTCGCTCGCGCCGATACCTCACTTGCCGTCGAGCACGTCCGGCTGATCGCCGCGCTCGGTGGCGCAACGCACCCCGGAGCCCAACAATGAATCGCACCGACACTCCGCCGGCCGCCCCGCCGGCCGCCGCGGGCGCGGCGTCGCCCCCGCCCGCCGAACAGGCGCTGCGCACCACGCGGCGCCGCTACTTCCGCTGGTTCTTCATCGCGCTCGCCCTGGCCGCGCTGGCCGGCGGCTACTGGTGGATCACGTCGCGCGGCACCGAGACGACCGACGACGCCTACGTGACGGGCGATGTCGTGCAGGTATCGCCGCAGGTGGCAGGCACGGTCGACACGATCATGGTGCAGAACGCCGAATGGGTACATGCCGGCGATCCGCTGTTCCGCGTCGATCCGACCGATGCGAAGCTCGCGCTCGACGACGCCGTAGCCCAGCTCGCCCATGCGGTGCGCGAGTACCGCACCGCGCATGCCGACACGGCGCGCGAGGCGGCACAGATCCTCCAGCGCAAGGCCGAGCTGTCGAAGGCCTCCGACGACCTGCAGCGGCGGCTCGGCCTCGCGCAGGACGGCGGCGTATCGCGCGAGGACATCCGCCATGCGCGCGACGCGATGACCAGTGCGTCCGCCGCGCTGGACGCGCAGCAGGCCGCGTACGACGCATCGCGTGCCCGCGTCGACGGCACGTCGATCGACTCGAACCCGCTGGTGCGCGCCGCGGCCGCGCGGGTGCGCAGTGCGGCGCTCGCACTGCGCCGCACCGAAATCCGCGCGCCGCTGGCGGGGCTCGTGACACGCCGTGTCGTGCAGGTCGGGCAGCACGTCACGCCCGGCGCGCCGGCCATGGCGCTCGTGCCGCTCGACCATGTGTGGGTCGAGGCCAACTTCAAGGAATCTCAGCTGCGCGGCATGCACGCCGGGCAGGCCGTCGAGCTTCGCTCGGACCTGTATGGCTCCGACGTCGTGTTCCACGGCCGCATCGAAGGCGTCGAGGCGGGCACGGGTTCGGCATTCGCGTCGGTGCCCGCGCAGAACGCGACCGGCAACTGGATCAAGGTCGTGCAGCGCGTACCCGTGCGGGTCGCGCTCGATCCCGGCGAATTGCGCGCGCATCCGCTGCGCATCGGCCTGTCGATGAACGCATCGGTCGTGCTCGGCGACCGCGCGCCCGGCACCGCATCGGCCTCCGTGCGCCCCGCGCCGGTCGCCGCCCGGCGCCCGATCGACGCGACGTCGATCTTCGATGACGATGCCTCGTCCGGCGACGCCCTCGTCAACGACACGATCCGCGCGAACGACGGCGCTGCCGTGCGCCGCGCGCCGGGAGCCTGAGCATGGCGCCCGTCGCTCGGGGTGCGGCGCCGAAACTGCCGCTGGAGCCGCTGCAGGGCCCGGCTCTCGTGCTCGTCGCGATCGCGATCAGCGTCGCCAACTTCATGCAGACGCTCGACCTGACGATCGCCAACGTCGCGGTACCGACCATCGCCGGCGATCTCGGCGTCGCGCCCGACATGGGCACCTGGATGCTGACGTCGTTCGCGACGCCGCTCGCGATCACGCTGCCGCTGACCGGCTGGCTCGCGCAGCGCTTCGGCCAGGTGCGGCTGTTCCGGGTCTCGGTCGTGCTGTTCGTCCTGACCTCGATCCTGTGCGGCCTCGCACCGAATTTCGAATCGCTGCTGCTGTTCCGCGCGCTGCAGGGCGCGGCCTCCGGGCCGATCACCGCGCTCTCGCAGGCGCTGCTGCTGGCCGTGTTTCCGGCCGCGCGCCGCAACGTCGCGCTGTCGGTCTGGCAGACCACCACGTTCGTCGCGCCCGTGCTCGGCCCGATCGCCGGCGGCTGGATCACCGACAACCTCTCGTGGCCCTACATCTTCTACGTCAACGTCCCGACAGGGGCGCTGGTCCTGCTCGTGCTGACCCGCTTTCTCGGCCGGCGCGACAACCCGACCCGCCACCTTCCCGTCGATTTCGTCGGGCTGCTGCTGCTCGCCGCCGCATTCGGCTCGCTGCAGCTGATGCTCGACCGCGGCCAGAACCTCGACTGGTTCGCGGCGGTCGAGATCCGCGCGCTCGCCGTGCTCTGCGTCGTGTCGTTCGTCGCGCTGGTCCTCTGGGAGCTGACCGACGCGCATCCGATCGTCGACCTGCGGCTGTTCGCGGATCGCGGCTTCACGGCGGGAACGATCGCGGTGACGGTCGGCTTCGGCGTCTATTACGGCGCGCTCGTGCTCGTGCCGCTCTGGTTGCAGACCGAGCAGGGCTACACGGCAACCTGGGCCGGCATCGCCACCGCGCCGCTCGGCATCGCCGGCATCGTGATCGCGCCGTTGATCGGCCGCATCCAGGGGCGCAGCGACCCGCGCCACCTCGCGACCGTGGCGCTGGTCGGCTGGGGCGCGGCGTCGTTCTGGCGCATGGGCTTCAATACCGACGTGACGCTCGGCGACATCGCGGCCAACTCGCTGCTGATGGGCGCGGCCACCGCGTTTTTCATCACCCCGCTCGTGTCGCTGTCGATCGCCGGGTTGCCGCGCGAAAGGCTGCCGGCGGCGTCGGGCGTGCAGAATGCGCTGCGCCGGATCGGCACCAGCGTCGCCACCTCCGTCGCGCCGACCTATTTCGAACGGCGCTCGCGCGTTCACAACACGTACCTCGTCGATCGCATCACGCCGTTCGATCCGGCTGCCGGCGACTGGCTCGCCCGGCTCGAACATGCCGGCATGTCGCCGGCCGGCGCGCTCGCGTCGGTCAGCCGCTCGATCGACGTGCAAGCCCACATGCTCGCGCTCAACGATTTCTCGTTCGGTTGCCTGCTGCTGTTCGGCGCGACCCTGCTGACCGTCTGGTCCATCCGCTACCGGCGTCCGTGACGCCGATCAACCGGCTCCTTCCGATGAACGCCCCCGACCTCGACAACGTCGTCGCGCCCGACATCGCCCCGGCCCGCACGGCCCGGCTCATCTGTTTCGGCGTCTTTCTCGGCGCGCTGACCTTCGGCGTCCTGCTGCCCGTCGTGCCGCTGTACGTGCACGACACGCTCGGCTTCGGCACGCTCGTCGTCGGCACGGCGGTCGGCGCGCAATTCCTCGCGACCGTGCTCACGCGGAGCATCGCGGGCCGCCGCGCCGATCATCGAGGCGCGAAGCGCACGATGTGCGCGGGGCTCGTGTCGTGCGTCGTCGCGGGCGGCGTCTACGTCGCGAGCGCCACGGCGCCGGCCGGCCCGGGCGCGCGTCTCGCGCTGCTGGTTGCCGCGCGGCTGCTGTCCGGGCTCGGCGAAAGCCAGCTCGTCACCGGGGCGCTCGCGTGGGGCATCGGCACGCTCGGCGCGACCCGCTCGGGCCGCGTGCTCTCGTGGACGGGCATGGCCCTCTACGGCGCGATCGCGCTCGGCGCGCCCTGCGGGATGGCGCTCGCGCGCGCCGGCGGGCTGGCCGCCGTGGCCGGCGCCACGATCGTCCTGCCCTGCATCGCACTCGCGCTCGTCGCCACGCTGCCTGCCGTCGCGCCGCAGCCGGGCCTGCGGGTGCCGCTGTCCCGCGTGCTGCGAATCATCGCGCGGCCCGGATGCAGCCTCGCGCTGCAGGGCGTCGGTTTCGCGGCGATCGGCGCGTTCGTGACGCTGCTGTTCCAGGCGCGCGGATGGGAAGGCGCGGGCCTCGCGCTCAGTTGCTTCGGCGGTGCCTTCGTCCTCGTCCGCGTCCTGTTCGGCCATCTGCCCGACCGGTTCGGCGGTTATCCGGTCGCGCTCGCCGCGCTCGCGGTCGAGGCGATCGGCCAGCTTCTCCTGTGGGCGGCGCCGGCATCCGGCGTCGCGCTCGTCGGCGCGACCGTATCCGGCCTCGGCTGTTCGCTGGTCTTTCCCGCGCTCGGTGTCGCCACCCTCCGGCACGTGCCGGCGCAGGCACGCGGCACCGCCCTCGGCGGCTTCACGGCGTTCCAGGATGTCGCCTATGCGTGCACCGGCCCGCTCGCGGGCTGGGTCGTCGCGCGTACCGACTACCCGTCCGCCTTCGCCGTCGGCGCGTGTGCCGCATTCGCCGGCGTCCTGCTGACAGCGTGGCTGATGCACGCCGACCGGTCGCCCCCGTGAACCCCGGCGGACGGCGGGCGCATGCCCTGCCGTCCCCGTCCGTATCCCGCGCCCTCGCGGCGCCATCCTGCAGTCCTTCACACTTCGACAAGGAGTACCGATCATGGAATACCGAACCCTCGGCGGAACCGGCTTCAAGGTCCCCGTTCTGAGTCTCGGCACCGCGACGTTCGGCGGCGGCAACGCATTCTTCAGGGAATGGGGCAGCACGGACGCCGCCGGAGCACGCGAGCTCGTCGACATCGCGCTCGACGCCGGCATCTCGATGTTCGACAGCGCGGACGTCTATTCCGACGGACTCGCCGAAGAGCTGCTCGGCCAGGCGATCGCCGGCCGGCGCGATCGCGTGATCGTGTCGACGAAGGGGACGTTCCGGCTCGGCGAAGGCCCGAATGACGTCGGGTCGTCGCGCCATCACCTCGCCAATGCCATTCACGGCAGCCTCAAGCGGCTCGGCACCGACTACATCGACGTGTACCAGCTGCATGGATTCGATGCCCAGACACGCGTCGAGGAAACGCTGCGCACGCTCGACGATTTCGTGCGCGCCGGCAAGATCCGCGTGATCGGCTGCTCGAACTTCTCCGGCTGGCACCTGATGAAGTCGCTCGCGGCCGCCGATCGCGACGGGCTCACGCGGCATGCCGTGCACCAGGTCTACTATTCGCTGATCGGCCGCGACTACGAAACGGAGCTGATGCCGCTCGCGCTCGACCAGCAGGTGTCCGCGATCGTCTGGAGCCCGCTCGGATGGGGGCGGCTGACGGGCCTGGTCGGCCGGGGCCGGCCGTTGCCGGAGACGAGCCGGCTGCACAAGACCGCAGACGAGGGCCCGCCCGTCACGGATGCCCTGCTGCACCATGTCGTCGACGCGCTCGACGAGATCGCCGCCGAAACCGGCAAGACGGTCGCGCAGGTCGCACTCAACTGGTTGCTGCGGCGGCCCACCGTCGCGAACGTGATCATCGGTGCCCGAAACGCGACGCAACTGCGCGAGAACGCGCAGGCGGCCAGCTGGGCCTTGATGCCCGACCAGGTGAAGCGGCTCGATGCCGCCAGTACGACGCAACTGCCCTACCCGTACTGGCACCAGCGCGGCTTCGAGCGCAACCCGGCACCGGTCTAATACGGTACCGGCGCGTGCGGCATCGGCGGCGACCGATGCGACGGTACCGCACGCGTCGCCGCGGCCTGCATGCGCGCGGCGAGCGGCGACGCGCCGACCAGCCAGTCCAGCTCGACGGGTAACGGCGGCAGCGCGGGCGACGCGTGCGCGGTCAGTGCATCGTAGCCGAACACCCAGTCCGGCTCGGTCGGGCCGTGCATGAAGGTATTCGCGGCGGACACGCGATGCACTTCGCCGAGTCGCGCGACCCGGCACTGCGCATAGGTCGAGAACGCACTCGCCGCGTTCGAGGAGCCGATGAGCGCACGTAGCAGAATCGTCGCGTCCTCGAGCGCCATGGCCGCGCCCTGCGACATGAACGGGCGCATCGGATGACAGGCGTCGCCGATCAGCACGACGCGCTCGTTGCCGAACTCGAACTGCGGCGAACGTTCGAACAACGCCCACTTCATGACCGACTCGCGTGGCGCGCGGGCCAGCATGTGGCGCACGGCCGGATGAAAATCGGCGAAGATCGCCTGCATCTCGTCGACGTCGCCCGGCATCGACGAGGCCTGCGTGGGCCACTCGGCCTGCGGTGTCATCGCGGCGAAATAAAATTCGCGGCGCGCACGATCGAGCCAGTACGACAGCACGAATTTCCGGTCGCCCCACCACTTGGTCAGATCCTCGACCGCGAGTTCGCCCAGCAGCGCGCGCGGATACGCCCCGCGAAACGCGACCTGCCCGGAGAATTCCGGCGCCTCGAACCCGCGCAGCGCCTCGCGCACGCGCGAGCGCAGGCCGTCTGCCCCGATCACCAGATCGGCCGTTTCGCTCGAACCGTCCTCGAACGTCAGCCTGATCGCGTCGCCCGCAGGGTCGAGGCCGGCGAGACGCTTGCCCCACGCGATCGTCCCGGGTGCCACCGCCCCCAACAGCGCGGCATGCAGGTCGCCGCGCTTGAGCGTCACGAACGTCGCGCCGAAGCGCCCGATCGCGTTTTCGCCGAGCGGCAGCCGATACAGCAGCTCACCGTCGGCCGCCTGGCGGTTGGCGAACGCATCGGGTTCCTGGCCCGCCCACAGGGCCTGGCGATGCACGCCGAGCAGCCGCATCACCCGCATCAGGTTCGGGCTCAGGTGAATGCCGGCCCCCACTCGGGCAAACGCCGGTGCCTGCTCGAACAGGCGCACGTCATGGCCGATCCGTTGCAGCATCGCGCCGAGCGCGCACCCACCGATACCCGCGCCCACGATCGCGACGCGCGCCGCCGAAGTCGTCCCGGTCATCCCTGCTCTCCCACGGTTGTCGCCGGTGCCGCGCCCTGTACGATGATGCCGATCGTGCGTGCGGTGCGCTCGCGAATATCCCGCGCGCGCCGATAACCGTCGGACTCGTACCACGCCTTTGCACGGTCGATCGAATCGAATTCGAGCACCACGACGCGGCGAGGCGACCATGCGCCTTCGAGCGTTGCCGCCTCGCCGCCGCGCACCAGGAAACGCCCGCCGAACTCAGCGACGGTCGGCGCGCCGATCTCTCTGTACTCCTCATAACCACGTGCGTCGTGAACGTCGATGTCAAACACGATATATGCCGTCATGTCTTCCCCTACTTGGTCTCGCGGGCCGCGGCCGGGCGCGGCCCCGGTGTCACAGGCTCGCGAGCGCGATGCTGTGCGTGTCGGCCGCATCGAGCCGCAGCTGCCTCGCGCGCTGGTATTCGTCGGAGCCGTGCCAACGGCGCGCCGCGTCGAGATCGTCGAACTCCAGCACGACCAGGCGCCGCGGCGTCCATTCGCCTTCAAGCACGACCACGTCGTCGCTGCGTGCGAGCACGCGGCCGCCATGCGCGGCGATCGTCGGCACACCGAGCTTCCGGTATTCGGCAAATCGCACTTCGTCGTATACGTCGACATCCACCACCACATAGGCACTCATGTCCGCTCTCCCGTTGATGCATCCGCTTCGTCATGCGCGACTTCGGTATCGAATCGCACGAACACCCGGCCCGCCTCGATCTTCACCGGGAACGTCTTCACGCAAGCCGTGACCGGCGCGCACAGCGCGGCACCGGTACGCACGCTGAAGCGCCCCTGATGCAGCGGGCACTCGATTTCGTCGTCGAGCAGAAAACCGTCGCTCAGGCGCGCCTCGCCGTGCGTGCACTGGTTGTCGGTCGCGAAGATCTCGTCGTCGACCGCGAACAGCGCAATGTCGCGCCCGCCGACGATCACGCCCGTCAGCCCCTCCTCGCGTACCGCGGCCGTATCGACCGCATAGATCCATTCCGTCGTCACGCCGCCTCCTCAGATCGGATAGATGATCGAATTCGGCACCATCTCGCTGTCGTACACGCAGATGCGCGACTCGAAACGCAGCCCGTGCGGCGTGCGGCGTATCCGGTCGAGATAACGGCCGGTGTTGTACACGTCGCTCATCTGCTCGCTCTTGGTACGCAGCACCGCGTAGTTCGTCTCGGCCTCGATGAGCGATTCGTCGAGATACGTGATGAGCGGCGTGCCGATCAGGTGGCGCTGGTAATACGGGTCGTAGAACAGCGTCTCCTTGATGCCGTACACGCGATCCTTCAGCATCCCCTTGCTCTCGAACGCGAGCAGCGCAAGCGGGAAGTCGCGTTCATGGTTCTCGCGCGGCAACAGCTGATACGTGCAGTCCTCCTCGAAGAATTCCGGCCACGCGTCCCAGTCGCCGCGATCCAGTGCGGACGCATAGCGCGCGTTCAGGTCCACGAGCTCGTAGAAATCGGCGAAGGTCGCCGCAACCGTTCCGGTGCCGCGCGTCGCGGGCCGTGCGTCGGCCAATGCGGATGAAATCGTCATTCATGCCTCCATCACGTGGCGCCAGTACTGGTACATGCCGCGCACGAGCGTTTCGCTGACCATGTGGTCGGTGCGCTCGTCGACTTCGCGGCCGCCGAGCTCGTTGTATACGTTGCCGTGCTGGATCTGCTCGAAGCTCTGCTGCACGCATTCGATCACTTCGCCGTCGTCCGCCGAAACGAAGCCGGCCGGCCCGAACAGGTTGGCCTGGCGCAGCCGCCGGCGCGTCATGTCCTCGTCGTCCGTCTCGAATCCGAAGTGCGTCCAGACGTAATCGAACACGCCGGGGCTGACCGGGCGGATGCGCCGGGTCGACAGCGCATTCACCTGCTGCTGGATGATCACGCTCGGCATCAACGTCAACATCACGACGGTCGGCTCGCCCCACCACGGCTCGTGCACGACATCGAGGAAACGGTCATCGTTCAGCGTCATGCGCTCCTTGAAGCTCGTCACGTTGTGCGTGACCTCGCCGCCGCCCCCGCCGCTGCGGATCGAGATCATCGCGCCGTGACGGTGATGCGCGTCGGTGACCAGCTGGGCCGGATTGTCCGCGCGCCACAGCCCGAAGTTGACGAACCAGGTGTGCAGGAGCCCCGCGTGATACGGGTCCTTGATGTTCTCCACCATCAGCTTCCAGTTGCTCGGCACGCGCTGGCGCGTATAACCGAGCACGGTCAGCTTCGGCCCGTGGAACAGGCGGTCGTAATAGCACAGGATGTCGGGACCGAGGAAATCCTCGAACGACTCGACGTCCTGGTCGAACGACGCGAACACCGCGCCGCCGCGCGTCGACACGCGCAGCCGCCGCAACCCGTGATTCTTCGGATCGAAATCCGGCGGCATGCCGCCGTTGATCTTGCCACTCTGCCGCACGCCGCGCCGGAACGGCACACCGACCAGATTGCCCTTCAGGTCGTAGTTCCACTGGTGATACGGGCAGTGGAAATCCTTCGCGTTCCCCGCGCGTTCACGACAGAACTGCATGCCGCGATGCGCGCAGGCGTTCTCGAACACGACCACCTCGCCGTCCTCGGTGCGCGTCATCACGACCGAACGCTCGCCGACTTCGGTGCGCTGGAAATCGCCGGGAGACGGCACTTCCGCCTCGAGGCCGATGTAACACCAGTGTTTCGAATAGAACAAACGCTCCAGTTCGCGCTGGTAAAGCGCATCGCTCGTATAGGCTTCGAACGGTGTCCGGCTTGCGCCGTCCCCCTTCCAGTCGAGCGCGTGTGCGATATCGATGGGTGAGTTCAAGAAAGCTCCTTTCAGTAAGAAATGGCTTGTACGGTGCCGGCCGGAACACCCGGTACCAGAAAGCCGACTCGGGACCGCCGTCGCGACGCAACCGCGGCGGCGAACAGCTCGATCAGTGCAACCGTGTCCTCCCAGCCGAGACAGGCGTCCGTCACGCTCTGCCCGTAGGTCAAGGCCCGGCCGGGCACGATGTCCTGCCGCCCCTCGACGAGAAACGACTCGACCATCACGCCGGCAATCGCGCGCTGCCCGTCGCGCAGTTGCCCGGCCACGTTCTCGCAGACGGCGATTTGCGCGCGCGTCTGCTTTCCGCTGTTGCCGTGACTCGCGTCGATCACGACGTGCGGCGGCAACTGCGCATCGCGCAGCGCCGCACAGGCGGCCGTCACGCTGACGTCGTCGTAGTTCGGCACGCGCCCGCCGCGCAGCACGATGTGCGTATTCGGATTGCCCCGCGTGGACGCGACCTCGAGCCCGCCTTCGTCACGCGGACGGAGATAGTGATGCGCGGCCCGCGACGTGCGGACCGCGTCGATCGCGATCTTCACGTTGCCGTCGGTGCCGTTCTTGAAGCCGATCGGCGCATCGAGGCCGGATGCGATCTGCCGGTGAATCTGCGACTCGGTCGTGCGTGCGCCGATCGCGCCCCAGGACACCAGATCGTCGAGGTAGGGCGCCGTGAGCGGATCGAGAAACTCGGTCGCGACCGGCATGCCGAGTGCGTTGACGTCGAGCAGCAGGCGACGCGCAAGACGCAGCCCGTCGTCGACGCGATAGCTTCCGTCGAGCAGCGGATCGTTGATCAACCCCTTCCAGCCGACCGTGGTGCGGGGCTTTTCGAAGTACGTGCGCATCACGACCTCGAGCGTATCGGCGTAACGCGCCCGCAGCGGCGCGAGCCGGCGTGCGAATTCGAGCGCGGCGTCCGTGTCGTGAATCGAGCACGGCCCGACGATCAACGCGAGGCGATCGTCCCTGCCCGCGAGGATGCGGGCGAGTGCGCGCTGGGCGCCCCGTACCACGCGAGTGGTCGCGGCGTCGGCATGCAACTCGCCGCGCAGTTGCATTGCCCCGGTGACCGCCGCCGTCCCTTTCAGATGAGGCTGTTCCACTTGACTCTCCGATTTCGATTCGACAATACGAAACTCACGGGGGTCAATTAAAGCTTTATCAAATTCGATTGGCGACTGTCATTTATCTCAGTCGCCAATCGAATTCCTCAATCTGCTATTTTTTACAGTATCTAAAACCATCCGATTCAATTTATTTTCATCGCGAGGACATGCGCCATTGCACCTCGCACTCTCACATGGAGATACACATGACGAAAAATCATTATGAAACTGAAATTACAGTTAAATACCGGGAGACAGACGGACTCGGGCATGTCAGCAGCCCCGTTTATTACGATTACCTTCAGCACGCATATCTGACGTTCATGCACGACCTGCTGGAGTTGCCGTATTCGGAGAAGTTGCCGCACATCATGGTCAAGACGTCGTGCGAGTACCTGAAGCCCGCCCAGTACGGGGATACGATCACGGTACGCAGCAGCATTACCCGTTTCGGCTCGAAGAGCTTCGAACTCGAACACCTGATGATGCGGGACAACGGCGCGGCCGGCGACGACGCGATCGTTGCCCGCGCGCAGTCGACGCACGTGATGTTCGACTATGCGAGCAATGCGACGATGCCGGTTCCCGAAGAGTTCAAGGCGCGCGTGCTGGCGTTCCAGGGCGCGATCTGACAAACGGCTTCCCGGGGCGGGCGCCCCGGGTCCTTTCTAAACGAATACGATCAGGCCCATCAGCACGGCTTTCACGACCGCGTTTGTCTTGTTCGAAGCATCCAGCTTGGCAATGGAGCGTGAAATGTGAAAATTGATCGTACGTTCGGTCAATCCGAGAATCATGCCTATCTCATAGGCAGTCTTCCCTTCGGCTGCCCATTTCAATACTTCACACTCTCTCGTGCTCAACGCGACCGCAGTGGGGGGTGTCATGTTCAATGCCAACCGAGTCATTCTCATCTCCAGAACAATTAACCATGCCGGCCGACTCGGCGCACGCCCGTCCTGCGAAGCGTGAATCATCCTGTTCAGCCCTCGAAAGCGCAAACGACAGTGCTTGGTGCGAAAGCACCAGCCTGTTTCTTTATTTATTAAGCCAGTAATGCACGCGATTCGGCCAGGTGCCGCTCGCGTCGCCCGGGATCATTATCAGCAACGATCGGGCAACAATCGCGGATCAAAGTGCATTGAACGAAACAATGCAATACGGATTAATTACGCCGGACGCAGCAATCGGACAAGGTTGAGCATACCGAGTTGCAATCCCGCGCGGAAGATGCGTCACGCTCAATGTATTCATGCAGTTGACGCGCGCGAACGTGACGTGTGCACCGTCATGGTTCAGGTGCGCCGACATCGTACAACGACGGCGCCTGGGTCGCGCAGACACGCCGCAGGCAGCTGCGCAGCCAGCGATGCGCGGGGTCGTTGTCGAAGCGCGGATGCCATATCTGCGAAACCGTCAACGTGGCAGTCAGCACCGGCAACGGGAAGCTGAACATTCCCCCCCGCGATTTCCCGGTCTGCCGTTCCGGAACATTGGCGATCAAATCCGAGTCGCGCGCCAGGGACAATGCGGCGGGAAAACCGGACACGATCGCCGCGACGGTTCGCTGCAGCCCCAGCGTATCAAGCACGTTGTCGATGGGACCGCTGAGTTGCCCCCGCCGCGACACGCTGATATGGCCGAACGATGCATATCGCTGCGGCGTGACCTCCTCCCGCGCAAGCGGGTGACCGGCCCGAACGACGCCGATGAAGCGGTCGCGGAACAGCGCCTGTACACGCAATTCGGGGCCCGTATGGCCCACCACGCCGATCTCGAGATCGACGGCCCCCATGCGCAACGCCTCGACACTCTTGTCCGGCTTCGGCGCGAAGCGCAGCCGCACGTTCGGCGCGGTTTCCATCACCAGCGCGAGCAGTTCGGCCGCGAACGTATCGACGAACCCTTCGTTGGCGCGGATCGTGAACGTGCGCTCGAGCCCGCCGAGGTCCGCGTTCTTGCACGGACACAGGACGGCCTGCGCGCCTTCCACGAGCGCGCGAACCTGGACCCGCAGTTCAAGCGCATGAGGCGTCGGCACCAGATCGCGTCCGGCCCTGACGAGCAGCGGATCACCCGTCGTGGCCCTCAGGCGGGCCAGGGACCGGCTCAATGCCGACGGGCTGAGGCCGAGCGTCTCCGCGGCCCGCGCGACGCTGTTCTCGGACAGCAAGGCATCCAGAACAATCAGGAGATTGAGGTCAGGTGCATTCATCTTGTTCAACTCGTGCCGATCGGGACCCGGCCTGGATTGACGATTAACGGGAACCGCGAATTCGACGTGATATCCGCGCAGCGCACGATGACGGACAACCGCGCCGGCCGATCGCCGGCACGGCGTTCCATCCGTCATCGAGCGCCGGAATACGTGAAGCGAGACGGCCCGTTTGCGCGATGTCATTCTGTTTCCGGATTGTGCACCGCACGCGATTCGATCTCAACCGCCATTCGACGTCGCCCCCTGTCCATATCGGCCGCGGACACCGGGTGACGGCAAGCAGGAACCTGTCGTCACGGGTCGACGCGATGCGCGTGCGTTCGCGCCGATGCGGTGCCCTGCTGGCGGCCGGGAATCGACAGGGCACGCAAATCGAACGGCATCCCGAACGCGATCTCGCGGTGTTCCGGCTACCTGCATCGGCCGCGCTTCGCGGGCGCGCGTCGCCACGCTACTTCGGCTTGTCGCCCATCGGATTCCGCAACCGGGCCCGCTGTCGGCGCGCGCACGAGTCGCACACGACGACGTCGCGATTCATCAGCGCCACGAGGGTTGGGTCACGCGCGTATCGCAATCGCCGCGCCCCCTGCGCGATCTGTCGATGCTCGCGCGTATACTTGAGGCGGCCGAGCGCGGGAACGGACCGCGCACGTGGCGTTACCGGTCGTGAGAGGAACCCCGGTTCCCCCGCGTCGAGTGCCCGGGTTCGGCACCGGCCGGCGCGGAAGCGGCAGAAGCAGCCAGCGGCGCGTTCATGTACGCCGGGACAGCCTTCTTTCCCTGTCGGACGCCAGGCGGCGGCGCCGTCGGGCGCTGCTCCATGTCGGCCAGCATCTGCCCGCACGGCAACGAACGACTGCGGCCCGGCTGCAGCAACGCGAGCAGACTGGCGAGCGGATTCAGCAAGCCCAGCCCGATCGCGGCACCGCCACGCGCGATCAGTGCGCCCGCCTTCACCCCGACGTGCGGTTGCTTGAAGGACCCGGTGACGTACAGCGGCGAGCGTAGCGATATCACCCGGAAGCCCTTGGTATGGGGATGGATCGTCAGGTTCATGGTCTCGTCCCGCAGGTTCACGGTGCCATCCATGCCGATCACCGCATCCTCGGTGTCGAGCGCGAATACGCGCGAGTCGAGCACGCCGTTGGTGACCACGAAGTCGGCCACACCGCAGTTGATCCTGACGTCACGCGTGCCGAACAATTTCTCGTACACCACGTTTGCAACGTTCAGCCCCGCGGCTTCCATCAGCAAGAGACTCACCGTGCCGTCGGTCACCAAGGTCTTCACTTCCCCGTTGGAAGTCGCGGCGAGCGCCGCCGGCGAATTGCCGGTGGCCGACAGCGCGGCATCGCCGTTGACCTCGCCGAGCGCCGTTTGCATCACCGGGAACGTCGGGAACAGTTGCTTGAGTTTCAGATGTCGCGCCTGCAGCGAGAACCGCCCCTTGAGCGGCATGCCGCTGCCGTCCAGGTGAATGTTCGAAGCAAGCGTGCCGCCCGCGACGCCGAAGTTCAGCGGGTTGAGCGTCAGCACGCCGTCATGCAACACGACGTGGGTCGACAGGTCGGTGATCGGCAAGCTCGCGGTCTTGACGATGCGCCGCCCGGTCAATCGAACGTCGGCGTCGATCTTCTTCCAGCGGTCCGTGCGGAACGCCTCGACCGGCAATGCCTTGTTCGCAGGCTGCGCGACGGCGGCGCCCCGCCGCGCCTTGCTGGCATTCGTGTCGGCGCCGATGAGCGGCGCAAGGTCGGAAAACTGCAGCAGCCTCGACACCAGCGTACCGGACAACAGCGGCCTCGGTTCGCGCGAAACGTACACCAACGAGCCGTTGATGTCGCTGCCGCCGACGCGTCCCGTGAAGTCCTCGTACTTGAAGACGTTGCCGGACGCCCGGAACTGGCCGACCAGTCGGCCGTCGGTCGCATAAGGCGCGGTTTCGGGAAGGGTGAGGCCCGTGACGTCATACAGCTTGGCCATGCTGGTGCCCGCGAGCCACAGTCGAAGATCGACCGCCGCCAGGTGAGCCGGATCGGTCAGCGTGCCGACGAGCGCCAGATGCGTATCGCCGAAACGCAAATCGGCTTGAACCGGAAACGGGTGTTGCGCGCCCTGCACCTCCAGCACATTGCCGATCTTGCCCGTGCCGGCGACCGCGCCTTTCCTGTAGGTCCCCTTGACGGTCCAGCCGATCGTGTACGTGCCGACGCCGGCAGATGCCGCGGATGCTGCGCCCGTCGATGCGCCCGTCGATGCGCTCGTTGTCGCCGAAGCCGTTGCGCCCGATGCGGCCGCTGCGGGCGCGCTCGATGCCATCGACGGGCCTGATGCAGCCGGAGCTATCGTGGTGCGAGACGTCATCGCCGCAGCATGTGAAGCCGCGGCCAACGCTTGCGACGCCGCGGCCGACGCGCGGGACGCCGCCTCGGCACCCGAGGCCGGCACCACCGGTTGCGCCGGGCCGGAGCGCGCCTGGGCCGCGAGCTTTTTCTGACCTGCCGGCCCGACGGCACGCGCCGATTCGTGTTGCGCCAACGCCTGCTGCTGTTTCACCACCGCGCCGAACGGGATCGGCTGGCCGAGCGTGTCGACCACGGCGCTCAAATCGAATTGCTTTTGCTGATCGTAGTAACCGAGACGACCCTGGGCAAACGCGACCTGATGCAGATCGAGCGTCCATCGGCCCGGCTGCGCGGGCCTCTTGAGCTTGAGCGTCCAGTTGACTCGCCCGTCCTTGATGCGCTCGAGGTCGACGGACGGATTGACCAGGTCGATTGCCGGAATCACGATGCGGCGTGCGATCAGCGGCAGCGCCTCGACTTCGAAGCTGATCATGTCCAGCGCGACGAAATGCTTCGTGCGCGCCCAATCGGGATTGGCGATCGTGACATCGTGTGCGCTGAATCGCGGCCACGGCACCCATGCACGCCAGCCTTGCTCGCTCACCGGCCGACGCCAATCGATACGCAAATCACCGTTGATGGCGAACTGACGCCCGATCGCGTCCGATACCTTGTCATCGATCCACGGCCGGGCTCGATTCCAGTCGAACGTGACGACGAAGATGACCAGCGCGGCAAGCGCCAGGGTGACAATGACGGCAAGCCACGCGGCCACCTTGCCGACGGTGTGGCCAATGTGCATTGCTCCCTCCCCGAGTTTGCTGCACCGTATCCAGCAATTCGTGTTCCTGAATACGGGGGCCTTTCGCGAGGTAGCGTGCGGGCATTCGAAATGGGGTTCTTACGACTTTTCAGGCGTCGATCTTCGCAGTAACGTTCCGGATCGACTGCTCTACCTGTCCTCGCCGCGTCACGCCGGCAAGCTTGCCGAGCGAGAGCAGCGGACACCTGCAGCAGTGCTTCCTGCATCCGCGGGATGCGATCGGGAGGATCAATGGATCGTCGCCATTTCCTCAAGTCGTCGGCCTTTTTTACCATTGCGGTTGCCGCCGCTGCCGTCCCGCACGACGTTTCATCAGCGGGCTTGCCGGGCAGCACCGCGCGCAAAAAAAACAGTCAATTTCCGCAAGGTGTCGCAAGCGGCGATCCGCGCGATCGCTCCATCGTGTTCTGGACACGCTGCGTGCCGGTACCGGGCGGCGACCAGCACGATGCGAGAAGTGCCGCGCGCGCGGTACCGCTACGACTCGAAGTATCGACGCTGCCGGATTTCTCGACGCTCGTCGCCAGCGTACCGCTGAGGGCGCTGGCCATCTACGATTTCACCGTGCGCGCGAAGGTGGCGGCACTCTCGCCGAAGACGACCTACCACTGCAGGTTCGTCGCCGGCGGCGACGTCAGCATGACCGGTGTCGCGCGCACGGCACCCGAGGCCGGCGAGGCCAACGAACGGGTTCGCTTCGCGTGGCTCACCTGTCAGGACTGGAGCGTCAACCACTGGCAGGCGATGACGCTGATGGCCGCCGAACGCGATCTCGATTTCGTCGTGCACGTGGGTGACTATATCTATGAAACGGTCGGGACCTCTCCCCCCGGCCAGGCCGAGCCGGCACATTCTCCGCTGCATCTGCCCGACGGCAAGCGGCTCGCGGACGGCCGCGCGTATGCCGATTCGCTCGACGACTACCGGACGCTCTATCGCACCTATCGTACCGATTCGCGCTTGCAGACACTGCACCAGCGCCTGCCGATGATCGCGATCTGGGACGACCACGAATTTTCCGACGATTGCTGGCAGGATCATCAGGTCTACACCAACGAGGAGCGACAGGAAACCCTGCGGCGGCGCAACGCCAGTCGCGCGTGGGCAGAGTACATGCCGGTGGATTGGGGCGACGTGCGCTTCGAGCCGGACGATCCGTCGTACACGAATATTCGCATCTACCGCGATTTTCGCTTCGGCATGCTGATGCATCTGGTGATGACGGACGAGCGGCTGTATCGCGACGACCATGTCGTGAGCGAATCCGCTATCGCGCGTGCGCACGGGCACGACCCGGTGCACGGTGACGATGCGGCCGGCTCGCGCTACTTCGTCAAGCAGGATGGACTGCAACGCGACGAGGCGCGTCTTGCCCGGCAGTTGGGCCGCCCGCCGTCGCTGCTCGGTCCGGAACAGACGCAATGGTGGAAAGCCGCGATGAAGGACTCGCCGGCAACCTGGAAGGTATGGGGCAACGAGGTGATGTTGAACCGTCTGTGGTTCGTGATGCCGGGTGCCCCCCAGACACCGGGGGCCCGCCTCGTGGTCGATTGCGACGCATGGGACGGTTATCCCGCGCACAAGCACGAACTGCTCGCCTACTTGAGGGAGCACGGGATCCGTAACGTCGTCGCGATCACCGGAGACCTGCATGCATTTCAGTGCGGCGTCGTGCGGGACGATCCCGATCCCGCGACGGGGGTGCCGGTCATCGTCGATTTCGTCTGCGCCGGCATCAGCAGCATGTCCTTCTATTCCTGCCTGAAGGCCGCATGGAACGGCACACCGCTCGCGTCCATCGCGGCGACGCCTGTCAGACTCGACCGCTTCCTGATGGCGAACAACCCCGATCTGTGCCACGCCGACCACGACGCGCAGGGTTACGCGTCGGCCACGGTCACGCCGGACTACTTTTCCGTCACCTTCAACAAGATGAAGCCGTTGAACCCGGACGGCACCGCGCCCGCGGATGCACTGCTGGGCCGCACGCGATTGACCGTGCCCAGGGATTCAGTCGAGGTACGCGTCGAGCACTTGTAGGTTCCGACGCGCCGCCATTTCCCGGCGGCATTGCGCGTCTCCGGAAACTCGAGCAAGCGGCCCTGTGCGGTCATGCACAGGGCCGTTCCGCGCGGCGCGTCAGTGTAAATGTCCGCCGAAAAGCCCGAGCAACCCTATGATGATCAGGTAGAGCGCAACGATGTAATTCAGCAAGCGCGGTACCACCAGAATGAGAATCCCGGCGATCAGCGAAACCAATGGGCTCCAGTTCGTGAATTCGTGCATGGCGCGGCCTCCTGACAGTGGATCGCGAAATCAGACGTGCGTCGGTGCGACGCTGATCCACGTATAGGAGCGATTTCCATGCCCGGCTCGACGCGTGCCGCGTCGGGTCATCGAATCGGCGCACGCTCTTCCGGAGCCGCGCACATCGCTCAATCAGCGGGGGGCAGCTTCGCGGACAGGTCCGGGAAGTGGAGTTCGCCTTCGTAGGTCTCGGCACCGGCTGCGAGTATCGCCTTCACACGCGCCTGTATCGCTTCGTTGGCCACGCAAAGATCGGCCTCGTGCGCTTCCACCAACAAGCCTTCGGAGAAGGAAACGTCGGACCCCATGTCCACGGACCGCTTCAGGTGTGCAATCGTGGAGGGCGGGAACGTCGCGATGCGGCGTGCCAGCTTGTCCACGAACGGGCCCAGTTCCCTGGCCGGCAATGCACGATTGATATAGCCGTAGTGATCGGCCAGCTCCGCGGAGAAGTCTTCCCCGGCCAGCAGTACCTCGAGGGCGCGGGCGCGTCCCATCCGCCGCGGCAGGCGCTGCGTGTTGCCGCCGCCGGGGACGAGCCCGCACACGACCTCCGGCTGACCGAACACGGCTTCGCCAATCGCGGCGAAACACATGTCCGCGGCCAGCGCGATTTCGCAGCCGCCGCCGCGGGCGATCCCTTCGACCTTCGCGATGACGGCCTTGGGCATGTTGCGCAAGCGCTCGCCAAGCATCTGTGTCAGGCGGAAGGTGCGCGTATTCGAAGTCGTCTTCGGCGCCGAGCCGACACGGTGCAGGCCCGAGTGGGCAATGAAGAACTTCGGCACGGCGCTCTGCAGGACAACGACACGTACGCTCGCATCTTGTTCCAGCTGCCGGGTCAGCGAGTCGAACTCCTCCGAGAGAACCTCGTCGAGCAGATTCAGCGGCGGATAGTCCAGGGTAACCGTGGCGACGCCGCTATCGCGGGTAACCCGGATATGTTTGTAATCGGCATAGCTTCCGCCTCCCCCTTGTGATGGCGCGGAAGGTTGGGGAGCGGCGCCCCCTTCCGAAGACGCGAGCAACACACCGGGCGCGAATGTGGCGGCACCGATTGACTGGACGAAGGTACGTCGAGAGATAGTCGACATGGCAGACTCCTGGGTTGGTTTCATCTCGCCTCGGCAGAGCCGCGCCCGGCTCGCAATCCGCGGCGGCATCAAGTAACGCAGTTGCAATCCCCTGGCGCGGCGGTCCCCATGTCACTGCGGATGGCAATGACTGCGCCGGCAATCCGGCGTCGTTGAGCGGCATTCGTCAGTTTGAAAAAGCAAGCTTCGCCGACGTCATGATCCTCGTCCCGTCGGGGCCTTTGCAAGAATCCTCCCTAAGTGGGGGGGGCGCCCCGATCGACCTCGCGCGGCAGCGCGGAGCGGGTCGATCCTGTACGCCCTCCCCGAACAGGGGGCTGCCTTCGCGCCGGGCCATGGGTACTTTTGGCGGCATGGCCCCTTCGACACATGATCCGGCGCGCGTCTCCCTTCCGGGGCATCCGCCCGACTCATGCCTGTTGAAGTGCGTACCGGCACGCTGTCGCTGCATGGTCGGCAGACCCTCGCGGCCGCGCACCGACGACACCACGGAATGATCCGCCCCATCCATGAACAAAAGCCCATCATCCGGCGACAAGCCGGCGCCTGAGTCAGGCCGGCGCGTATTCCTCAAGCGCGTCGCCATTGTTCCCGCCGCCGTCGCGATAGGCGGGTGCCATTCGGGCGACGACGCATCGCCGGCACCGACGGCGACGCAAAATGCCGGCAGCGGCGTTCGGCTCGACACCTATCGTCCGGTGTTCTTCACGCCCGAAGAATGGCACTTCGTGCTCGCGGCGGTGGATCGCCTGATCCCGCACGACGACGAGGGGCCCGGCGCGCTCGACCTGAACGTTCCCGTCTTCATCGACCGGCAACTGGAAACCGGTTACGGCTACGCCGCGCACTGGTACATGCAGGGTCCGTTTCGCGCGGCCTCCCCGCTGTTCGGCTATCAGTCGAGGCTCACGCCGCGCGAGCTGTACCGGGCCGGCATCCAGGCGACGAACGCACGCTGCATGCGCGCGTTCGCCGGCAAGCGCTTTGCCGAACTCCCCGTCGCGGAACAAACCGGCGTGCTCGCACGCCTGGAGTCCGGCGCGATGGCATTCGACGCGATCTCGTCGACGGATTTCTTCGCGTTTCTGCTGGAGAACACCCGCGAAGGCTATCTGTCGGACCCGATACACGGCGGCAACAAGGAGATGGGCAGCTGGAAAATGATCGGCTTTCCCGGGGCCAGGGCGGACTTCCTCGACTGGGTCGGGACCGGCAAGCGCTACCCGTATGGGCCCGTCAGCATCGAAGGTCAACAGGGTTGAGACGCATATGCCGCAAATCACGAAGCCGGAAGTGGATGCCGTCCTCGTCGGGATGGGTTGGACAGGTTCGATCATGGGGATGGAGCTGGCCGAGGCCGGCCTGACCGTGGTCGGCCTGGAGCGCGGCGCAAACCGCGATACGAGCCCCGAGTTCGCGTACCCCGCCATCGCCGACGAGCTCGCCTACATTCAGCGGCGCAAGCTGATGCAGAATCTTGCGCACGAGACGGTCACGATCCGGCATGCGCCGAACGAAGACGCGTTGCCCTACCGGCAGCTCGGCGCATTCCTGCTGGGTACCGGGGTAGGCGGCTCGGGCGTGCACTGGAACGGCACGACCTGGCGTGCCAATGCCGCCGACCTCAAGATCCGCTCGCACTACGTGCAGCGATATGGCGCCGGGTTCATCCCCGGCGACATGACGATCCAGGACTGGCCTTACTCACTGGACGAACTCGAACCGTACTTCGAGCGCCTCGAGGCCGTGATGGGCACGTCGGGCAAGGCAGGCAATCTGCGCGGCCGGATCGTCGACGGCGGGAATCCCTTCGAGGCCATGCGCCGGCGCGACTATCCGTGCCCGCCGCTCGCCGACAATTATCCGGCGACGCTGTTCCGGAACGCGGCGCGCGACGCCGGTTTTCATCCCTTTCCGATACCCGCGTCCAATGCGTCGATCGCCTATCAGAATCCGTACGGGATGCAGCTCGGCCCGTGCAACTTCTGCGGCTATTGCGAAGGTTTCGGCTGCTACATGTATGCGAAGGCCTCGCCGCAAGCCTGCATCCTGCCCGCCTTGCTGGCCAAACCCAATTTCGAGTTGCGCGACCGATCCCATGTGACGCGTGTGCAGCTCGATTCGGACGGCAAGCGCGCGACCGGCGTGACCTATCTCGATGCGCAGGGCCGGGAAGTGTTTCAGCCGGCGCGCATCGTCGTACTGTGCGCATTCCAGATGCACAACGTGCGCCTGCTGCTACTGTCCGGGATCGGCACACCGTACGATCCGGCGACGGGAACGGGAACCGTCGGCAGGAACTTCGCCTATCAGAAGAACAGCGCGGTCTCGCTGTTCTTCGACAAGGACGTCCACATCGATCCGTTCATCGGCGCCGGCTCCGGCGGCCAGGCATTCGACGACTTCAATGCGGACCACTTCGATCATTCCGCCGCGGGGTTCGTCGGCGGTGCCTATATCAGCGCGATGGTCACCGGCGGCCGCCCGATCGGACAGACCCTGCTGCCGGAAGGCACGCCCAAATGGGGCTCGGCGTGGAAGAAGGCGCTCAAGGACAACTACCTGCATTCGTTTTCCATCGGTACGGCTGGGTCGGTCATGTCTTACCGCACGAACTACCTGGATCTCGATCCGACCTATCGCGACGCATACGGCCTCCCGCTGCTGCGCATGACGTTCGACTGGCACGACAACGAGATGCGCATGACGCGCTTCGTCACCGGCAAGGCCGAGCAGGTCGCGCGCGCGATGAAGCCGAAATCGATGTCGATCCACGCCGGGAAGATCGGCGATCACTTCGACATGCGGCCGTACCAGACCACGCATACGACGGGCGGCGCGGTCTGCGGGGATCGTCCGGACACGAGCGTCGTGAACAAGTACCTGCAATCGTGGGACGTCCACAACGTATTCGTGACGGGCGCCTGCGCGTTTCCGCAAAACTGGGCCTACAACCCGACAGGCATGGTCGGCGCGCAAGCGTATTTCTCGGCGCGCGCGATTCGCGAGCAGTACCTGAAGAATCCCGGTCCGCTGCTACCGACATAGGAAAGGCAATGGGTGAGCGATACAAGAAACTGGCCGGAATCTCATTCGGTCTGCTATGCACTTTCACCGCGCTGGCTACGTGGTTGCAACCGGCCGACGCGAACGCGCAGGATGCCGGGCAGATCGCGCGCGGCGCCTATCTGGCGCGCGTCGGCGATTGCGTGGCATGCCACACGTCGCGCCGCGACCAGCCGTTTGCGGGCGGGCTGCCGATGGAAACGCCGTTCGGTACGATCTATTCGACGAACATCACGCCCGATACCACGCACGGGATCGGCCGCTACAGCTACGACGATTTCGCGGCCGCGCTGCGCCAAGGCGTCGCGAAGGACGGGCACCTGCTCTACCCGGCCATGCCGTATCCGTCGTTCTCGAAGGTCAGCGACGCCGATACCCGTGCACTCTATGCGTACTTCATGCACGGCGTGCGCCCGATCGGCCAGCCGAACACCGAGACGCGGCTCCACTTTCCGTTCAACCTGCGCGTGCTGCTCGCGGGATGGAATCTTCTGTTCCGGCCCAGTGGCACGTATCGCGAGGACCCGACGCAAAGCGCGACGTGGAATCGTGGTGCCTATCTCGTGCAAGGGCTCGCGCATTGCGGCGCATGTCATACGCCTCACGGTCCGATGGGCCAGGAGAAGGCGCTGGACGCACGCGGGACGGACCTGTACCTGAGCGGCTACACGCTCGCGGGCTGGCATGCGCCCGACCTGCGCCCCGGCGGCGGAAACGGTGCGGGCGAGCGCACACGGGACAGCATCGTTCAGCTTCTGCGCACCGGACGATCGCACGGCAGCGCCGCGTTCGGCGGAATGTCCGAAGTGGTGGAGAACAGCACGCAGTATTTCAGCGACGCCGACCTGGCCGCGGTGGCCGATTACCTCGTCAGCCCGGGCCCCGTTCGCGCAACGCGGACGTCGGCGGCACCTCCCGTCAAGTCCGATACGACCGCGGCGTTGCGCTCGGGCGTCACGCCGACAGGCGGCGCGTTGCTGTACCTCGACAACTGCAACGCGTGCCATCGCTCGGACGGCAGCGGCGCGATGAAGGCATTTCCCGCGCTGGCGGGCAACGCGGTGGTCACGTCCGACGATCCGTCGTCGGTCATTCACGTGATTCTGACCGGCTCGCGGATGCCGTCGACCCGATCCGATCCGGCGCCGCTGGCCATGCCCGCATTCGGCTGGCGGCTGTCGGACATGCAGGTCGCCGAGCTCGCGACGTTCGTCCGCGGCAGCTGGGGCAATCGCGCCGGCGAAGTGAGCGCCTCCGACGTCGCGAAAGTCCGGCGGCAGGTCGATCCGGCGCAACTGAAGCGGATTCGGGCCGCCGTCATGAACGAAGTGACCGACGACGGCGCGCCCGGTTCGACCGGCAAATGATCTCGGGCGGCGGCCCGTATCACGCGGAACCCATCGCCCGCACACGATCGAAGGTCTGCGCGGCGCGGGCCTTCCACTTGTTTGACTCGATTATCGGAAAACCATCATGCGATTCATCAGCTTTGTCCGCGACGGCGCCACCGGCGTCGCCATCCGGTCCCGTGACGGCCGTTATCTCGGACTGACGCGTAGCGACCCGGACTTTCCCGGCGATCTCGACACCCTCGTTTCCGGCGGTCATGCCGCGCTGGCGCAGGCAAGCGAACGCCTCCAGCTGGCCGGCCGGCCGCTGGACCTGGCCGATTGCACCCTGCTCCCGCCCGTGACGCGGCCGGCGAAGATCATCTGCGTCGGGCTCAACTATGTCGAGCACTCGCACGAGGCGGGATACGAGGTTCCGTCGTATCCGACACTCTTCGCACGCTTTCGCAGCAGCCTGACCGCGCACGGCGCCGCGATACGCATGCCGACGGAATCGGATCAGCTCGATTACGAAGGCGAGCTGGCGGTCGTCATCGGGCGCGGCGGCCGGCGCATCGCGCGAAGCGATGCGTTGGACCATGTGGCCGGTTATGCGGCTTTCAACGACGCGACCCTGCGGGACTATCAGTTCAAGACGCCGCAATGGACGGTCGGAAAGAATTTCGACGAAACGGGCGCACTCGGCCCCGAGCTGGTGACCGTCGACGAATTGCCTGCGGGCGCGGCCGGTCTCAGGCTTCAGACCCGGCTCAACGGTGTCGTCATGCAGGACGCCAATACGAACGACATGATCTTCGACATCGCTACGCTGATCGCCACCATCAGCGAAGTCATGACGCTCGAGCCCGGCGACGTCATCGCGACAGGCACGCCGTCGGGCATCGGCATGGCGCGCAATCCGCCGCACTGGATGCGCGCCGGCGACGTGTGCGAGATCGAGATCGAGGGGATCGGCGTACTCAGGAATACCGTCGTGCAATCGTGATCCGGTCGGGCCGGCGCAGTGCGCGCCGGCACGCGTTCAGCCAGGCTGCATGATCAGCGCGTCGTTCGCGAGGATCATCGCGCCGGCGTTGGTGGGCCTCGGCCGCTCCGCCGGACGAAACACCGCGTCGCCGGGGAAGATCGGCACATGCGTCAGCACGCAGATGCCGCGGCGCGACGCGATGACACGCCGCCAGCGCTGCTCGCCGAAGTGCCGGACGCCGGGCTCGACCCAACGAACCACCAGCACGCTTCCGTCGCATTCCAGCACCGTCACCCGGGCACCCGCGAATTCGCGGGCGGAACCCACGCGCGGCCCGTCGTCCAGTCGTGAAATCGCATCAGGCATGTCCCACCCGCAAGCCGGTGCGGTCGAGCCGTGGGCCCGGTCGACCGCGCGTGTTCAATCGGTCACGTGATCCTGACCAGCATCTTGCCGGTGTTGGTCCCGTTCATCAGCCCGATAAAGGCCTCCGGCGCGCGCGCGATACCGTCGACGATCGTTTCGTCGTGCACGATCTGCCCGGCCCTCAACCACTCCGCCATTTCGTCGACGAACGCGTCGCGGTGCTGCCGATAGTCGTGCAGCAGGAAGCCCGTCAGCGTCAGGCTCCGGTAGACGACGTTTTCCATGAACCGCGGCCCGGGCGACACGCCGACGCGGTCGTACTGCGAAATGGCACCGCAGATCGCCGCCCGTCCGCCGTAATTGAAGGCCGACAAGGCCGCCTCGAGATGATCGCCGCCGACGTTGTCGAAATAGACGTCGATACCTGCCGGTGCCGCCGCCGCCAGCTGCTCGAGCACCGGCGCGCGCCGGTAGTTGAACGCCGCATCGTATCCGTAGCGTTCGCGCATCACGGCAACTTTCTCGTCGCTCCCTGCCGAGCCGATCACGTGCGCGGCGCCTTTCAGCCGCGCGATCTGCCCCGCGAGCGAACCGACCGCGCCCGCCGCGGCGGACACGAATACGACTTCATCCTCGCGCATGCGTGCCACCACGAGCAGCCCGACGTAGGCCGTCATGCCCGTTGCGCCCATGACGCCGAGGTGAACGCTGCTCGGCAAGTCGGGCAAGTCCGCGACGCGGGTGAATTCGACTGCGGCGCCCTGCACGATGTCGCGCCAGCCGTAGCGATGCAGCACGAGATCGCCGGGTGCGAACGTGCTCGACGCGCTGTCGGTCACGCGACCCACCGCTGCGCCCGTCATCGTTTCATGCAGCTTGAACGGTTCGACATACGACGGCCGGTCGTCCATCCGGCCGCGCATGTACGGATCGACCGAAACGTATTCGTTGCGTACGCGAACCTCGCCGTCCGCCAACGCCGGAAGCGGCACCTCGACCGTCAGGAAATCGTCCGGGACCGGCTGACCGTTCGGCCGTCTCGCCAGTTGAATCTGCGTGCTGATCGTGGATAACCTCACCGCCCCTCTCTCCTTGCAAGAACCCAGGGTGCCGGCGGTGCCGGCCGGGCACGCCGCACGGATGCGGCGGCGTACCGCGCCTCATGCACCGGCGATTCGGACTTCGCTCACGTGCTCGACCGACGGCGGGCCCACGAAGAAGGGGCCGGCCAGTTCGCGCCAACGCTGAAAATCGGCTGTCTGGCGAAAGGCGTCGTGCAGCGCGACGCTTTCCCATTGCACCATCAGGCGGTAGCGCGATGGTTGCTCGATACCGCGATACAGGCGCAAGCCATGGCAACCGGGGGCGCGTTCGATGAGCGGCTTCGCCTCGGCGACCGCGCGCTCGAATCCCTGCTCTCCGTTTTCCTGGATCTCGATCTGGGCAATTTCAAAAATCATGGCGGGTTTCTCCGCGCAACGCGAACCGTCGCGCAGTGCAATTGACACGATGCCGGCATCGATCCCGGGCCGGACATTCCGGGTGGGCGGCGCGTGCATGCGCGCTGCCCTGCTGCCGGCTCGCGTGGACAGGCGAACGCGTCCGGTCGAGCAATGCAATCGTCGACGGGTTCATGCGCGGTTCAGCACGACGTCCCGGCAGTTTTTTCAGCCGCGGTCGGATCGGCAGATGAGGTCGGTGCGGAACGATCGAGCCGTTTCATGCTGCGCGGCCTCGCTCCGGAACCGGACGACGTCACCGCACCCGCTCGATACGAACCGGCCTGCATCGTTTCGGCCCGTCGCGACGATGAGCCAACGATAGCGTTGTCCTGTCGACCGCTCTACCCCCAGTACGGGGGGGTGAAAAAACCTCTGGAAGCACCGGCACCCGACGCTGACGGCAACCCGCAGCCACGCATGCCGAACTCGCCGACCGACGGGCGCTCGTTCGAGCCGGTCACTGTTTGCCGCCGACGACCCGCTGCCATGCGGCGGCCTGTTCGTCGCGCACGAGCTGCTCGGCGGATTCGGGCCTGACCGTGCGATACGGCGGCGCCTCCGCCTCGATCACCGTGACGATGGCGTCGATCATTTCCGCGGGATCGTGTTGCCGATTCAGTTCGCGCTTCGGCCAATGGGCGACGACGCGCTCGCCTTGATCCCACCACTGATCCATGCTTTCCATGCCGGTATCGTTGAAGCCGGTGCGATAGGCACCCGGATTGATCGTGACGACTTCGACGCCGTAAGGCTGCAGTTCTTCCGCCATCGCGGAGCAGATGCCTTCGACGGCATGCTTCGACGCGGCGTAAGCGCCGTCGAACGGCACCTTGATCAATCCCGCGACCGACGACATCCAGACGATCCGGCCATGCCCGCGCGCGACCATCCTGCGCGCGAAGCCCTGCGCGACCTCCAGCGCCGCAAAGACATTCGTTTCGAACACCGAACGAAACACGGAGATCGGGATCTCCACGAGCGGGCCGGACTCCATGATGGCCGCGTTGTTCAGCAGGACATCGACCTCGTGCGTCAATGCGTGCGCACGATCGATTTCGTTCGTCACATCGAACTTGATGACCTGCATGTCCACGCCGCGCGCCTTGGCCTCCTGACGCAGTGCCCAGACCTGCGGCCAGATCTGGCCGCACGCGATGACGCGATGCCCCCGCTCCGCCAGTGCGAACGCGACCCCTCGCCCGAATCCGGACCCCGCACCGGTTATCAACACCGTTCTGGTCATGCATCCTCCCGCTCGGTTCACGATGATGGCGCCGCCCGGCCGGACGACCCGCCCGGACGGCGATCTTGCCGACTACGTTACGGCGTTTCCCGCAGCCAACGGCCCCCCCGAATGGGGAGGCGGACCGCATCGACGACACGGTTCGGAAGCGGCCGCATGCCGTCAGTCGCGGCAACGCCCGATTCCGGCGAGCGCCTTATGACACGGCCCTTGCGGGGAACGGATACCCCGTTCGCCGTGGCCATGCGCGCCACGTCAACCGCAAACGGGACCGATCGGAAAGCGCGAAATCGCGCCTCCCCCTCACTAGACGACTGGTCTACTCAGCCGTATGATCCGCGTCACGGTCCGACCGCCATGTCGGCCCTCGCACTCATGCGATGCATGGCGCAACCCGGCGCACCCCCGCAGGTCATGCCCTGTGACGTTGCCCGCAAGCGTTCACGCTATAGACGACTGGTCTACTTTGTTCGTGCGTCGTGCCGTCGTGGCACGTCGTCCCGCGCATCTCGACCGTCACGCGAATAACCCGCCGCTGCCGGCCCGATCCGGGCGGCGAAACCGTTACACAGAGGTCATCCATGCCGCATTCCCCATCCGTCAATCGCCGGGTCGTCCTGGCCAGCCGCCCCGTCGGTGCGCCGGCAGCGCACGACTTCCGGCTCGAAACCACGGCGGTGCCGACGCCCGCCGACGGCGAAGTCCTCCTGCAGACGCTTTACCTGTCGCTCGATCCCTACATGCGGTGGCGCATGAGCGACGCGCCGTCCTACGCGCCGCCGGTTGCGCTCGGCGACACGATGGTGGGCGGCACCGTCAGCCGCGTCGTCGCGTCGAAGCATCCCGCGTTCGCGGTGGGCGAGCTGGTGCTGGGCGACAGCGGCTGGCAGGACTACGCGCTCTCCGACGGCACCGACCTCATGCCGCTCGGCACGGATCTCGAGCGCCCGTCCCATGCGCTTGGCGTACTTGGCATGCCGGGCTTCACCGCCTATACGGGCCTGCTGCAGATCGGGCAACCGAAGCCGGGCGAAACGGTCGTGGTCGCGGCGGCGAGCGGCGCGGTGGGCGCCGTCGTCGGCCAGATCGCGAAGCTCAAGGGCTGCCGCGTCGTCGGCATTGCGGGAGACGCGGAGAAATGCCGGTACGTCACCGAGACGCTCGGCTTCGACGTGTGCATCGACCGGCGGGCCCCCGATCTTGCACGGCAACTCGCGCAAGCCTGCCCCGACGGCATCGACATCTATTTCGAGAACGTCGGCGGCGCAATTTTCGACGCCGTGCTGCCGCTCCTCAACGTCGGCGCACGCGTGCCGCTCTGCGGCCTGATCTCGCAATACAACGACAGCGAACCGGCGCCGGGCCCCGATCGGCTGCCGCGCCTGACCGACACGCTCCTGAAGAAACGGATCCGCATGGAGGGCTTCATCATCCTCGACCACTATGCGACCGGCTATCAGGCGTTCCTGGCGGAAATGGGCCGCTGGGTCGAGGCCGGCGAGATCACGCCGCGCGAAGACGTCACCGACGGCCTGGAACGCGCGCCGGAAGCGCTCATCGGCCTGCTGGCAGGAAAGAACTTCGGCAAGGTGGTCGTGCGCGTCGCCGAAGTCGCTGCATGAAGCGAATTCGCGCATCCATCATTCATCTCCATCCCTAGACATCATGAAACTTCTGTTCGTCCTGACTTCCCACGACACCCTCGGTTCGACCGGCGAGAAAACCGGCTTCTGGCTCGAGGAATTCGCGGCCCCCTACTACACGCTGAAAGACGCGGGCGCCGACATCACGCTGGCGTCGCCGGCCGGCGGCCAGCCGCCGCTCGATCCGAAAAGCGCGGACCCCGCGTTCCAGACCGACGCCACGCGCCGCTTCGAAGCCGATCCGGACGCGCGCGCCGCGCTCGCAGCCACGCAAAAACTGTCGGAGGTCGCGGTCGACGCGTTCGATGCGGTGTTCTATCCGGGCGGCCACGGCCCCCTCTGGGATCTCGCCGAAGACGCACGGTCGGTCTCGCTGATCGAGCAGGCCATCGCACTGGGCAAGCCGGTCGCGGCCGTCTGCCACGCACCGGGTGTGCTGCGCCATGCGAAGGGGCCGGACGGCAAGCCGCTCGTCGCCGGCAGGAACGTCACCGGCTTCTCGAATTCGGAAGAGGATGCCGTCGGGTTGACGAACGTCGTGCCGTTTCTCGTCGAGGACGAACTCAAGTCGAAGGGCGGCCGTTATTCGAAAACCGATGACTGGCAACCGTATGTGGTCGTCGACGGCCTGTTGATCACCGGCCAGAATCCGGCGTCGTCCGAACCGGCCGCCCACGCGCTGTTGAAACTGCTGACGCGCGCCTGACCCGAGAAGCGCCCCCCGCACCGGCGGCGAGCACCCGGCTCGCCGCCGGCTCGCGCACGAACGAAACGCGCGGGAAGGCGGCCGTCGCGCGCTCACATCGATCCTGATCCGGAAAAAGCGTTTAACACCACGCGCAATACTCGAACGCGCCTCCGGAAAATACAATCACGGTCGTCCTGTCGCCGCACGTCTGCATCGCGCACCACATCCATCATGTCTTCGCCGCCCTCCAGATTCACGTCATCTATTTCGGATACCAAAACAGGTATCGCCGATGCGGCCCGTCATTGGGCCGGCACGAGCGGCGTCACCTGGCTGTACATCTTCAAGACCCTGCTCGCCGCGCTGCTGGCGCTCGGCGTGGCGATGAAGCTCGAACTCCCGATGCCGCGCACGGCGATGACGACGGTCTTCGTGCTGATGCAGCCGCAAAGCGGCATGGTGCTCGCCAAGAGCCTGTACCGGATCTGCGGCACGATCGTGGGCCTGCTGGCCATGCTGGTGCTGATCGGCCTGTTCGGGCAGGTACCCGAACTCTTCCTCGGCGCCACCGCGCTCTGGATCGGCATGTGCACCGCGGGTGCCGCGCGAAACCGCAACTTCCGGACCTATGGGTTCGTGCTCGCCGGCTACACGGCCGCGCTCATCGGCATCCCGTCATGGCAGCATCCGGACGCGGCCTTTCTTTCTGCGATGACGCGCGTGACGGAGGTGACGATCGGCATCCTGAGTTCGGGCGCGGTCAGCGCGCTCGTCTTTCCGCAGCATGTCAGCGAACAGATCAGCCGCGTGAACCGCACGCGGTTCACCGCGTTCGCGGACGATGTGCTGTCGATTCTGTCCGGCCGGATCGACCGGTCGTTTCTCGAGGCGCTGAGCGTGCGCATCGTCGACGAGACCGTGAGCGCCGAAGCCGCGCGCAGCGCAGCGGTGTTCGAAGGCCCCGACACGCGCTTGCGAAACGGCCGCCTGACGCGGCTCAATGCGGAGCGCATGGCGGCGTCGACACGGCTGCACGCATTGAGTCAGCTGATCGCCCGGCTGCGTGCCGCGCGAGCCGATGGGGTGCTGACGGAGATCGACGCACTGATGGCCGGTATCGCAGAGCCGCTCCGACTCATACGGCAGGACGCGACGCACGCCGACGATATCGACGCATTCGCCGCGTCGCTGGCCGCCACGCTCGAGCACTGCCGCACGGTGTTGCCCGGCCGCGCGCAGTTGGCGCGAAACCGGCTCGGCGGCGGCGCGACCGCGCTCGATTTCGACACGGCGGTCGACCTGCTCGACCGGTTCCTGGGCAGCTATGTCGCCTATGCGAGCACCTATCTGTCGCTGAACGCCACCGCGCACGAACGCGAACAGTGGGTGACGCCCTACGAGCCGCGCACCAATCCGCTCATCGCGGCAGTCGCCGGCGTCCGCGCGATGCTGCTGACGCTCGTGCTCAGCGCGTTCTGGATCGCGACCGCGTGGCCGTCGGGCGCCCTGCTCGTGCTGAACGGCGGTGCCATCTGCGCGCTGGTCGCTTCCTCCGCGCACCCGTCTCGCACGGCGTTCCAGATGGCGATCGGCACCGCGTTCGCGTCCGTCGTCGGGCTGATCGTCATGTTCGTCGTCTATCCGGTCATCGACGGCTTCCCGCTGCTCTGCGTGGTACTCGCCGCGCCGCTCGCATTGGGATGCTGGATGACGACGCGTGCGTCGCTGGCCGGTTACGGCATCGGCTACTGCATCTACTTCTGCTTTCTGACCGGCCCCGACAATGTCGTCGCCTACGATCCGACGTCCTTCATGAACGACGCGATCGCGCTGGTCCTGTCCATGCTGATGGCGTCCGTCGCGTTCGAGCTGTTCCTGCCGCCGACGATGCGCGGGTTGCGCCGGCATCTGCTGGCCGACCTGCGCAGGCAGGTCGTGTTCGCATGCACCGATTCGGTCGCAACGCTGCGCACGCGCTTCGAAAGCCGCACGCGCGACCTCATGTATCAGGTCCGGTCGATATCGCGTGACGACCCGGCGGCAAACGGCGAGTCGGTCGAATGGTTTCTGTCCGTCCTCGAGATCGGCTCGGCCGTCGCGGACCTGCGCGACGCAACGGCCATCGAGGCGGCGCGAACCGCGCCGGACACCGCACCGGCCTGGCTCGACGATTGCGCATCCGCGTGCCGCGCGATCCGGCTGCTGTTCGAGGCGCCGACACCGAAGGCCGGCGCTGCTGCCGCGCACGCGGTACAGGTTGCAATCGCCGCGCTGCAACGGACGATGCAGACCACCGATGCGGCAAGCCCGTCCGCGCCCCGCCTTCAGACGGTGCTCGGCAGCCTGCATTTCATTCACAGCGCACTCGCGGCACCCGACTCGCCGCTCTCCGCTTTCCGCCCGCACTGACCTCGCGCCGGCACCCGCCGCGCACACCGGCTCGTTCACCGGCGCGCGGCGGGCGACGCGGTTCGTTCCGGTCAATGCTCGACGGCCCGTTCCGCACCGAGCCCGGTCTGGGCGCGCACGAACTGGGCGTCGAACGCATGCCGCTCCGCGTCGGCCTTCGAACTGCGATCGAGTGTCGACATCACGTAGCTCGCCAGGAACGCCAGCGGCATCGTAAACAGCGCCGGATGATCGTACGGGAACACGGCAGCCGGATGCCCGAGCACCGACTTCCACACCGCCGGCGACAGAATGACCAGCGAGACCGACGAGACGAGCCCGACGACGCCGCCGCAGACGGCCCCGCGGTTCGTCAGCCCCTTCCAGTACATCGAAAGCACGAGCGGCGGAAAATTCGCCGAAGCGGCAACGTTGAACGCCAGTGCCACGAGAAAGGCGAGGTTCTGCCCTTTGAACAGGAGGCCGAGCACGACGGCCACGGCGCCGATCGCCAGCGTCGTCCACCGCGTGACGCGGATTTCATCGGCCCCGCTCGCTCGGCCCTTGCGCAACACGCCCGCATAGAGGTCGTGCGATACGGCCGACGCACCCGCCAGCACCAGGCCCGACACCACGGCCAGGATGGTGGCGAACGTCACCGCCGCGAGGAAACCGAGGAACAGGCTGCCGCCCGTCGCGTCGGCGAGATGCATCGCCACCATGTTGCTCCCGCCGCGCAGCACGCCGCCCACGCGTCCGCCCTCGAAGAACTGCGGATCGGTGCCGACGATCACGACGCTCGCGAGACCGATGACGAACATCGCAATGAACATGAAGCCGATGCACGTGCTCGCCACGAACACGCTCTTCCGGGCTTCCCGTGCATTCGGAACGGTAAAGAAGCGCATCAGCACGTGCGGCAGTCCGGAGAGCCCGAACACCGTTGCGAGCGACATCGAGACGGCCGAGACGGGGTCCGAGAACAGGCGGCCCGGCTCCATCAGCGCGTTCCCCGCGTGGTGTACCGAGATCGCCGACCGCGCGAGCCGTTCGAAGCTGAAACCGAAGTGACCGAGCGCCAACAGCGTCAGCAACGTGCCGCCGAACATCAGCAGGACGGCCTTGATGATCTGAACCCACGTCGTCGCGATCATCCCGCCGAACGTCACGTAGACGATCATGAGACACCCGACGCCGACCACCGCATAGTTGTAGTCGATGCCGAACAGCAGCTGAACGAGTTCCCCCGCGCCGACCATCTGGACGATGAGGTAGAAGAACACGACCGTCAACGAACTGACCACGCCCATCCAGCGCGTGCTGACCGGATCGAGCCGGTAGGCGATGATGTCGACGAACGTGAACCGGCCGAGATTGCGCAGTCGTTCGGCCATGAGGAACAGCATCACCGGCCATCCGACGAAGAAGCCGACGACATAAAGCAGGCCATCGTAGCCCTTCGCGTAGACGAGACTCACGACGCCGAGCAACGTCGCGGCGGACATGTAGTCGCCGGCGACCGCAAGGCCGTTCTGAAGCCCGCTGATTCCGCCGCCGGCGGTGAGGAAGTCGTTGACCGTCCTGGTACGGCGCGCCGCCCAGTACGTGATGCCCAGCGTCATGCAGACGAACACCATGAACATCGCGATGGCGGCCGGATTGAGTGGCTGACGCTGCCCCGCCTCCACGGCGGGGCCGGCCCATACAAGGCCGCCCGGCGCGGCGGCAAGCGCGAATGCCGCGGTCGAAACGCGTGCGATCGGTTTCATTGCCCCACCTCACCCAGCAATTCGCCGGTCAGACGTTCGAACCGGTCATTCGCGACGCGGACATACAGCCACGTCAGCCCCCATCCCGCCACGATCACGGCGATCGCGAAGATCACGCCGACGGTCGTGACGCTGCCGGCCCACGCGGCGCTGCGCAACAGGTCGGGCCGCAACGCGACCAGCGCAATCAACCCGAAATACGCGCCCAGCACGATGACCATCGACACCCGGCCCAGGCGTGCGCGTTCGTCGACCAGCTCACGAAACTTCGCGTGCTCCCGGATACGTGAAACTGCGCTTGCATTCAACGTCATTTGTCTCCTCCATCGCCAGTTTTGAGAATCGGGATCGCCTTGCGTATCCGTCATCCCGTCAATCGATTCGTCATCCATAAGACAGGGTTCGCTTCCCCACCCGGCCGGCCCTGGCTGCGCGATCGCCAGGACAACCGAGCATATTTCCGCCATCGGCGAATAACAGCCCCACAGGTGGGGGGCGTCGGCGTGCTCACGCGTCCCCCGGGGAAACACCGACGGTTCCCGTCGACGACCGTCACTCGGGGCTCGCGCACGCACGGATTCCCGGGGCGAGCGGCGCGAGGCGAACCGCCCCCCGTCCGGGGGGTGGAAAAAACGTGTCTTCGCGCGGTATTTCTCACGAATCGCCGCCGCTGCCACGCCCTCCTTTCATTCGCGACGTCATGAACCTTTTCCGTACCGACCTGAACCTGCTGGTGGTACTCGAACGCATCTACGCCCAGCAGAGCATCACGCGCGCGGCGCAGCAGCTCAGCCTCAGTCAGTCGGCGGTCAGTCATGCGCTGAACCGGCTGCGCGAGTTGCTCGGCGACCCGCTGTTCGAGCGCCACGGCAATGCCATGATGCCCACCCCGTTCACGAGGGCGATCATTGCGCGCGTGCGCAACGGCCTGCATACGCTCGAATGCACGCTGCATGAAGCCAGCCGGTTCGATGTCGCGACGACGATCAGGCGTTTCACGATCGGCATCCTCAATGCGCAGGAACCGGTGGTATTGCCGGCCATCGCGCAATACGTCGCGCAGCACGCACCGTCGATCGATATCGCCGCGGTGCAACACGACCGGCGCGCGATAGAGGCCGACCTGCTCACCGGCTCGCTCGATGCCGTGATCGACGTGCTGCTGCCGCACCCGCAATCCGTCCGCAGTACCCGGCTGTCGACCGACCGGTACGTCGTGCTGTGCCGGCGCAATCATCCGCGTGTCGGACAGCACCTCGACCTCGACGCCTATCTCGCCGAAGAGCACGTGCTCGTGACGAGCCGGCAGCGCGGCGGCGGCGTCGAGGATGCCGCGCTCGTCAGGCTCGGCGCCGAACGCCGCGTCCGCCTGCGATGCGTCCGCTACTTCGCCGCGTGCCGCGTCGTCAACCAGACCGACCTGCTGCTGACCATGCCGGAGCGGTACGCGCGGCTGCTCAACGAGATGTGCGGCAACCGGATGCTCGAATGCCCGTTCGACGCGTCGATCGATACCTATCTCTACTGGCACGCGAATTCCGATGCCGATCCCGCGAACGGCTGGCTGCGTCGGCAACTGGGCGACATATTCGATCCCGTTCGCGCGGACACGGCGAGCCACCCGTGATGCGGTGCCGCGCCGGCCGCGCGCTCACCCGCGCAACTCGCGCCGCAGGATCTTCCCCGTCATGGTCTTCGGCAGTTCGTCGATGATCTCGACGATGCGCGGATACTTGTACGCTGCCATCCGCTCCTTGCAGTAGGCGATCAACGCGTCGGGCGAGACTTCGGCATGCGGCTTCAGGCTCACGACCGCCTTGACGGTTTCGCCCCGGTAACTGTCCGCCACGCCGACGACCGCGGCCTCGCGTACCGCCGGATGCGAGTACAGGACATCCTCGACCTCGCGCGGCCAGACCTTGTAGCCGCCCGCGTTGATCATGTCCTTCTTGCGATCGACGAGATAGAACCAGCCGCGCCCGTCCATGAAGCCGACGTCGCCGGTGCGGAAGTAGCCGTCGACGATCGCTTTCGCACTCTCCGCCGGCTTGTTCCAGTAACCGGGCACGACCATCGGCCCACGCGAGATGATCTCGCCGATCTCGCCGGGCGGTAGCGGGCGGCCGGCTTCGTCGCCGATGTACGACTCCACGTTGAATACCGGTACGCCGACAGCGAGCGTGCCCGTCGACGGATCGACCGGTGCGTCGCGATCGAGCGGCACGCAGTGCGTCGGCGAGTTCGTCTCGGTCAGGCCGTAACCGTTGTGAATGTAGTGGCCGAAGCGCTCGCGGAACGCATCGATGACGCTCGGCGGAATCGGGGCGCCCCCCGAGTAGATGCGTCGCATCGACGCCAGATGCTCGCGCGTTGCATGCGGATGGTTCACCAGCGCGATGAACGCGGTGATCGAGCCGATCGTGAATTCGGCGCGATGCTCGCGGATCGCATCGAGCACGACGCCCGGCTCGAAACGGCACGCAAGTATCAGCGGTGCCGCGCAGATCAACGCGGCGCCGATATGTCCCACCAGCCCGGTGATGTGAAACAGCGGCGCGACGCCGAGGATCGGGCCGCCTTCCCGCAGCGCGATCCAGTCACGGTACACCTGCGCGTTGAACGCGATGTTGCCGTGCGTGTTCATCGCGCCCTTCGGCACGCCGGTGGTGCCCGACGTGTACACGAGCATCGCGACGTCCGTAGGCCCGAGCGTGACGGGTGGCGGCCGGTGGCCGCGATGAGCGGCAATCGTCGTCGACAGATCCTCCACACCTAGCGCCGGCTGCCGGCGCGTACCGGCAAAGAGCCGTGCGTCGTGCCGGCGCTGGTATTCGAGTTCACTCGTGGTCATCACGGCCGGCTGCACCGCCGGCTCGCCCCGCGCGGCGGCCCGCGCTTCCTCCGCGAGAAGCGGGCCGACGACGTCCGCATGCAGCGATTCGTGGCAGATCAGCAGTCGCGCGCCCGAATCCGCGAGCAATACGCGCAGCTCGCGTGAGCGGTTCATCGGATTGATCGACACCGCGATCATCCCGAGCTTCCACGCGGCCACCAGCGCGATCACGAACTGCGGCACGTTCTGCAGATACAGCGCGACGCGATCGCCGGCCACGCAGCCGCGCGCGCGCCACGCGCTTGCGAGGGCATCCGATTGCACGTCGAGTTCGGCGTAGCTCAGCACGCCGTCGAAGTACCGTATCGCGTCCCGCTCGGGCGCCCGTGCGACGGCCGCGCGGAACATCGAGAGCGCGTCGGTAAATACCGGCGCGATCGTCGCCGGATGGCCGGCCGCGTAGTTCGCGAGCCAGGGCTTGTTGTCATAGGGCGTCATGGACACTCCAGAAGCGGGCGGCGCGGCTTCACGTGCGTGCGCCGCCGGAATTGCACTGCGCGCCCGGCGCTTGCGGGCATCGGGCGCGGTCGGGCCGGAGCCGGGACGGCCTACTTGATGACCACCGGGTTGACCGGCGCGCCGCTGCCGCTGACGACCTTGAGCGGCGCCGCCGTGTAGAGGAACGACCATTGACCGTCGTCCGCACAGTCGGACGCGAGCGGATCGAGCTGCGCGATCTCGGTCAGCGTGACGCCGAGATTGCGCATCAGCGCGTTGTGCAGCGGCAGCGCAACGCCCGATTCCGGATCGATCGTCACCTCGTTCGCGATCGTATCCGTGACGAGGTTCGGGATCTCCATCCGCTGGAACCATTCGACGAGCGCCGGGCTGTAGGTCAGGCCGGGTTCGATGAAATTCTTGTAGAACTCGCTCCTGTCGCGCTCGTAGAACGAGCCGATCCAGCCGGTGCGGATCACGAGGACGTCGCGTTTTTCGATCGTCACGCGCTGCGCTTCGGCGGCCTCGAGCAGGTCGCGATGCGTGAAGGTCTCGCCCGGATCGAGCACGGCCTTGCCGCGATGCCGCGCAATGTCGATCAGCACGCCGCGCCCGACGATGCCGCGCTCCGCGATCGGCAGGACGCTCGCCTTCGCGAGGCCGCCGATCGTCGATTTCGCGTCATAGCCGTTCCAGATCTGGTCGCCGTACCACACGTGCCCCAGGGCGTCGTACTGCGTGGAGCCCTGCAGATACATGATCATCATGTCGTCCGCATACTCGAGGAGCCCGGGGAACAGCGGCCCCTTGCCGCACATGTAGTGGCCCTTGTCCATCACGTTCATGCGACAGGCCTGGGAGCGCCCCGGCCAGACAGGGTCGCCCTTCGGATTGCCCATCTGGATCTGCAGCGTGAAGGTCTTGCCGGAACGCACGGCCGCGACGCCGCGCAGTACCTCCGTCTCGGTCAGGTAATTGAGTGAACCGACTTCGTCGTCCGGCCCCCACTTGCCCCAGTTCTTCGGCGCATCGCGCAACAGTTCAGCCATCTCCGGAACGTTCTTCGACTCCATGCATCGTCTCCTTTCAAGTCCACCGCTCATATTTTCCCGGTCGGCTGCAGGCACGGAAGACTTCCGCCCAGAGCGCCGGGATTCATCGATTTTTTATGGTTGAAAGCGTAGGCAGGCAGAAAATTCGACGCAAATGAATTGTTTTCATGGCCCTCGATTTATTGCGTACATATCTAGTGCTACTACCGTATTTCAATGCGGCGGCACCATGATCTAACATCGATCGAAATGAAACGGAAATACGTGGCCGGATGATTTCCCGACTCATTTATTCAAATAGATTCAAAAATCACAAATCATTAGAAATCCACATTACATTGGAGACAATCAACGATGTCATTTCGCCCCGGAATTCGTGAAGTCGCACTGGTCACCGCCATCATGGGAGGGGCGGTACCGCAGGCCCATGCGCAGGGCAGCGTGACGCTTTACGGCATCGTCGACAGCGGCATCCTGTACACGAGCAAGACGGTCGATCCGGCGACCGGGCGAAACGCCGGCCATCAGTTTTCGCTGATCAGCGGCGGCATGACGCCCTCGCTGTTCGGCCTGAAAGGCAGCGAGGATCTCGGCGGCGGCGTGAAAGCGATTTTCACGCTGGAGAGCGGCATCGACCTGTCGAAAGGCGGTTTCACCGATTCGAACGGAAACTTCTTCGGCCGCCATGCGTGGATCGGTATCGAGAGCGGCGCGGGTACCGTCAAGGCCGGCTTGCAGTTTTCCCCGTTCGTGCTCTCGCTGATCGCGACCGACCCTCGCTCCGTCTCGTTCTTCGGCAGTCAGGTACCCGTCTATGTGGGCAACGTGTTCGTCACCGGCATCTTCAACGCGAATGCCATCTCGTATGCGAGCCCGACGATTGCAGGCTTTCAGGGCAACGCGATGCTCGCGCTGGGGGGCGCCGCCGGCAATTTCCAGGCGGGCCGTCAGTACTCGGCGAGCCTGAACTACACCTATGGGCCGATGCTCGTCAGCGCGGCGATGTATAGCGGCAACGCCGGCGGCACGGCTGCGGCCACGCCCGTGCCGAGCGCGGTCGCGTTCTCGGGCCGCACGATCGGTGCGCGTTACGAATTCAACGACCTGACCGTGAACGCGGTATTCGTCAATTACAAGGTCGCGGGCGCATTCGACAGCCGCGTCTACGGCGGCGGCCTGAGCTACCGCTTCACACCGACGATCCACGCCGACGCGGGCGTCTGGTACACGAGCGACGGGAACGATACCGCCAACCATTCGATACTGGCCGCAACGGGCCTGACCTACAGCCTGTCGAAGGCGACGCTGATTTACGGCCAGCTCGGCTTCGTCAACAACCACGGCAGGATGAACACGGGACTGTCGACCAACGGCGCGCTGGACGGCGTGTCGGGATCGACTTTCGGCACCGTCGTCGGGATTCGGCATCTCTTCTAGGTCACGTGCGGCCCGCGCGCCGAGCCGGGCGAATCGGGAGCCTGTCGATCCCGGCCATCCGATCGCCCGCCGCAGCGCGCGGGCGCCGATTCAAGCATGCGGCAGGCTCGCCGCATCGCCGTTGATCCGGCGGCGGTTCATCATGCGCGCGACGGGTCGAATGCAGCGCCCTGCATGGCGAAGATCCTCCGGATGCGAACATCCGGAGGATCCGGTATCGCTCAGCAATACGACATACGGCGAATCACTGCCCGCCTTCCATGCGCAACTGAAGCTTGCTGGTCACCGACGTGACGCCCGGCACCTGACGAGCCGCTTCCACCGCGGCCTTGTCCTGCGACTCGTCGGTAATCAGTCCCGCCAGCGTCACTTCACCCGTCTTTGCCTTGGCAAAGACGGTGACCTGTGCATTGCCGATCCCGTGCGCTTTCACGATCGCCTGACGGACCTTCTTCGCAAATGCACGGTTTTCCAGGCGCTCGGCCTTCTTGGCCGATCGAGACGGGGCAGCCGTTTGCGCGTCGGGGCTGGCGGATTGCGCGTAGGACGTGACGGACGTCAATGCGACGAAACCGGCGACAACGATCATAAGGCGTGACTTCATCATCCTCTCCTCAATTTGAACGAACGGGAAACTACGGGTGGGTGGGTACTCGAATCGGGCCCGGTATTGCGCCTGCGTCGCGCCGGCCACTGCCGGTTGCAGTGCGCAGGCCTTATGCGGCAATCGCATTCAACGCACCTTCGTCGGCTTCCAGCGCCGGCGAAAGCGTCATGCGCAGATGCTCGAGAAATGTCCGTATCTTCGCGTCCATGAACTGCCGGGATACGTACATCGCGTAAACGTCGAGCATCGTCAGGCGGTAACCCGGCAACACCCTGACGAGTTTCCCGCTCCGCAGATCGTCAATGACGGAATAGATCGCCAACGACCCGATGCCCATGCCGGCACGCAACGCGATCGCCAGCGCTTCCGGTGCATTCGCCTGGAACGGGGCCGAGAGAACGGAGTGTGATTCCACCTCGCCGCGCGTGCCATGAAGCAACCATTCATCGTTCGAGTCGGCCGGCGTGTCGAGGCGCAAGCACGTATGGTCGGCGAGATCGGCCGGCTTCGACGGCGTGCCATGCCGGTCAAGATAGTCCTGCGACGCGACCAGCACGCTGTAGCACCTTCCGTAGGTATGCGCGATGTATCCCGAATCGGGAAGACTCGACGCCGCGACCACCGAAATGTCATAACCGTCTTCCACCAGGTTCGGCATCCTCTGCGAATAGGTGATGTCGACGGCCACCTCGGGAAAAGCCGCCTGATAGGTGACGACGGCCTCGGTGACATGGCTTTGCCCCAGGCCCGGCATGGTGTGCACGCGCAACCGCCCGTATGGCCGGACGAGTGCGTTTCTCGCCTCGGCATTCGCCTGGTCGACATCGCCGAGGATGGCCAGCAGGCGCTCGAAATAACGCCGTCCGCTGTCGGTCAGCGAAATCCTCCGGGTCGTTCGATTCAACAAGCGGGTCTGTGCATATTCCTCGAGGCCGGATACCGCCCGCGATACCTGTGCAATCGCCACATCGGTCTGTTTCGCCACTGCCGTAAAGCTGCCGGCCTGCACGACGCGCACAAACGTCCGCATGTTCTCAAGGATGTCCATTTCGACCCATCATCCAGTGCTGCATCCACGCGACACGCCAGCGAGGTGCGGCGACGCGTTCGGTGCCACCGATTGTCCGGCATTCCGCGCCGACACTTCAGCCCCCCGGTCGGGGGGCTGAAGTACCGGTCGATCATGTGGAATGCTTGGCGTTTTCGTCAACGCGCTGATCGCGCAGACGCACCGGTCGCGAGCCGATATGACGACGGAACCTCATTCGCACGAGCGTGGCGCGCGCATCGTGACGAACGAACAGTCCGTACACCTATGGGTCGACGGTCGATTTCCGGATCAGTGGCTGTGTCGCCTGCTCCGGCCAATCGTCTGCGGGCGCAAGCCGTTCATTCGCCGCCGGAGCGCGTGCGGGACGCTTCGAGCGCCAACCCGCTGCGCACGGCCTGGATGCGCGACGTGACGTTGAGCTTTTCGAAGATGTTCTTCAGATGCCACTTGATCGTCTCCGGCGCGACGCGCAGCGCGCGGGCGATTTCCTTGTTCGAGAGCCCGCGCGCGACGTAGTCGAGGATCTCGACTTCCCGTGCGCTCAGGTTGCCGGCCACGCCGGGCCGCCCGGCCGGTGTTGCGCCCGCGGCGCGCTGCGCGTCGAACGCGCGCATCAGTTCGCGCGGATACCACGCCCCGAGCGCCGGAAACCGGTCGAGCCGGTTCTGCACGCGCGCCAACATGCGCTCGACCGGCGGACCTTCGTCGACGAAGGTCCGCACGAGCCCGTTGCCCTGACCGTATTCGAGCGCGCGGGCGAGCATCGCGAGCGCCGTCTCTTCGTCGCCCGCCTGTTCGCACGCGAGCGCGCGCAACACGGCCGCCTGCGCCGCCAGCCAGTCGAACCCGCGGGCGGCAAGCAACTCGTGCACGGTCGCCATGACTTGCGCGGCCTCGTCCGCGCGCGCATCGGCAAGCAGCAGGCGTGCACGTGCGGATTGCGCCATCTGCCATGTCTCGACCTGGCTCGACGCTTCTCCCGGCGGCGCCTCCGACACCAGCGACGCGAGCGCCCGCCCGACGCGATGCGCCTGCGTCGGTTTCCCGGCGTCGAGGTGAAGCCGGATGCCGGTCGCCATGCATGCAACGCGCAGCCGCAGCCATTGCCGGCTGCATGCGATGTGATCGGCCTCGTCGAGCAGTTCGTGCGCGCGCGCTTCGTGCCCGGCCTGGAACTGCAGCAATGCGGCGGTCTGCACGAACCTGAGCAGCGGCCCCAGCGAACACGCCTGCATCGCGATGTCGAAGCGGTCGGCCTGCGCGTCGCGCACCTTCTGCCAGTCGTTCCATTCGTAGTAAATGGCCGACAGGTAACCGGCCGACAGCGCCGTTGCCGCCGACAGGCGCCCCGCCGCCCGCTCCGCGGCACGCAACGCCGTTTCGAACGTCTTCGACGCGTCGTGCAAGCGGCCGGCGACGAACTCCGCGAGGCCGGACATGTTCTGGCGATACACGTTCGCAAACAGCGGTTCGTGGCCGGACGCCGCGCGCTCGGCCCGCGCCCGGAGGTCCAGCGCGTCGTCGAGGCGGCCCGCGTACCCGAGCCCGAAACTCAGCGCGGTCTGCCCGATCTGCTCGACCCACGAGCCGGACGGCGGGCCGGCCGAGAGTACGCGCTCGCCCAGGTGCAGCGCCTCGATGCTGCGATCCGACAGCGCGACGATCAGCGAGCGGACGGCCAGCAGTTCGGTCGCCGTGACGGCATCGGTGTCGAGCCGCCCCGCGTCGATGTCGGCTTCGAGCGCATCGAGTGCGTGCCGCGCGTCGATGATCTGCATCGCCAGTGCCAGCGCCCAGGCATGCGCGATCCTCAGCCGCAGCCGGCCTGCCAGCGCCTGCCCGGGCAGGCGCGACACCCAGTCGAGCACGGTGCGCACGTCGCTCGACGCGATCAGCTTCATCGCGCATGCCTCGACCCAGGCGGCGGCCGCGTCGAAATCGCCCGCTGCCAGCGCGTGCCGGACGGCGTCCGGCCACTGCCGCTCCGCCGCATACCACTCGCTCGCACGGCGATTGAGCGTCGCCACCGCATCGGGCTCGCGCAGCGCCAGTTCCTCGCGCAGGTACTGCAGAAACAACGCGTGATAGCGATAACGCTGGCGGTCGCCATCGATCGACCGGATGAAGAGGTTATGCCCGATCAGCCATTCGAGGCAGCCGAGCGCATCGTCCCGGCCGGTCAGCGCGTCGCACAGCGTCGGCGTCATCCGGTCCAGCACGGCCGTGTGCAGCAGGAAGCGACGGATCGCGTCCGGCACCTGCGTCATCACGTTCTCGTTCAGGTACGCGGCGATGCCGGCCCGGGCATGGCTGACCTGTTCGGCCACGCGCGCCGCATCGGCGTCGTCGTTCAATGCAAGCGCCGCGAGTTGCAGGCCCGACACCCAGCCCTCGGTGGCCGCGCGCAGGCGCTCCACATTTGCCGCGTTGAGCGGCTTGCCGGCGATCAGCTCGAAGAACGAGCGCGTTTCGGTATCGTCGAAACGCAAGTCGTTCTCGTCGATTCGCACGAGCTGGTCGCGCGAATCGAAGTAGCTGAGCGGCAGCGCCGGTGCCGAACGGCACGACAGCACGACGTGAAGGTTCGACGGCGCATAGCGGAGCAGACCGAACATCGCGTCGTGGATGACCGGCGACACGAGGCGATCGAAGTCGTCGAGCATCAGGAACAGTTCGACACCCGAACTTTCCAGCTCGTTGAGCAGCTCGTCGAACACGACCTTCAGCGGAATCAGTGCGCGGTCGCGCAGCATCTGCCGGGCATGCGCGCCGACCCCGCCCGTCGCGTCGACGATTGCCGCGACGACGTAGGACGAAAAGATCGACGCGTTGTCGTCGTCCTGGTCGAGGCTCACCCATGCAACCTTCCTGTCCGATTCGACCAGCGCGTTGCGCCATTCCGCCAGCAGCGTCGTCTTGCCGTACCCGGCAGGCGCGCAGACGAGCGTCAAACGGCGATCGAGGCCGCGGCGCAGCCGCCCGAGCCGCGTGATGCGCGACACGATCCCGCTGGCCGACGGCGGCGCGAGCTTGGTGCGCACGAGCACTTCGATCGTGTCGGCGTCCGCCGGGCTGGTTGATCGTCTGTTGTCCCTCGGCGTCATGCTGTTCACGTTCTCCTCGCGCACTGCGCGTATCCGCCCGTCCGGAATAAGCACCGCCGGCTGCCCGGCCGGATGCTCGACGCTCGGCGCTCGGCGCTCGGCGCTCGGCGCTCCGCAACAGCATAGCGAGTCGGCGCCGGCCGTCAAAAGTAGGTGATGTCCGTACCGATCCGCCCGCTCGCGGCGCCGCGTCGCGGTCGGCTCCAAAGGACCCGCATTGTTCTTGAACGGGCGCACAATGTTCAGCCCCCCATTCGGGGGGTACCTCGCACGACAATGTCGTTTCATTCTGGCAACTCGGCATCGCGGGTGACCCGCGCCGCCACCGACGCTGCGCTTTCCCCAGGAGCCGCCATGAACAGTCGCGACGCCGTCGCCGCGTTTTTTGACCGGTATCGCCGGCACGACATCGAAGGGATGCTCACGCTGTTCGCGCCGGATGCCACCCTCGACTACGTGCCGATCGGCGTGACCGGCCGGGCGGACGTGCAGGGCAAGGCCATCTGGGCGGCGCTGCTGGACACATTTCCGGATCTGCACAACGAGGTCGACGCCATTCATGCGGACGACGCCGGCCGTCACGCCACCGCCGAAGTCACGATCGGCGGCACGCAGGTACGCGAATTCGCCGGCATCCAGAACCGCGGACGCACGTTCTCCCTCCGGCATGCGTTCGTGTTCGAGTTCGATACCGACGGCCGCATCGAGCGGCTCGCCGCCTACTGGGACAACGTCCGGCTCTTCGAGGATCTCGGCAAGACGACCCTCGGGTGACGTCCTCGGGACGATTCCGTTGCGCCGACCCGGCGCCGCACCGCAAGGGCGAGCGGCGCCCGGCGGCAACGCCGCACTCAGTCGGGCTCGTAGCGCTCGCGCAGCGCGCGCTTGTTGATCTTCCCGACGCTCGTCTTCTCGATCGCGTCGACGATCAGCAGGCGCTCCGGCACCGCATAGCGCGAGATCAGCCCGCGGTCGGCCACCTGCTTCACATGGGCCTGCAACTCCGCCGGCCCGACACGGCCCACATGCTCGTCAGCCAGCACGACGAGCGCGAGCGGCCGCTCACCCCACCGCGCGTCCTTCACGCCGATCACGGCCGATTCCCGGACGGCCGGATGGCGCGACAGGATGTCCTCGAGCTCGAGCGACGACACCCATTCGCCGCCCGTCTTGATCACGTCCTTGATCCGGTCCGTGATCTGCAGCCGACCGTCCTTGTCGATCACGCCGATGTCGTTCGTATGAAGATATCCGCCGGCCCACAGCGCGGCCGATGCCGCCCCGTCGCCGAGATAACCCTGCGTCGCCCACGGCATCCGCACGACGATTTCGCCCGCCGAGCGGCCGTCGTGCGGCACGTCGCGAAACTGGGCGTCGACAATGCGCAGGTCGACGAGCGGCAGCGGCAAGCCTGCCTTCGTCCGGCGCGCGATATCGTCGTCGTCCGTCGTGCAGCCGGCCCCGAGCGGCGGATCGACCTGCGCGATCGTCATCAGCGGGCAGGTTTCGGACATGCCGTAACCCGTGTACACCTCGATGCCGCGCGCGAGTGCCGCCCGCGCCAGCCCCTCGGGCAGCGGCGAGCCGCCCACGATCACCTTCCACGACGACAGGTCGATCCCGGCCAGCGCCGGGCTGTCGAGGATCATCGCAAGCAGCGTCGGCACGCAGTGCGAGAACGTCACCGATTCGCGCGCGATCAATGCGAGCAATCCGTCCGGCGAATAGCGCCCCGGATAAACCTGCTTGAGGCCGAGCGCGGTCGCGATATACGGGATGCCCCAAGCGTGCACGTGGAACATCGGCGTGATCGGCATGTAGACGTCGTCACGATGGATGCGGCCGCGATCGCGCGCGCTCGACAACGCCGCCATGCCGGCCAGCGTGTGCAGCACGAGCTGACGATGGGTGAACGCCACGGCCTTCGGCAGCCCCGTGGTACCGGTCGTGTAGAACGTCGTCGCGCGGGTCTGTTCGTCGAAATCGGGGAACACGAAATCCGGCGGGCTGGCGCTGACCCAATGCTCGTACTCGTCGACGAACCCGTCCGGAAGGTCGATCTCGGCTCCGTCGCCGATCAGCACGAACCGTCTCACCGTTTCGAGCCGGTCTCGAATGCCGGCGAGCATCGGCAGAAAGTCGCGATGCACCAGTGCAACCTGCGCCCTCGAATGATTGAGGCTGTACAGGAGCTGATCGGGAGACAATCGAACGTTGGCGGTCATCAGCACCGCCCCCATCATCGGAATCGCGAAATAGCACTCGAGATAACGGTGGCTGTCCCAGTCCATCACCGCCACCGTATCTCCGGCCCCGACGCCGATCGATGCCAACCCGCTGGCAAGTTGACCGAGACGATGGCGAAAGGTCCAGTAGTCGTGGCGCACCTGGTCGCCGTAAACGATTTCCTGTTCCGGCCGCGTCGCCAGCGGGGTGTGAAGCAATTGCTTGACCAGCAGCGGATACGTGGACGCGGACGGCAATGGCTCATCCCGGGAGCCGGAATGCGAAGGGTTCATGAGAGTCTCCGTGAGCGGCGACGTGGCCCGATTCAAGGTTTCTGGCGGCCATGCAGGCCGTCGTCGACGCCGGTTCGCGTCGGCCAGGGTGACAGTCAAGATACCGTACCGGCATGCGCCGGACACCCCCACGTTTGGGGGGACAAGCCGTCCCGGCGGATCGGCCATGCCGCGCCCGATCGCGCGGGTTGCACTCGCCCGGCCGGGCGCGAACCCACCTGATCGGGGGGGCAATTAATCCCGGCCGCGTTGTAAGATCTCCGGGCATGCTCGCGCGGCCTGGCGACATCGTCGTCTTCGCCTCGAAGTGCAAAGGAGACCTACCGAGCCGACTCAAAGGCATTCGTCGGTGGAGCACGGCCAATCGTCGACGCCCCGCCGATTCCTGAACCATGTCCAGTGAAAGGAGCAGTCATGACCACCGAGCCGCAGCAAACGGACAAGATCCCCTCGCCCGATCCGGCCGAGAACAATGCGTACTTTCCGTCTCCGTATTCGTTGTCTCAGTACACGTCTTCAAAGACCGACTTCGACGGCGCGCATTACCCGAACCCGTACAAGGGCGGCAAGTGGAAGGTCCTGATGATCGCCACGGACGAACGCTACGTCCTGATGACGAACGGCAAGATGTTCTCGACCGGCAATCATCCGGTCGAGATGCTGCTGCCGATGCATCACATGGATCAGGCCGGCTTTGAAATCGATATCGCGACGCTTTCGGGCAATCCCGCCAAGCTGGAGCTGTGGGCCATGCCCGGCGACGACGAAGCCGTGCAGTCCACGTACCAGAAATACCTGACGAAGCTCAAGACGCCGCTCAAATTGTCCGACGTGCTCGAGAAGGACCTCGGCGCCGATTCGCCGTACATCGCGGTGTTCATTCCCGGCGGCCACGGCGTGCTCGCCGGGATTCCGCACAGCAAGGAGGTGAAGCGAACCCTCAAGTGGGCGCTCGACAACGACCGGCACATCATCACGCTGTGTCACGGCCCGGCGTGCCTGCTGTCGGCGGCCGTCGACGAGGATCCGCAAAACTATCCGTTCAAGGACTACGAGGTTTGCGTGTTCCCGGATGCCCTCGACAAGGGGCCGAATCTCGATATCGGTTACATGCCGGGCCCGCTGCCGTGGCTCGTCGCCGAAAGCCTCGAAAAACTCGGAGCCAAGGTGTTGAACAAGGACATGACGGGCCGGTGCCATCAGGACCGGAAACTGATCACGGGCGATAGCCCGCTTGCGTCCAACAACATCGGAAAACTGGCCGCCGCGGCACTGCTGAAGGAAGTCGGGAACTGACAACCGGCGCGCATCGCGCAATTGCACTGGTGTTACGCATCACCAGTGCAATTGCTGCCGTCATCGGCGCCGGCGACAGGCAACGGTTTCCCCCGCGACGCGTGTGCTCCGCGTTCGATCCGTTGGCGAAGCCTTCGTCGAGCATGGGTGCGCTTCAATGGCGACTAAACCGCAATCCCCGATTTGATTGGCTTCGTTTGCTGCGTGTGCTCACGCAGCATCAGGATCGGCGCCCCAGGATCCTTCGAGAATACCGAGGATGCCGAACCATCGAAAAAAGTCATTCCTGTGTTATCTGCACAGCGCATCCCGAGCAGCCTGGAGTATTTCTTCCGACAGCGCCTCGTTATCGACCACGCGCGACATCATCAGTGCACCGATCATGGCTGACGCGGCCGCCAGCGACTTGCCACGCTTGCTTGCTTCCGTGCCGCCCAACTGTGCCTCGATGAGACCTACGAGACGTAGAAACCCGTCCGTCGCGACTTGCCGTGTACGCGAATCGGCTCTCGCCATATCTCCACCCAGCGCCGCAAACGGGCAGCCTATCGACATATTGTCGCGATGCGTGACCGACAGGTAACGCTCCGCAATCTCCCGGCGCGCCTCACGAGGCGGTTTCCCCTGCACGAACGCCTCGAGCGTCCCGTACAGCGTCGCGCTGGCGACATCGCATGCTTCCGCCACGAGATGGTCCTTCGACTCGAAGTGTCGATAGAACCCGCCTGGGGTCAAGCCGGCAGCCGACATGATGTCGGCAATCCCCGCACCAACCACGCCCTTCTCGCGAAACTCCCTTGCGGCGGTTTCCACGATCCGCTTGCGGGTCTCGCTTGCCTCTTCCCTGGACTTTCTCATTTCGATCTTGCGCCTGAGCGCTCCGTGTAAAACTTCCCGTTGACACTTAGAGTGTATTCATACTCTAATTGGATGTCGACCATACTCTTATTTATCCAAGGGGGCGGAAGTGGGACAGGACTGGAAACATGGATACGTCCATACCAACGGCATTCGCATGCACTATGTGGAGCAGGGATCCGGGCCGCTGATCCTGCTCTGTCACGGGTGGCCTGAATCGTGGTTTTCGTGGCGCCATCAGATCGCGCCCTTGGCGCGGGCCGGGTACAGGGTTGTCGCAATGGATCAGCGAGGCTACGCCGACACCGATGCACCGCACGCAATCCACGCATACAACGTCCTGAATCTCGTTGCGGATCTGGTCGGCCTGGTTCATGCGTTGGGGGAAGAACACGCGATTCTCGTCGGGCACGATTGGGGATCCATGGTCGCAGCGCCCGCCGCACTGCTTCGTCCCGACATGTTCCGCAAACTGGCTTTGCTGAGCGTGCCGTACCTGCCGCGCCAGACACTGCGGCCGGCCGTCCGCTTTCAATTGCTCGCGCAAGAGCAGCATTTCTATCAACAGTATTTTCAGGAACCGGAGCGGATCGAGCGCGAGCTCGAAGCCGACGTTCGACGCGCTTTGCTCGGCATTCTGTATTCGGCCTCGGGGCAGGCTCGCTCGAGTGAAAAACACCGCCATTCCAGCTTCGTCCGTTTCGACAAGGCCAGTCGTCTTGTCGACAGTCTCGTGTTCCCCGACGAGCAACCCGCGTGGCTGACGACGGAGGAACTCGACTACTTCACCGCACAGTTCAAGATGTCGGGTTTCCGGGGCGGCATCAACTGGTATCGGAACTTCGATCGGAACTGGGAGCGGACGCCGTTCCTGGACGGCGCGCGCATCCTCCAGCCCACGGTCTTCATCGCCGGTGAACTGGATGGCGTGCTGAAGATGGCAAAGGACGAATACGAGACGCTCGAACGCAACGTGCCCAACCTGAAGGGGAAGCACCTGATTGCCGGAATCGGTCATTACGCGCAGCAAGAAGCGCCTGACGCGGTCAATCAGCTGCTGCTGTCGTTCCTGTCCGACCGGGGATAGGGACGAAGCATATGGATCAGACTTCAAACAAACCCGATGCCGGCGCGCTACGTCGCGCCCGCATTCTGGGCGGCCCCCTGTTTCGAACGCTGCTGTCGCTCGGGGTCACCACCATGGCCGTATTGATCGCCCAGACGTTCGTCGGCGTGCTGGAGACGTGGTACGTGAGTTTTCTCGGTACCGATTCGTTGGTCGGCGTGTCGCTTGTCTTCCCGATCTCGATGTTGATGACGATGATGTCCAACGGCGGCATTGGAGGTGGCGTCGCGTCCGCCGTGGCTCGAGCAATTGGCGGCGGCAAACGGCGCGATGCCGATGCGCTCGTCCTGCATGCGGTTGTCGTGGCCGTGGCGCTCGGCTGCCTTTTCACGATATCGGCGTGGTGCTACGGTCCCGAGTTGTATGCCGCACTCGGCGGCCGGGGGCCGGGACTCGCCGCGGCGGTGACCTATTCGAACTACGTATTCGCCGGCGCCATACCGGTCTGGATCGTCAACTTGCTGTGCGCAGCCCTGCGAGGCAGCGGGAACGTCAAGATTCCCGCGATCACGACCTTCGCCGGTGCGCTGGTGCTGATTCCGCTTTCGCCCTTGCTGATTTTCGGCATGGGCCCCGTACCCGGCCTGGGCATTGCCGGTGCGGGTATTGCCGTCTCCCTCTATTACAGCATCGCCGCCGTCGCGCTCCTGTTCTACATGGCCAGGGGGCACGCCGGATTGGTCCTGACACGCGCGCCGCTGAATCTGCGTTTCTTTTCGGACATTCTTCGGGTTGGTGTGCTCTCGTCGATAGGCGCACTGCAACTGAATCTGATGGTCGTATTGCTGACCGCGGTGGTCGGGCGTTTTGGCCAGGCTGCGCTGGCCGGCTACGGCATCGCTTCACGACTCGACTACGTCTTGATACCGCTGCTGTTCGGTCTAGGTACCGCCGTGCTGACCGTCGTCGGGACATGCATGGGAGCGGGCGACGTCGCGCGGGCCCGACGAGCCACCTGGCTCGGTATTGCGATGGGAGCCGGCTTCACGCAGATCATAGGGTTGGTCGTCGCCATTCATCCCCCCGTCTGGCTGGGTCTGTTCACGCATGACACGGCCACGACACACTTCGGAATCCTCTATTTGAGGATCATCGCGCCACTCTACGGTCTGGTCGGCGTGTCTTTCATCCTCTCGTTCGCGGCCCAGGGTATCGGCCGTCCTTTCTGGACAATCCTGGGTGGAACGGCTCGCTTGCTCATTGCGGCCGGTGGTGGATGGCTGGCCGTCAATCAGCTGGGGGGCGGCATGGGGACGCTGTCCGCCTTCGTCGCGGCGGGGACGATCGGTTCAGCGCTGGTATGCGCGGCCACGATGGTGCCCAAACGTATCTGGACTCGGGTCGAGGTGTGACGGATCGCGCAACGACCCGCCGTTATTGATCGGCTATATCTGGAGAATTGTGAAATGAATCGTACCGTCATCGCTGGTTATGTGCGCACGCCTTTCGCATTTGCACGCAAGGGCCCCTTTCACGCAACGCGGCCGGATGATCTCGCCGCCGTCGCACTTGCCGAACTGGTCCGACGCAGCGGAATCGATCCACACCTGATCGAGGATGTACTGATGGGGTGCGCCTATCCCGAGGGAGCCCAGGGCGACAACGTCGCACGTATCGCATCGCTGCTCGCCGGACTGCCCGTTCAAATCGGTGCCGCGACGGTCAATCGCTTTTGCGGCTCGTCGATGTATGCCATCCACATGGCGGCCGGACAGATAGCCATCGGTGCCGGCGAAGCGTTCATCGCGGCCGGTGTCGAGAGCATGACGATGGTGCCGCAAGGCGGCTTGTCGGCATCTCCGAATCCGCGTTTCGCGTCGAGAGAACATCCCGATGCAGACGTTCCGACCCAGGCGTACACGCCAATGGGCGTCACTGCCGAAAACGTGGCGGCACGCTGGGCTATTTCGCGTGAGCAACAAGACGCGTTCGCCGTCGAGTCTCAGCGCAAGGCGTCACGTGCGCAAGCCGAAGGTCGGCTGGACGATGAGCTCGTGCCGGTTATCACGCCCGATGGCACCGTGGTCGATCGCGATCTTTGTCTGCGTCCGCAGACTTCGCTCGAAGGGCTCGCTGCGCTGAAACCTGCGTTCGGGGAAGGCGGTACCGTCACGGCTGGTACTGCCTCGCCTTTGACGGATGGGGCCGTTGCCGTACTCGTCACGTCGGAAGCATTCGCGCGACAGCATGGGCTCGACATGCTCGCCCGCGTACGATCGACCGCAATTGCGGGCCTTGAACCCGAAATCATGGGGATGGGGCCGGTACACGCGACCCGCAAGGCACTTGCGCGTGCCGGCTTGCGCATCGAGGACATGGATGTGATCGAAATCAACGAAGCCTTTGCCTCGCAAGCGATCGCATGCATGCGCGAGCTCGGCATCCATCCCGATCGAACCAATATCGACGGCGGAGCAATCGCGCTTGGCCATCCGCTCGGCGCAACAGGCGCACGGATCACGGCCAAGGCAGCGACGCTACTGCGCCGTGTCAATGGTCGTTACGCGCTTGCCACGCAGTGTATCGGTGGCGGACAAGGGATCGCGACTGTTCTCGAAGCGTTGTAGTCACCCGTTCGATACTCGCCCTGCGGGCTGCGGCGCTCCGCGCGCGGCTTTGAACGTGGGGCGAAGCGACCGCCACCGACATCCATGTCGCTGCCGGCAACCAGCATCCGCACTGCGTGTTCATCTCCTCGCCGTGTAAGGGCGTATCTGGCAGACGTGTGAAGCACGGAAGGAAGACCCGGTGGAACTCATCGTGTTCGAGAACGTGCCACGGCTGGCGACGCGGGCGCCACCTGCTCGACCAGAATGGGCAGATCCTGTGCCACTACAACTACACCGTGAACGAGGCGACACACGACTGCGGCGAGATCGACGGTCTCGCACAGAGCCGGAAAGCGACTTATCCCCACCCGGCGAGCGGCTTCGAAGCATCAATCACCGCGCGAATGCCGAGGTAGCACCCAGAGCATCCGCCCCACTGCCTCGGCCTGGTTCCGGGTGTGCGTCTTCTCGTAGATCGCGCGCAACTGGGTGCGAATGGTCGCGAGCGACACGCCCGCGCTGGCCGCGCATTCGTCCGGCGTCTTGCCGCCGATCAACGCTTCGGCGACGGCGGCTTCCGCGCTCGACAAGCCGAACGCCTGCCGTAGCTGTTGCGCGGCGACGAGCGGCGCCCCGCTACGTTGCCTGGCCGTGACCAGCAGCGTCGCATCGCCGAGAACGGCATGCCGCCCGTGTCCGGACAAGGCGGCGATGCTCAGAAAGACTTCGTGCGCGGCGTTCACGGCGCTGGACAGGGCCAGACTCTCGCTTTTGCGGGTTTTCGCGACACGCCCCAGCGCCGCCTTGAGCGCGTCATTCTGAGGCGCACTTACCGCGCCAAGATGACCGTTCTCGAGCTTGATCCAGGTGGCCGCGCGAAGCATCGCTTCGGCCGCCCTGTTGACGAACACGATGCGTGCATGCCGGTCCAGCGCGAAGACGGACAGGCCCAGTTCCTCCATCAGTTCGGTACCGAGTGCCGCGTCGTGATGCAGTACCCTGGCGTCCTGCCACAGGTTGATCGAACGTTGCAGATGCCCGGCCATGCCGGTCAGCGTCGCACGCTCTTCCGGTGAATAGGGCGGGCGCCCGTGCGCGCGCAACAGCCCGAGCAAGATGTTGTCGCTACCGGGGCGGGCGAACCGGATGCCCATCAGATAGCGAATGCCCGACGGAATCTGATAGTCCTGGAAGAATTCGCTGCGTTCGATATCGCGCTCGGTCAGGTGATCCTGGCAGCAAACGAATTCGCCTAGCGGTGCATTCTCCACGAAGCCTCGGCGTGGATCGAGCGCGCCGTAATACTGGTCGTAGAGCGCGACGATCTCGTCGAATTCCGCGCGCGGAGAATAAATCGAGAATTTCGGCGCATTGCGTGCGGTGTCCCAACTGAACATGTGAAATACATTTGCACCGAGGCTTTCGGATACCCGGTGAAAGACTTCGAGAAAACCATCCGGATGCAGCGCGGCCTCGTAGAGGTCCCCGATGAGTTGGTCACGGTGCATGTTCCCCCCGTCGCTTCGCGATCTTCGTATGTTGATTTTGTCTGACGATATTGCTTCGAATACCGAATGTTTTCAGGCTAACACAGGTTATTTGCATGCAGTGCCATGTTATTTCCTGATTTTCATCCACCTGAATGATGATCAAAAAAAATGGCTTTGCGAGAATCCCGGCCATTCAGCGTGCATCAGCAGTGCATATGGCACGTATCAACCAGCAGGCTCTCGGGGGAAAAACAATGAAGCTCACACCTGTCGTATCCGGTATTGCAGTGCTCGTCCTGTCGGCTTGCGGCGGCGGTAGCAGTTCGTCCTCGTCGCCTGCCGAACCAACCGCACAGACGGTCAGCGGGGTCGCGGCCGCCGGCGCGGCGATGCAGGGTTCCACCGTGAAGCTGGTCGACGCCACCGGCAAAGCGGTTGACTGCCCGGCCGATGCGTCGACCGGCGCGTTTCATTGCACCGTGACGGGCTTGAGCGCGCCGTTCGCATTGTCCGCGTACGGCAACGTCGCCGATTCGCAAGCCACGCTGATCGCGCTCAGCGCGAAAGCCGGCACGCAGACCATCAACATCACGCCGATCACGAACGCAATCGCCGCCACGATCATCGGCGACAACCCGACGAAGCTGCTCGCCGACACCGGCTTGCTGCAGAGCAAAGTCACCGCGCAGGCGGTTGCGAGCACCGTGCAAGCTTATTCGTCTGCGCTATCGGACCTGCTGGCCGCGACCGGCAATACGGGTGTCGACCTGATTTCCGGCCCGCTGACCGCCGGCGCACCGGGCCTCGACCGGCTGCTCGACCAGGTGAAGGTCAACGTGCTGCCGGATGGCGGCGTCCAGATCAGCTCGGTGGCAGGCGCGTCCAGCGATACGCCGGTACAGCTTCAGCTCGCACCGGGTGTCGCGCCGCAGGCCAGCGACAAGGCGAGCCTGCCGGCCGCCGCGACCATCAACGGTGCGGTCGTGTCGAATTTGCCGAGCGCCAGCGATCTGGCAGCATTGCAGACCACACTCAACCAGTGCTTCGCCGGCTCGACCGGCACCGCGCGCACGGGCGGCAGCGTAGCGGCGTGCGGCCGGATCTTCGTGGACGACGTTGCAGCGAGTGCGCTGAACGCCGGCGTGCCGGCTGCATATCTCAACAACGGGATGTCGGCCGACCAGGAGTTCGGTGCAGTGGCCGGCAGAACGCCGGGTATCGTCGCCGACGATGCAATGAACAACGCCAGCTTCAGCTTGCCGGAAGTGATCCGCGTCGTTGCCGGTGACACGATGTGGGTCAAGCTCGCGTGGACGCGCAGTGACGGCATTCGCGACGGCATGCAGCAGCACGTGCAACTGGCGGTGCGGGCGGGCAGTCTCACGAGCGGCGACAACGGCTGGCGCGTGGTCGGCAATCAGCGCGCGGTACTGACCAAGGTGAACGCGAACGCACAAAAATGGGACTGGCTGAATCCGGCCAACCCGTCGACGGGAACCAATGCATTCGTCGATTCGCTCAACCTCCAGGTGGGCGCTGTCGATGCGACCGGTACCGCCGTGGACTTCGCGATCGTGAACGGCCCGGGCTTGCGCAACGGCGTGTTCCTGCAGCCGTCGAGCGGCACCTGCGACACCCTGAACATCCGGGCGCAGATCGCGAGCGGGCAGACGCCGGCGCAGCTTGCCGCGCTGTCGAAGAATGCGCTGTGCCGCAACAATTTCCGCCTCGCCGGCGTCGCGCAGGATCCGGCCACCCAGGGCCAGTTCACGTGGCCCGGCGACGCGCCGCGCAACAATACCGCGTGGGCGAAACCGCAACTGAGTGCCGCCGAGCTGGCCGACATCAAGCCGTTCAGCGCCTATACGATCGACGTATATCAGAACGGCAACACGTCGACACCAGCCAAACACTATACGGTTCGGTTGCGTACGCCGTCGCCGCTTCCCGAAGCGCTGCGCCAGTACGCGTGGCACGAGCTGGCGCAATCCACGCGCGACAAGCTGACGCCGGGCACGGCCGATACATTCGTGGGCGGCACGACCTTCCCGCTGGCATGGACGTCGAAGGCCGGACTGCCGTTCGTCAAGCGCGGCAACGTGCAGATTCGCGCAACCGCGGCCGGGCAGACGGCGGCGACGTTCGTCAACGGTTCGGCATCGGCGTTGCCGGTCCAGCCGGGCGCGGCGGCGACGCTCAACGTGCCGGGCGACCAGGGCGTGGCGTTTCCGTCGGTCGCCGGATGGACCGGCAGCACGGACTTCTCGTTCGTGAATTTGAACTGGTCCGATCCGGTCGACACGCTCTTCACCGAGTCCTTCGAGTACGACCGGTAACGGGAGGCCCAAAATCGGCGCTCGCTGACAGTCCCGTGCATGCCGGATCACCTTGGTCGTGTCCGGCTGCGAGGAAAACGGCGAGCGTCGCGTCGAACCCGGCTCCGTGTCGTCGAGTAGCGGATCGTCTCTTCCCGAGCCGTACGAAGACGGCGAGCGGACATTCCGTGAAGCGATGCCTCGCGCCTGGCCCACACGTGATGGGTCCAGGTCACCCTGAACAAGCGACGAGCATTCGCGGCATTTCCGGCACGACAGAAACAACTCGAAACCATGAGTGCCGCCGCTCTCCCCGCGACTCGCTCACTGGCCGCAAGGATCTGCGCGCATACAGGTCAAACCGATAGCCGCCGATAAGGGCGATCTATCTCAGAAACGGCGCCAACGCCTCGGATGCTTCGGAGAACTGCTTTTCGAGGAAGTCGAGCAATGTGCGCACGCGCGGTGCCATATAATGCGTGCGCTGAAAGAGTGCGTTCACTGGCACGTCCGGGCAACGCCACTCCGGCAGGAGCAGTTTCAGCCGCCCGGCCTGCAGATCTGCGCCGATGTCCCAGATCGACTTCATGGCCACGCCGCGACCCTCTATCGCCCATTCGCGGGCAAGCGAACCGTCGTTCGTTTGACGTGAACTGTCGAGCGGTGCCGTGAACAATGCTGTCTCGCCGTCGCGCGCGAAACGCCAGTTGTTCGCCGCGCCCGCTGCCGAAGAAAGTACGACGAACCGATGTTCGCGCAAATCGTCGGGATGGTTCGGCATGCCGTGCGCGGCAATGTAGTCGGGCGACGCGCATAGTGCACGGCGATTGTCGGCCATGCGCTTGGCGACCATCGAACTGTCGGCCGGCACACCGAAGCGGATCGCGAGATCGATGTCGTCCTGCAGCAAATGTGACAGCGAATCGGACAGGACCAGCGTCAGCGTGACGTTCGGGTGGCGTTCGTTGAATTCGTCGAGCCATCGACGTAGCACGGTGCGTCCGAAATCGGACGTCGCCGACACGCGCAACGCCCCACTCACCGACGCCCGTCCGGCCTGCAATGCAGCGCGCGCATCTTCCAGGGTTTGCAGCGCATGCTGGCAATGTACGAGGTACAGGCGACCTTCGTCGGTGAGGCGCAGCTTGCGGGTCGACCGCTCGAACAGCTGAGTATGGAGTTCTCCCTCGAGCTTCACGAGCCGGGCGCTCGCCGCGGCGGGGGAGAGGCCGAGCTTTCTGCCGGCAGCCGAGAGACTGCCTTGGCTTGCCGTTTCAACGAAGAGGCGAATATCACCGAGATTGTCCATGATCGCGTCACGCGAAAATAATGATGGGTTGTGCCGCGCGATGCCCCGCGTGGGCCCCGGCATGGTAACGCGATGCGGATCGCATCAGGAAAAGCCGACCGGCGGGGTCGGCCCCATGCCCATTTACCTGGCGACCACGCCGAGTTGCTGGAGGAACGTCAGATTGTCCTCGAGGTGCCAGTTGTCGGTGATCTTGCCGTCGCGAACGCGATAGATGTCCGTCGCGATGAAGTCGACCGCCTGCCCCTTTCCCTGCACGCCGTTGAAGCTGCCCGTGAAGTGACCGGTGAAGTGCAGATGGGTGATGACGCGGTCGCCTGCGACGATCATCTGTTCGACCTCGGCGCGAACGTCCGGCACGGCACCATGGAAACCCTTCGATGCCGCAAGTGGCCCCGCGATGCCCTGCGGCCGGCCGGCGGGCAAAGTGCGGTCGGTGAAATCGGCCGCCAGCGCCTCGCGAGCCTGTGCCTCGTCACCCGTGCTCCAGAAGGTATCGTAAAGACGTGCCGCACGGATCTGTTGCTCGGCCTGATGCTTCGACAGACTCTTGTCGATAATCAGCGTTTTCGGCTGTACGAGATTGTCGTCGGTGGCGGAAACGGCAGGCAATGCGGCAGCAGCTGTGGCGGCGGCCAACGCGATACGGGAAACGGCGGAAACGACGGTGCTGGTTTTCATGTCAGGCTCCTGTGCGGTGTGTTCGAAAAACGAAATGAATCCGGAAATGACGCGACTTTGAATGTTCAAGCGGGAATGCGTGCTGCGCGATCGAATCAGTGCGCAGCCGCTCGGGCAGTACCCTAGATCGTCTCGCTTTCGCGTACCGTAATAGGGCTTTTCAGGACGAACCGTGCAATGTCGTCCTTGCGCATGAACGCAACGCCGGGATGACTCTTCGCATAACGAAGAAACGCGTCCCATGCACGTGTCATCTGCGGCGTTCCGCTGATACGGTCATGCGCGCTGATCGACATCATGCGTCGACGCGATCCCGCCTCTTCGTACAGCTGATCGAAATCGAACTTGATCTGTTCGAGGAATTTTTCCGGAGAGTAATTCCGACCCTCGACCAGCAGGATGTCGTTATTGCGCAGTGTGTACGGAACCACAACGAAATCCTTGCCGTTGACCTTTTCGATGAACGGCTCATCACGGCTCGTATCGTCGATGTGATACACGTAGCCGAGCTCCTGCAGCAACGACAACGTGTTCGGGCCGCGTCGCAGCCAGTTCGCGTTGTAGCCGATCGGGCGTTGACCGGTCACCTCTTCCACCATCGATCGCGCCTGGATCAGGAACTCGCGTTCCTGTGGCCGCGACATCGCGTACTGCGAGTTCCACGTCGGCCCGTGGCCCGAAGCTTCATGGCCACGCGCCACGATCTCGCGGGCAATCTCCGGATGCCGCTTCGCCGCCTCGCCGATCATATGAGCCGTCACCTTCACGTCGTGACGATCCCAGAGATCCAGCATCCGGGGAATCCCTTCGCGATATCCATACGCAAACCACGCTTCGGCGGCCAGGTCGGCGGGGACACTCGCCGGGAAATCGACTTTCGGGAACGGATTGTCGGCCCCCTTCGGGGGCTGCCCGCCCGCCTCGAACTGCATCGAGATTGAAATGACCAGCCGCGCGCCGTCAGGCCAGAATTCTCCCCGCCCGGGCGCAGCGACCGCGTTCGATTGGGAATGACTCGTTTGCGCGTCGACCTGTGCCGTTTGAAGCATCGCACCGACGGCGAAAGCACCCGCGCCGACACCGGCCTTGGTCAGGAAGGAACGACGCGTCGGCTGATCCGGCGCCCGATTGACTGAATCACGATCCGTTTGATCGACCTGAATTGCCATAGTTGAACTCCTCACGACGCACAAGCGCGTCTCTGTCACCGCATTGCGGTGCACGATGACGAATGAACAGATATTGAATGTCGCGCCAAAACCGTGCGCGTGGAATGAATTCTCGGCAAACGCCCATATTTTGAAAATGGGCCTTGAAATGAATAGACTTTCAATCCAGACCAAAAAATTCGGATCTCACCGAGACAGGTCAGGCAAACTCGGCATGCGTCTCTTCAATGCCTCGCCACCCGCCGGTAAATGACGGTGAGTAACGCAGCCGCCAAAGCACTCAGTGCCAGCAACATGGTCGGCCCGATCGCATCGTGATGACGGTCTTTCAACCACCCGAACGCGATCGGTCCGGCGAAGCCCGCAAGGTTTCCGAAACAATTGATCGTCGCGATCCCCGCTGCCGCGGCCGTGCCGGTCAATCGCATGGTCGGCAGATGCCAGAACAAAGGCAATGCGGTCAGCGTACCCGCAGCGGCGAGTGAAAGCCCCGCGATCACTGCCGGCAGAGCGCCACTGAACGATGCGCTCAAAATGAAACCAACCGATGCCACACCGGCGCCGCCTACGACATAGGCCGCCCAGTTACCCGCTTGGTCCGCGCTACGTGCTCCGATATTCATCGCCAGCACCGCGATCAAATACGGAATCGCACTGCAAACGCCGATCCATGACAGTTTCGTCAGACCCGTGTCCTTCACGAGCGTCGGAAGCCAAAAGCCGATTCCGTACAGACCGACGAGAAGCAGGAAATAAATCGTCGTCAGCAACACCATCTCCGATGCCGGCAATCTGGATGCGCGCTGCGCCTTCCCGGCACGACCTGCACTGACATCGAGGCCTCGCAACACCGCATCCGCCTCTTCCGGCGACAGCCAGCGGGCATCGTTCGGGCGGCTCGGTAGCAGATAATGCACGGCGAGACCCACGACGACCGTCGGCAAGCCTTCAATTACAAACGTCCATTGCCATCCGGACAGCGCCGCGAATCCGTCGAGATTCGTCATGATCCAACCCGACAGCATGTTGCCGACAATGCCTGCGACCGCCGTCGCGCTCATGAACAACGTCGTCATCCGGCCGCGCCGGTGAGCAGGAAACCAGTAGGTCAGGTACAGCACGATGCCAGGGAAAAATCCGGCCTCCGCTACGCCAAGGATCAACCGCTGCAGATAGAAAGTGGCGGGAGAATGTACCCACGCCGCCGCGGCCGAAACGATCCCCCAGGTCACCATGATGCGGGCAATCCACACGCGCGCGCCCACACGATGCAGCATGAGGTTGCTCGGTACTTCGAACAAGAAATAGCCGACGAAGAATATGCCCGCGCCGATACCGTAGACGGTGTCGCTCAATCCAAGATCACCTGCCATCTGCAGTTTCGCGGCTCCGACGTTAACCCGGTCGAGATACGCAAGAACCTGAGCCACCAGAAGCAACGGCATCAGCTTCCAACCGATGCGTCGATAAAGTGCGTCGAGATCCGCAGGCGACGAGTGTGCCGGGATTGCTTTTCGTTCGTCGGGTGTCTCACACCCGGTGCTGCGCATGATGTCCATTTCAGTCTCCATGAATTGTTGTTAGCACGTGCCACGTCATGCAGAAGCACCCGTCCCGGCGTGGGTCCCGTCACGAACGGTCTTGATGTACGGCGCGCCGCTGAAATCGCAGACGAGTACGCAGCTCTGCCAGCCGAACGCCGGCTGGATACGCTCGACGTCGTCTCGCACGACGTCGTGAATCAGCCTCCCCATTTCGTGCAGTACCGGCTCGCTCCTGGGCTTCGTCAGCAACAGCCTGACGACGACGAATTCGTTTGTCGGATCATCTCCGGACAAGAACTGTTCGGCCGTATAGGTGCGGCTCTTCAATTCGGCGAGCAAAGCATGCCCTTGTGCCGCGAGCCGTTCGTGCAACGTACTCGTCAAGGATCGGAAATCGATCAGTCTCGCAATCCCGGGCGTGGATTCGATGATCAGGTGCGGCATGTCTTCACCTCTGTTGAAAGAATGCGTGGGTGAGAGGTTAGGATTCGGATCACCTGATGTAAATTTATGTTTTACGCATCGATTCATTAGCCCCTGTTATGTATTCAGCCATCGATCTTCGCCTGCTGCGCAGCTTCATTGCGGTCGCACGCTCAGGCAGTGTGACCCGCGGGGCAGCGCGGCTGCATTTGACTCAATCGGCACTCTCGCAGCACCTCCGTGAGCTCGCGGATCTGCTCGGCGTGACGCTGTTCGATCGGGTGGGTCGCGGCATTCTGCTCACTCAAGCGGGTGCGGACCTGTTCGCGGAAGTCGAGCCGATCCTGGAAAAACTCGACGTGACGCTTGCCAACGTCCGGAACCGCTCGCTCGAAGTTCACGGCACATTGCGCATTGGTGCGATCGACACCTACGCAAGATCGCTCGTGATACCGACGATATCGACGCTACTCGCCCGGCATTCTCAGCTACGCGTGTCCGTTCACGAACTCCCGGCCCCGGCGATCGATCAAGGGCTGATCGAAACTGAACTGGATATCGGCGTGTCGTTCTCTCACTTGTCGAATGCGGACATCGAGCAGAGAACGTTGTTCACGGAACGGCTGGCGCTCGTCCGGCGATCTACCCGTCGCAGGGCCGGAAAGACCGTCAGCCTGCAAGAAGTTGCGCCCCAGCCGCTCGCGCTGCTGAATCGGACATTCGCCATGCGCGGGCAAATCGACGCCGCATGCGCGAATGCAAACATTGCGCTGAACGTTCGCGTAGAGGCTGCCAATGTCGATTCGCTGATACGGCTCGTCGAGCATGCCGACTACGCAACAATCGCGAGCCCGCTGGCAGTGCAGGCCGGCTCGCGAATCGAAACGACGACTATCTCGGACGACGGCCTGGCGCGCATCGCTGCGTTGCGCTGGCGCCGCGGCAGGACCTTTACACCCGCCATGGAACGTTTTGAAGAAGCGATGTTGCAAACGATTCGTTCGTCCGGCCTGGAAACGCCAGACGACGATTCGGTACGCATGTCGGAGCCGTCCCGCCGTCCACGTATTCGACGGCGCTGACGGCATCCTGAACACGCCCGTGGCGTAGGCGGAACGGCTGTTCAGGAGGCGGATACTCCCCTTCGCCCCGACTCCGGGCGGACGTGAGCGATTCGCGAAGGAGTTCCGCGAAAACGCGGACGCGCGGTACCAGTTGAAGCTACGGGAACTGACTGACTATCGGTACGATCCATGCGCGCCCGGGTTGTCCCGGCGCAGGGTGCTACGCGAGCGCGCCACCACCGTCTACCAGCACCGTCGAACCCGTCGCATAAGGAGTCGACGCGAGGTAGAGCACAGCGTTCGCGACGTCCTCGGGTTGTCCAACTCGACCGGCCGGCAATCGCGCCGCCGCGCCTTCGTACATCCGGTCGCGCGCTTCCGCATCGATCTTCGACCAGAGAGCTGTCGCAATCAGGCCCGGGGATACCGTGTTGACACGTACCGGTGCAAGTTCGAGCGCAAGGCCTCTCGCCAACGATTCAAGCGCTGCGTTGATCGCGCCTTGCAAGACCGAATTCTTGCTCGGCCGCACGCTCAGAAAGCCCGACACAAACGTCAGGGAACCGCCTTGCCGAATGCGGACGGCCCGTGCGACGCGATACGCTCCCCAGAACTTGCTGTCCATCGCCGCGTAGGCGTCATCAAGCTCCAGACCACGCGCCGAACCCGTGGCTGTCTGGGCGGCCGATACGACAACGTGGTCGAATTCGCCCGCCGAATCGAGAAATGCACGTACGCTCGCGTCGTCGGTAATGTCCATCACGCCGGTGCTCACGTCATAACCGATCCTGTCTTTGCTCGCCGCCAGCCTGGCCGCATCGCGCGATGCAATCGTCACTGTCGCTCCGGCCTCCGCAAATGCACGTGCGGTCGCTTCACCTATCCCGGAGCTTCCGCCAACCACCAACACCCTTTGATCATCGAGTTTCATCGCCCGTTTCCTCCGTTAAGAATCTGTCCTTCGAACGCCACCGCCGATGGCACTACCGGCAACGCACCATAGTGGAAAGTCGGGTGCGACATCCTGCCTGCACGCCAAAGCTGTACAAAGATGCGCCCGCCCTCTGCATGCACCGCCTCTGTCACGTTACGCCAGCCTTCGAACTACGCGTCACAGTCCGACATACCGATTCAAGCATTCTTGATATCGCCTTGATCATTGCTTGCGAGTGTCGTCACGAACTCGACGCAAACGCCCGGCGCAATGGACACGAACAGCTGTCGCTCGTTGGAAAGCGGCACGTCGCTCAATGTGTAGTCGATCCGTCTGGTGGTCAGCCGCTCGATCAATGCCTCCCATTCGCGGCGCGCGTCGATGCGCAGCGCAATATGATCGATACGCGGTGTGCTACGAGCTTTCTGCGCAGGAAGCGTCGCGCGCGTAACGTGAATCATCGGGTGACGATCGAGGTACAACCAATAGCCGTCCACGCTGAACGGCGGTCGGGGCCCGGTGTCGAGACCAACAACCTCATCGAAAAAGCAACGGGTACCGTCGATATCATCGGTAACGATGGTGGCGTGGTCGAAATGCATGGCTCATGCCTGTACGAGGGTGCGATGTCGTATTTTGTTGCCCCCGGTCGATCTTGATAATTGGCTTTGCGATTGAATGATTTTCAACGATGACAAGAAGATGGGAAGTGCATGTTTCCACGCTCCCGATCAGCCTGGTCAGTGGCCGGGAAGATACGGGAAGGTCAACGGAAAATGAAAACGGGTGCAGACCATGGTCTGCACCCGTTACGTCTCTTCCTCATCCCGGTATACCCCGTCACGAATTGGTGGTGACTGTAGCGCGACTCCGTCACTGGATCGGCTGCGACGATCAAGCCGGGATTGCTCGTCCCGGTGTGATTCGCGACCTCGATCAGACTTCTCAAGGTGCCTGCACGATCGACGGCCGCACCTCGCGACACGCCGGTAATGGCATCAGCCAAGTGATTCGCAAGCGCATCGAAGAGCACTTTGGCTGGTGCAAGACCGTCGGCCGGATTTGGCAGTCCGCGTATCGCGGCATCAAACGGGTCGACCAGCACTTCAAGCTGACGATGCTGGCGAGCAACCTAACTCGAATAGCTCGAATACGGGAATCGATGCCGCTGGGAGTGGAACGGCGAGCCGCTCCTGCGCAGCCGTTGCGCGGCAACGCGTCGGTTGGCCCGCTGACAAGCGGGGCATCCGGCACGATCCGCCAGCGACTCAACGGCCAATTGCATACGAAACCCATTTAAGTAGCGCCTCGGTCGTCACAACGAGGCGTTTTTCAACAGCCTGCTAGAAGTCCCCGGGTTGCGCAATCGGCCGAAGCGTAGCAGCATCGTCCGGCAGGAGATAACGCTCCTTGATCGACTTTGCTTTCGCCGCCTCGAATTCCTGCTCGTAGTTCTGGTAATTTCCGTACAACTTTCTCATCTTGCTTTTCGAATACGGAATCTTCGTGTCGTAGATCAGACCGCAACCCGTTTCCTGGTCGGTCATGTAGGTCGCGGACGGCACCTGAATCCAGGGTGGACGGACTCCTCCCTCCATGTTTCCAGTTACCAGATCGCGCACCACGGCCTTTCCGTTGCGGACGACCCTCGGCGCCTTCGGCATGGTCTCGCCGTTCCGCACCCATCTATCCATCCCGTCAAGGATTGCCGATACGACGTCCTCCACCGGCTCGTCATAGAGCGTTCGGCAACGCGGATCGTTACCCTTGCCGATATCGGCGGCCACCCACTCCTTCTCACCCGTGCCGAGATCGGCCTTTCGCAAGTGCGGCATGCCCGTCACTTCGTAATAACGAAGCTTGGGGCTGTCGGTGTCCGGCGGCAGCGGAATACCGGCGAGCACATCGTGCATCAATTCGGATTCGCTGAAGACCGTCACGAACGGTGCGTCGTCCGGCATCTTGCGCGGAACGCGAATGGATTCGCCCCCCACCTCGCCATAGGCCATGCGCCCCGCCATGTACGCGTCGATCAAAGGACGACCGTCAGGCATCCGCCATTGCTGGTGACGCCCCTGGTCGAGATAGTCCATCCATACTTGCGCCGTCACGGCCCAACTATCGACATAGACCCGCCGAACCTTCAGTGGCGCGAGCGGACTTTGCGGCATATCGGACTTCAGCATCAGCGCCAATTGCGCACCGATGCCTTGCGATTGCGGAATGAAAGGGTCCGGCACGTTGCCCAACACGAAATGCTCGGGATCGTAATACACGCCCAGCGGCGCATAACGCGCGTAGTCGAAGCGACGCATGAAGTCGAAATTGACGATGTTTCCATACAACGCGATCTGTCCCGCCTGCTCCTTCGGCGTGTCCGATATGAACTTCGGATCGACCGCCGGCTTGTTGCTATTGAGCGTGTATCCCACGTAGGCGTATCCGCGACTCAGCAGATATTTCCGGGTAAGGATCCAGCCGGCGCCGCGCTCTCCGAACCAGCTGAACGGCTCGATTATCACGGTTCCATTGAAGCGGGCCGGGTCGGTCGGTGCGCGGACGAGAATCCGTGTCAGGTACGGCGCCTGGAACATCGTCTTCCCCGTCGCGGTAATGACCGGGGCGATACCGGATAGGTAGTATTCCTTCTCGGTGTACCCGTATCTGGCCAGATCGATATATTCGGTTCCAGGGCGGGAAGCCGACGACAGAGGCAGCTTACCGGAGGGTGGAACTTCGACGACGGTGGGCATTTGCGGGACCTCCGCGCGAACCGGTGCGGCCGTACCTGCCACGATCCAAACTCCCATCAAGACAACGTATCGGGTTTTCTCTATCAGACGGTGCATGTGAATGTTTCCACTGTTGATGAGCCTGGTCACTGCGCGAAACACGTGCCCCACGGCGTCGCTTCACGAATGTCTTTCGGGCATCCCGCGCCACGCTGCGACGAAAGCGCCACCCTTCCGTTTCCGGTATCTCGTATTCGCTGATGAGCGGTATTCACGCACGGGCTTTTCCTTCATGCGGCGCGGTGCCCCCACGATTCCAGTTCGCCACGCCGCCATCCCGCTGCACGGTCGACCAGGGGATCACACTCGTCGGCGGCTCGACGCAAGTCATTAAACAGCGTCTCCAGACAGCGGTTTATCCAGAAATGGCAACTCCATACGGAACCGGGGGAATACCCTCGCGAAAGGAAACCGCCAACGGCAACGGCTCGATTGCGCCGCCACGTTTCGCATCGCCGCCTGCACCCGACCCTCGTACTTTGTGCTGATTTGGGCTACCACCTCACGGCATCGCGACTGAACACTCGAACCCGCGATTCGCGGTGCTCGTGACGACTTCAATGACGCGCCATCTCCCGTCGACAGCGCGCGCTGCGCAGGGCACACCGTGTGCAGAAAAACTCCAGCGCGCCGCACATTTCAGGACAATTCCATGTATTCCGTTATCCGAATTTTGTTTTCGGCGCTGATCGTCATCGGCACATTTCCGTCGCCTGCAAGCGCATACGAGTTCTACAACGACGGGAGCACGAACATCGACGCGAATCTGAGCGTGGGCTACGGGTTCTTCAGTGTCCAGCGCAGTTATATCGACCGTCCGGGCGCAACCCGATGGCAGGAAGGCTATCTGAAGTATGGCTTGAGCGGCGGCACGGCGATCCCCGGCGCAGGGTCGATCTACGGGGCCGTGAGTCTTCTCGGCTCCGCCACGTGGGGCGACGGCGACCCCGGCGGCTTTACGACCGGCCGCGAACGCCGCAACGCGCTCGAGGACGCCTACCTCGGCTGGAAATCCGGCGACTCGATTCCTGCATTGGGAAAGGACGGCATCGATATTTCCGCCGGCAGCCAGTACGTCAACGTGGGCTCCGGTTTCCTGATCAAAGGAGACAAAGTCAGTGCCGGCAGAGCTGTGGACGACGGCCGCTACGATCGCGGCGGCGCTTACTATCTGGCATCGCGCGTGGCTTTCTCGCGAACCGCAGTGCTGCGACTGGGCGGCGACACCGGATGGCATGGAAGCGCAATCTGGCTCAAATCGAACAATCATCTGCAAGCCGATACCGAGCTGGCCGTAGGCACCCTGGACTATACGGCCCAGCCGGGAACGCTCGGGCTCACCTTTGTCCATGGCATCAGCATCGACAAGCGATATGTCAGTACCCCAAGCCGCCTCGATCGCCCGGGGATGAACACGTACAGCATTCGAGGCGACGGTGACGCCGGGATCCCCAATACGCACTTCGCGTTCGAATATGCATACCAAACCAAACGATCCGGCAACGACAACGGGTGGTATGCCGAAGCCGGATATACGTTCCGGAATGTCCGGTGGCAGCCGTCGTTGAGCTATCGCTACACGCGTTATTCGAAGGATTTCGACTCGCTGTTCCAGGGTGGATTCGGCGATCGCTACCAGGGTGAAATCGCATCCAACTATTCGTTTTCATACAACTTCAATACGCGCATCCATGACGTCGGGCTCACAGTCCACCCGTCCGAAAAATTTACCGTGACCCTGATGTATTTCAACTTCCGGACGTTGTCCAATCGCTCGACCCTCGATCTCGACGCGTCCGAGCTGACACTCTATCTGGATTGGGCTCTGACCAAGCATCTCCAGTTTTCCCCGAACTTCGGTGTCTACAAACCGCGAAAATACGCTGCAAACGGCGGAAACCAGACCGGCAGCGCGGCCGCAAACTTCTATGCCAACCTGATGATCGTCGCGAATTTCTAGCGCAATCTTCGATCACCCCGCCGCACATCGCATCGCCGACATCGGACTTCGTAGCAGTCGCAACCGCTTACGGCGCCTCGACACGCCGAACTTGACGGAGTCATCGGACCGGCGGACGGGCTCGCGCGTCCCGGCTCGACATCCGCGGGTTTCCCCCGCTGGGATAACACACGATTTGTTCGCAGAATTTCTCCTGCCCAAAAAACGATCAGTCGCCCTACGCACGTCCTTCGCCGCCCCGTCGAGGTTTCCTGTCATGAAGAGCATCGACCGATTTGATGACGTGAATGCCCACGCCGCGTCGATCAAGCACTGGAATCAAACCTACAGCCAGATATCGGCGGGTTCGCTCGAAAGCTCGCTGATGCAACTTGCGAGCGCGCGCTGCCACCTTTTCCGGGAACGGATAAACCAGCGCGTCGTTCAACACGGCGAAGCTCCGTCGGGAAAGATTTGCTTCGCCATACCGATTTCGGCGTCCGGACCGGTCGTCATGCAAGGCCGCAAGGCAGACTGCAACAGCGTTCTCTTCCTGCGTAGCGGCGAGGAGTTCATGTTTCATATGCCAACGGGCATGGACATGCTCTCGATCAACTTCGATCGCGATATGTTCGAATCGGCACTATCGACCGTTGCGAACGCCCACGCGATCAACACGCTCCTCAAGCAACCCGTCATCACGTTGCCCAGACAGCGCCTTAACGCGTGCCGCCGTCGCCTGCTTGCGATATTTTCCGAGGCGTTCGTCGACGACGAAGGCGGCACCATCCAGCATGACGAAGGCGCGTTCGAGCAATTCGTTCTTCATGAAATGATTCGACTGATCAGCAGCCCGGATTGCAATCTACGCCAACGCAACGGCAGTTCCACCCAAAGTTTCATCGTCGAGAAATGTCATCACCTGACCATGTCCGAGAGCGTCAAGGTTCCCAGCGTGATGGAGCTGTGCCGGCAACTGCAGGTCAGCCGGCGTACCGTGCAGAACAGCTTTCGATCCGTGACCGGAACGACGCCGTTGAATTACCTTCGGTCCGTGCGGCTCAACGGCGTGCGTCGGAGCCTGATGTCGACGCATCCATCCAAACTCCTGATCGGTGACGCCGCCGCCCGATGGGGATTCTTCCACTTGAGCCATTTCGCCGAGGACTACCTGGCACTCTTCGGCGAGTTGCCTTCGCATACCAAAAGACCGGTTCGGAACGACGGATAGAAGCCGGACGAGCCGGCGCGGTCCGATCACCGAGCCCGACCGCGATGCAGGGTGCCTCGCACCCATTCCGACGGCTGCGGCCACCACCCTGCTCGTCATCTTCCGCGACCGAATCCGCTGCCGGAGCGCACGCGGATTCACGTGATGGCCGACATACGACCGGTGACTCGCGTGCGCGAGGCGCTTGGTGTACCCCGAAAATGACGGTCAATTCACCTGTCCGGCGTCGATCATGGATCTGAGATCCGCGGTCGGGTCGGCCAGCGTCGCAGCGGGAATACGCGATCGCTGGGCGATCAGCTTGCGCGCCAGCACGTGGTCCGACGGCCGGTTCACGGAATGCGCAGCCGCCATCGCACCGTCGTGCAGGTAGAACACCGTAAAGCGATCGCTGGCGGGTGCACCGCGCAACACCACCTGGTCTCCGGACGATGGCAGACCGGCCATCTGGAATCTCAGGTCGTGCTGCTCGCTCCAGAACCATGGTACGGCCGAAAGCGGTTGAGGCCGACCGACCAGCACCGATGCCGCGGCGCGCGCGCCGTCGCTGGCGGCCTGGATAGATTCAAACCGCATTCTGGCTGGACTACCCGGGAAAGGCGGCTGCGTCATGTTGGCCACGTCGCCGACGGCCAGTACGTTCCGCACCGAGGTGCGGCCCAACGCATCGACAAGGATGCCGTCGTCGCAGGCGATGCCGGCGGCATCGGCAAGCTCCGTGTTCGGTAATACGCCGATCCCTGTTACGACCAAGTCGCAATCCAACGTGCGGCCATCGTCGAACTGGACTGCCTCGACGCTACCCTGACGGCCCAGAAACGCCCGTACGCTGCGGCCCAGTTCCAGCGAGACGCCGCGCCGGCGATGCGCATGCGCGACATAGTCCGACATGAACGCCGGAAAGGCGCGCGCGAGGAGGCGAGTCTGGCTCTCGACCACGGTAACCCGCGTTCCAGCCGAGCTCAGCGCGGCCGCGACCTCCAGACCAATAAACCCGCCGCCAACGATGCACGCGCTCGAGCAACGGCCAAGCCTGCGCTGCACCGCCAGCGCATCGTCGAGCGTGCGCAGTTGATGCACGCCCTGAAGCTCAGCACCGGGAACCGGAAGCGGACGGCAGCGCGCGCCCGTCGCGAGTGCAAGCCAGCCGTATTCGAGATGCTCGCCGTCCGCCAGCCGCACGCGGCGCGCGGCCAGATCCAGCGCTGTAGCGCGCTGCCCCACGCGCAGATCGATGCATTGTTCAGTATAGAAATCCGGGCTGCGCAGTGCGAGCTGGCCGATGCCGGTCTTGCCCGTGAGCAGGCCCTTGGAAAGAGGCGGGCGCTGGTAGGGTGCGTGCGGCTCGTCTCCGATCAGGACGATAGGTCCATCGAATCCCAGTTCGCGCGCAGCCGCGGCGAGATGAGTTCCGGCATACGAGGCACCGACGATAACGAGCGGCGCTTTTTGTGAGGATGTCAAAGTTGTCTCCCGAGGAAACGCCCTGGCAATCCACGGGTTTGAACCGGATCGGCGTGCGGCGTGCGTACCGGAACCGGCTGTCGAGGACGACGTTCGCCGGCAAACCGTCGCTTCGACAATCGCGCAGCCGGAACGATGTTCGACGAGGTGGATCACTTGCCGGGCAGTACGGACTCCGAATGCGTTGAAGAGGATGACGAGCGTGTCTCGCCGACAGGCAATCGGATACGCCCACACGAGCGCGTCTCCGATCGCCGAACCGGCCGCGGCACCCGTCGATGCACAACGCGCACGAACGGGCACGAAACACGAAGATTCGCATTCGCACCCCGGTTCATCGCCGTCGTACTCCGTCGAAGTACGCGCGCCGAGCCGTCAGGAACAGGCTCGGGATAGCCGCCTAGCCTTGCTTCTCGGGCATTCTCAGCACCAGGCCGTGCAATTCTCGTGTCAACTTGATCTGACAAGCGAGCCTGCTGTTCTCCTGCGTCGCACCCAACGGCTCGAGGAGGGCAAGCTCGATCGCCGGATCGGCTTTGCCGGTCACGCCGAGCCAGGGTTCGTCGACATAGACATGGCAAGTCGCACACGAGGCCTGTCCGCCGCAAAAGCCGTCGATACCCGGCACTCCATTTTCCAGTGCGGTCTCCATTGCATTGGCGCCGTCCGGCGCGACCACGACGTGCTCGTCGCCATTCGCTTCGATATAGGTAACTTTTGGCATATTCAAGAAAGGTGATTTTTTAACGAGCACGCGCGACTCTGTTCGATATCGAGTCGTGCGTGCGGCCTGGATATCCGCCCGTCGGCGAAAACTCACTCGTGGGTCGGCGTCACGGTATCCTGGCGAGCGCCGATTTGAAGCAAACCCTGCCAGAACGAAACGAATGGCTCGAGATAGAAGCCTCGCAGGGTTTTGTGAGGATTTTTTTCCCCAAACTCCACTTCATTCAGCCCCCAGCGCCATGTTTCGTTCTTTTTCGGCAGATAAAGGGTTCCGAACATCCAGTCCCATACCGTCAAAATCACCCCGTAGTTTTTATCTCGATGCGGCAGCTCGATGCTGTGATGGAGGTTATGCATGACAGGCGCGAGCACGATACGATTCACCCAGTTTCCGTACGAAACGTGCACGTGTACGTGAGACATCGTGTCGACGACAAAAAAGGAAACGTACACCTGAATTCCGATCACGGTCACGGTTCCCGGATTGACAGCGGTTCCGGTGGCGTAAAGCAGCAAGCCCAGCATCACGCCGGCGAAAAACGACGGAATCGTGTTCAGAAAAAAGAATTCAACCGGGTGTTGACGAAAGAGCGTCCATGGCGTCAGCGTTTCGGCCGTATGGTGCGGCTTGTGCAGTGGCCACAGGACGGGAACCTCGTGACACCAGCGGTGCACCCAGTAGCCGGAAAAATCCAGAGCCAGAAAATAGATAGCGAACTGAACCGCAACCATTTTCCAGTCGGTGTGCATCAGAGGCGCTCTCGCCCCGAAATACGTCGCCAGAAAACCCGCCAGATTGTCCGCCACCGATATCGCATTGATTGCGACGAATACAGAAAGTGGAAAACCGATCGCCAGAAGAATGATGCCGTTCCATCGGTCGACGCGAGCCGACGCGTGATCGTACTGGTCCTTCGGAAATACGGACCTCACCACCGCCCGTAACGTCACCGGCTCTCGTTCTTTTCTTGCCAGGAACGCGACCCATGCAACTACCACGAAATAAATCGGAAGGCCCCATGCCCACTGCCGCAGCATTCCGATGGTCGGGTCATAAAAGTCAGCAACCGAGCTCCATATCTCATTTAGCATCTTCGTCTCCGGGATTGCATATTGTCACGAGCCAGGGCAGGGCCGCGAGTCGCGCACGCCGCGCTTGCCAGGTACCGTCTATGCCCGCGGCCTGTTCGACGCAGAAGGAAGACGCGGCCGTCGGGATAGTGCGTTCATGGTGGTCTGCCGCCCTCCCACGGGCCAGTAACGAACGGTGGACGAACGGTTAACGAACGTTTTTTTGGTGTTTTCGCTTGACCGGACATCTGCAATTCCGGGGGTAAACCCGATTTCATCGCATCGCGGATGCCTGCGTATCGCGGGCATATCGACTCCGGCGTGCATTCCGCCCGCTCATCTGCTCCGCTCGCTTGCGGCGCGCACCGGTTCGGCCCAGCCGAAATAACGACGTCTTGAAACGGGAGGAACGGGTAGAGAAACAGAAGACGGCGCGGTATCGGGCATTCAATCTCGATGCGGCATCGAGAGCACATCCGGATCGCCGTCGAAACAGGTGCGTCCCGCATGCTCACCACGATCTCGAGCCCGGACCGGCTCCATGGATCACCGTACGCAACGCAACTTTTTATTTTGGTTTTGCGGGTTCGCCGGCTCCGGCTTTCTTGGGCGCAAGCTCGCTTTCTCTTACAGGCCACATCTGGCCGACCTTCAGATGGCGAACAATGACCGGCTTATTACCGACGTTCGACGGTCCGAATGTACGGACTTCATACAGTGCCTCGAACGTGTTATCGGAGCCGAGACTCTTCTTCAGCTTGTCCAGTTCGGATTTACTCGACGCAACATGTATCGCCTCCATGAGCGCAGGATCCCTGGTGCCAGCAATAACGACGATATGATTTCCCGATGAGCCCGGAAAGCTGGCTATATATGCATAGTCGCGGCGCATAATCCCCTCGGTCGAAGGGTTGTCCCAGTCGGATTGAAACTGGTTCCCGCTCGCCCGATCGACAAGCGTATCGCCGTCGTCCGACAGAGAGAAACCCGAGATATCGCAAAGCGGTTCTTTCAGGTCCGCCAGATTCCTCAGCAAACCGACATAGACGAGATCGTGAGTCCGCAACATGTTGTTGGTGAAGCGCGACATCGCGATGGATTGCAGCGACGGCAGCTCACCGGCTCGCGCGGTCGCAATGATGGGAGTAATGGCAGCCATAGCCGGCGCCACACCTTCAGGAAGGGTGTAGGTATTCAAGTCGATATATTTTTGATTCGCGCCCGAGGTCCGCAACCGGTACTGACCCAACTCATCCGCAGAGTGAATTCGGGGGTCGAGTATCAGGCGGGAAACCTCGTTGTCGGAATCCAGCTCGCCGAAAACATAATCGCCGCCATAAACGACAAGAGTCGGAATATGGCTCCCCGCCAGCGCACTCCAGAGATTGGTCTCGAGGCGAGCGTCTCTGGCGGGATTGCCTGCGAACCAGTTCCAGCAAATCAGATTGAGCCCGACGAGAAGCACGGCGCCCCCTGCGAACCACATCCAGGCGCCGCGTCGCAGGCGGCGGCGCGGTGCGGCACGTTCGTCTGCCTCGGCCGCAGCCGGCGGAACGACGACGAGCCGATATTCCCCGCGCGGAAGGGCCAGGCGTTCACCATGCTCGTCCGGTGGCAGTTCCTCGAGTTTCTTCCGTAGCCGGTGGACATGCACCCTCACGGTCGCATCGGCGGCAAGATCCACGTCGATGGATTTGCCGAAGACCGTTTGCGCAATCTCGATTTCCTTCGGTGCGGCGTCGGCCAGCGAACGTTCGAGCAGTAATTCGAAAAGACGATTGATCTGCGACGATTTTCCGAGCACGCCACTTTTTTGAATGCGTTCCCCGTGAGCAACGAGCCGCCTTGCGTCTTTGTCCTCTAGCACGCTCGACCTCCCCGGCTTGTACGGAGACACGCCCGTTCGCTCGCCGCGCGGCGCGGCGGCAGAGTGCGCGGCACCAGGCTCGTCACCAGCACCGAACCGACCACCAGCAGCCCCGCGACCACCCCGAGCCCGGCATGCGGCGTCCCCGTACGCGCAAACAGGAGGCCGACCAGCCACGAACTGAAGGCGCCGCCGAGCGAACCCAGCATGCTGATCACCGCGATGCCCGCCGCCGCCGCGCGACCCGTCAGTTGTGCAGCCGGAATCGTCCAGAAAACGATCGGCACGGTGAACGCGCACAGCTGCGCGATCGCCAGCAAGGCCACGGTGATCCATACGTGGCCGACCGAGAAGCGCAGGAGCAGTAGACTGCACGCGGTGACGAGCATGCAGACCACCGTATGCCACCGGCGCTCACCAAATCTATCGGAACTCCATGCGATCGCCACGTTTCCGATCATCGTGAACACCGATATCAGCCCGGATAACCAGCCGATTCCGGAGACGCTCGACACCCCGGCCGACTTCAGCACCGTGGGCGACCAGAACGTCACCGTCCCCATTCCGACGTAGATGCAGAAATAGATCGCGGCAAGCCCCAGCACGCGACCGTTGCCAACGATGTCGACAACGCCGACCCGGTCATGGCCGACCACGGCCGAGGCCCGCTCGGCGTCCAGATCGCGCAAGAGCGCCTGCCGGTCCAAAGACGACAGCCATGCCGCCTGTTCCGGCCGGTCGCTCAGCATCAGCGGCGCAACCAGCCCGAGCGCGATGGCCGGCAATCCCTCGATCAGAAACAGCCATTGCCATCCGCGCAACCCCATCACGCCCTGCATGTGCGCCATGATCCAGCCGGACAGCGGTCCGCCGATCATTCCAGCAACCGGAACGGCGAGCAGCAGCATGCTGTTGACACGGGCGCGCACCGCGTCCGGAAACCAGTACGACAGGTACAGGATCAGGCCCGGAAAGAAGCCGGCCTCGGCGGCGCCGAGCAGAAACCGCACCACGTACAGCGACACGCTGCCGGTCACGAACATCTGCGCCACCGTGCAAAGGCCCCACAGCACCATGATGCGCATCAGCGTGCGGCTCGCGCCGATGCGCGCCAGCACCAGATTGCTCGGCACCTCGAAGGCGGCGTAACTGATGAAGAAAATGGCCGTCGCGGAGCCGAACACGGCTTCGCTCAAGCCGAGATCCTGCAGGAACTGCAGCTTGGCGAACCCGATGTTGACGCGATCGACGAAGTTGATGACGTAGCAGACGAACAGAAACGGAATCACGCGCAGCGCGATCCGGCGGTACAAGACGGCAGGGGGTGACTCGGACATGAACCGCTCCCGGTAGGTGGACATGCATCGGCAGTCGCGTGCGTTGCTCGCGGCTGTAATCGGCGGCGCCATGCATGCGCACGGCCAGTCGAAGCGACACGGGATAATTATACGAATCTCACAATTCGGGATTCATTGGTAGTTAACACGAGAAAATCCGCCGGGCGCCGCCTGCACCGCATCGCCAACCTTCATTCGTCAGTTTTGTAAGAAAACATCGAGATCCTGCGGATATCACGGTCATTTCGCCTACACTGCAAGGTATCGCGCCATATCGCACGTAAACCCCCATCATAAAAATAAATTAAATCTCATATAATGAGATTTACAAAAACAAACGGCCGCGAGCGTCAACGGGATTTTCGATCGCGTCACCCGTTGTTTTTTTCTGGATATGATCGTCGGCGGGACCGGCCGCATGGCACGGCATCTTCGGAAGCCATCCATCCGGGCGAATCCAGGCGAACCGCGCGCATCGCGCGCTGCCCGCGCCCGGGCAACCTGCGTCGGCCTCGGCCGGCATCGAATTTCAGACGGTATGCATCAGCCACGCCATGAATCTGCACGCTGAAACACTGTGCTTCTCGGATGTGTTCCTCCATTCCCAGGCGATCGTGAACTGGTCGCAGCACTACGACCAGATCAGTCCCGGCACCGCAACGACCACGCTGCGCCAGGTCGCCGGCCAGCGTTTCCACGTCTTTCGCGAACGCATCAATCAGCGCGTGATGCAGCACGGCCTCGCGCCGCGCGACCGGCTCTGCTTCGCGCTGCCGATCGTCAGCGCGGTCGCGCCCGTGGTCCAGGGGCGCACCGTCGAGCGCCCGAGCCTGCTGACGCTGCGCGGCGGCGAGGAGTTCGTCGCGCATCTGCCGTGCGACACCGAGGTGCTCGCCTTCACGATCGATCGCACGCTCACGGCCGATCGCGAACTGGACGAACTCGCGAACCTGCCTGCCCGCATCCTGAAGCAGCCGGTGCTGCCGATCTCGCCCGCACGCTACGGCCATGCGCTGGACGGGCTCGAGCGCGTGCTTTGCCAGGCGCTCGACAGCGGTTCGCTCACCGCACGCGATGCATTCGACGAACGCGTGCTCGCGCACAGTGTCGTCGGCATCCTGCTCGACCTCGTGCAGTCCGACGATGCCGATGCCGGCGCGCTGCCGTCGGCCTCGACGCAAAGCTACATCGTTCGCCGCAGCCAGGAAATCGCGCTCGAATGCGACGACGTGCCGACGGTGATCGATCTCTGTCACCACCTCAGAATCAGCCGCCGCACGCTGCAATACAGTTTCCAGAACGTAGTCGGCACGACGCCGACCGCCTATCTCCGCTCGATCCGGCTGAACGCCGTGCGGCGCTTCCTGATGACGACGCCCGAGACGATGCGGATCGGCGACGCGGCGGCGCAATTCGGCTTTTGCCACTTCGGGCGCTTCTCCGCGTACTACCAGCAGCATTTCCACGAGCTGCCGTCACACACGCCGCGCCTGAGCTGAGCCCGCGAACGACGCATGGTGACGGCGCATCCGGGTAATCCCCTGCCGCCCCCGCGCATGCGGATTGCCGATAACGGACAACGCGCGTGATTTAGGCACCGTAAATTTTTGTCGTCGGCCTGCTTGTGTGCGCTTCACCGCATCGAGCGGCCGTCCAAGCGCACACCTGTGTCGTCGTCGGTGGTCGGCCGTCGGCATCCCTTGCCGGCTCGTCAGGATCGGCGCGCGGCACGGGAATATCGATCAGGCATGCCGGTGTCGATTCCTGACGGACGATCCGGCCAGCGGGACTACTCATGAACGAATCGTCACCCCGGTCCGAAGCGGGGCTCAGCAAGAACGCCGTCGGACTTTCACACATCGTTTTCTTCGTCGTCGCCGCGGCCGCGCCGCTCACCGCGATGGTCGGCGCGACGCCCGCGGCATTCTCGCTCGGCAACGGCCCCGGCGTGCCCGGCGTATTCGTGCTGGCGGGCGTCATGTACCTGATCTTCAGCATCGGCTATGCCGCGATGAGCCGGCACATCTCCAATGCGGGCGCGTTCTATGCGTATATCGCGAACGGGCTCGGACGCCCCGCCGGCGTGGGCGGCGCGTTCGTCGCGATCGTCGCGTACAACGCCGTGCAGATCGCGATCTACTGCATGTTCGGCTTTTTCCTGAACGACAGCATCCAGCGGCACTACGGCGTCGACGTGCCGTGGTGGGCGTTCGCGCTCGCGTGCGTCGTCGCGGTCCACGTCTGCGGCGCGCGACGCATCGAGTTCAGCGGCCGGCTGCTCGGCATGCTGATGATCGGCGAGATCGCGATCGTGATGCTGCTCGATCTCGCGATCGTCGTGCACGGCGCGAGCACCGGCGGCTTCAGCGCGAAACCGTTCAGCCCCGCGCTGGTGTTCGCACCCGGGCTCGGCACCGCGCTCGTGTTCGTGCTCGGCTCGTACATGGGCTTCGAGGCGACGGCGATCTTCTCCGAGGAGGCGCGCGACCCGAAACGTACGATTCCGCGGGCCACCTACCTGGCCGTGATCCTCATCATGGCGTTCTACGCGCTGTCGTCGTGGGCGATCGTCGAGGCGTGGGGCGAGGGGCAGATCGCCGCACAGGCGGGCCGCGATCCGGCCAATCTGTGGTTTGCCGTCAGCGGCCGGCTGCTCGGCGGCATCGCGACGGACGCGATGAACGTGCTGCTCGTCACGAGCCTCTTCGCGGCCATCCTGTCGTTCCACAACACGATCACGCGCTATTTCTACGCGATGGGCCGCGAACGCGTACTGTGGCGCAAGCTCGGTCATACGTGCCCCGTGCATCGTTGCCCGGACGTCGCCGGCAAGGTGCAGACGCTGATCGCGCTCGCGGCCATCGTCGGGTCAGCGGTGTTCCGCCTCGATCCGTTCGCGGTCGTGTTCTCGTGGATGAGTGCGCTGGCCACGATCGGCATCATCGCGGTGCAGATCCTGGTGGCGGCCTCGGTAATCGCATTCTTCGCGCGCGATCGCCGGGACGCCAGCGTCGTGCACCGCCTGATCGCGCCGCTCGTCAGCGTGATCGCGCTCGGTGCATGCCTCGTGCTGGTCGTGCGCAACCTGTCCGTGCTGAGCGGATCGGATTCGACCTTCGTCGCGATGTTTCCGTATTTCCTCGTCGCCGTCGGCGCGCTCGGCATCCGCGCCGCGCTGCGGCTGAAGCGCAGCGATCCCGACCTGTACCGCGAACTCGGGCGCGCCGCCCAGTAGCCGCTGGCCCGTAGCCGCGGCCCGGACGGTGCCGCGCCGCCCCGTCGTCCCGTTACGCCCTCCCCGGGCATTTCCCGCTGCCGACGCGACTCGCAATGCGTCGCGCCGGCACGGGTATTCCCTATCCCGATCGCACAGCAACGATTGCCGATAGCGGACAAGGCGCGCGATTTCATCGACATACAGTGAAAGCGACGTCGCCGCAGCACGGTGGCAGCCGCCCTCGCCGCCGCCCCGTTCAGCCCGACGATTCGCCCCTGTGAAACATGGACACCATGATGAAAATTCAGAATCTGATCGGCGGCAGGCATTGCGATGCAGCGACCGGCCGCACTTTCGAAAAGCTGGCGCCGGCAACCGGCGACTACGTCGCCGCCGTGCCCGCATCGACCGCCGAGGACGTCGATCGCGCGGTGCGTGCCGCGCACGCCGCGCTGCACGACGACGCGTGGGCCCGCGCCGGCGGCTCGGCCCGCGCCCGCTGGCTCCTTCGGCTCGCGGATCTGGTCGAGCGCAACGGCAATGCGCTGACGGAATTGCTGGCCGTCGAACAGGGACGCCCGCTTGCCGAGATGCGCATGATGGACCTCCCGATGTGCATCGACACGCTGCGCTATTTCGCCGGCTGGGCGGACAAGCTCGAGGGCCGCACGATTCCGACCGACGGCTTCATGGGCCGACCGACGCTCAGCTACACGCGGCGTGCACCGGTGGGCGTCGCCGGTCTGATCATTCCGTGGAACGCGCCGTTGATGATCGCCGTGTGGAAACTCGCGCCGGCGCTCGCGGCCGGCTGCCCCGTGGTCATCAAACCGTCGGAGGACACGCCGCTGGCCGTCGCCCGGCTCGGCGAACTCGTCTGCGAAGCCGGCCTGCCCGCCGGGGTCGTCAACATCGTTCACGGCGTGGGCGCGGAAGTCGGCGCCGCGCTGGTCGCGCACCCGCTCGTGAACAAGATCAGCTTCACCGGCAGCACCGAAGTCGGCCGCGCGATCGCGACCGCGGCAGCGAAGACCTTCAAGCGCGTCACGCTCGAACTCGGCGGCAAGGCCGCGCAGATCGTGTTCGCGGATGCCGATCTCGATCGTGCGATTCCGTCGCTGATGGCCGGCATGTTCGCGAACCAGGGCCAGACGTGCGCGGCCGGCTCGCGCGTGCTCGCGCACCGCTCGATCGCGCACGCACTCGAAGAGCGGCTTGCCGAGGCGGCCCGGGCCATCCGTGTCGGTCCGCCGTCGGAGCCCGGCGTGCAGATGGGCGCGCTGATCAACCCGCGTCACCTCGCGCGCGTCCGTGCGCTCGTCGACGGCGCGCTCGCCGAAGGGGCGGTCATGCTCGTCGGCGACGAACAGGTGCCGCCGCGCGGCTGCTTCATGCGACCGACGATCCTGGGCGGTGTCCATCCAGGCATGCGAATCGCCCGCGACGAAGTGTTCGGCCCGGTCGGCATGGTCATGCCGTTCGAGACCGAGGACGAGGCCGTTCGCATCGCCAACGACACGCCGTTCGGCCTCTCCGCCTCGGTGTGGACACAGGATGTCGACACCGCGCACCGCGTCGCCGAGCGGCTCGACGTCGGCGCGGTCGCAATCAATGCATGGAGCCCGATCGACGCACGCCTGCCGTGGGGCGGCACCAAGCAAAGCGGGATCGGGCGCGACCTGTCGAAGGCCGCGCTCGATGCATACCTCGAGGAAAAGATCGTCACCGCAGCCCTGTGACCCGCGGCGCACACCACGTCGCACCCCTCTGTTCAAGCACTTCGTAAGAGAGACGAGAGACACCATGGACTATCAAAAGCGTCAAAAACGATTCTGGCATCCGATGAGCTCGGCCGCCGCCGGCCATACGACCCCCACCGTCGTCATCGCGCGCGGCGACGGCAACTACGTGTACGACGTCGACGGCCACCGCATGCTCGACGGCGTCGGCGGACTGTGGAACGTCAACGTCGGCCACAACCGGCCGGAAGTGAAAAGCGCGATCGCGCGGCAGATGGACGAGCTGTCTTACTACCAGACCTTCGACGGCGTCGCCCATCCGCGCGTCTACGACCTGGCCGACCGCCTGTGCGCCATGTTCGCGCAGGAGGACATGCAACGGGTGATGTTCGGCAGCGGCGGGTCCGACGCGATCGAGACCGCGCTCAAGATGGCGCGTCAGTACTGGGTCGCCGCAGGCGAGCCGTCGCGCACGAAATTCCTGTCGCTGCGCAACGGCTATCACGGCGTACACATGGGCGGCACGTCGATCGGCGGCAACGGCGTCTACCATTACAATCACGGCCCGCTGCTGCCCGGCTGCGTGCTGCTCGACACGCCGTGGCTCTACCGCAATCCGTGGAACTGCGACGATCCGCAACAGCTCGTCGAGCACTGCATCCGGCAGCTCGAGGAAACGATCGCGTTTCACGGCCCGCAGACCATTGCCGCGTTCGTCGCCGAACCGGTGCAGGGCGCCGGCGGCCTGATCGTCCCGCCGGCCGATTACTGGCCGCGCGTGCGGGCCGTATGCGACCGCAACGGCATCCTGCTGATCGCCGACGAGGTGGTCACCGGCTTCGGCCGCACCGGCAGCCTGCTCGGCAGCCGCGGCTGGGGCGTCGCCGCCGACATCCTGTGCGTCGCCAAGGGCATTTCCGCCGGCTACGTGCCGCTCGGCGCGACACTGTACAACGGCCGGATCGCCGACGCGATCGAACATGGTGCGGGCTTCTCGCACGTGGTCATGCACGGCTATACGTACAGCGGGCATCCGCTCGCTTGCGCGGCGTCGCTTGCCGTGCTCGACATCGTCGAGGCCGAGGATCTGCCCGGTAATGCGGCGCGGGTCGGCCAGCGCCTGCTCGAGCAATTGCTGCCGCTGAAGGCCGACTTCGAGACGGTCGGCGATGTCCGCGGCAAGGGACTGATGCTGGCGCTCGATCTGGTGACCGACAAGGCCAGCCGCACGCCGCTCGATCCGGGACAGGGGTTCGCCGCCCGCGTGGCCGATGCCGCGCGCAGGCGCGGCGTCCTGGTACGGGCGATCGCGAACAAGGTCGTGATGTCGCCGCCGTTGACGCTGCGGCAGGACGAAGCCGACTTCATCGCGGTGACGCTGCGCGAAGCACTGCAGGAATGCTGCGCGGATTCGCCGGCGATCGCCTGAGCGCGCGAAATAGCCTGGCGCACGGGCCTCTCGTCGAAGGTTCGTGCACATCGCCATCCGGCCTCGGTTCGACGAAGATCGGCGCGAGACGTTGACGATCGGCATCCCGCCTGTCGCAGTGTCGCTTCAAAGGAAGACAAATCAAATGGAACACCAGGCCATTGCATTCACCGTGGAGAAATACCCGCTCGCGCTTCGGCTGCTGCACTGGGTCAGGGCGATCCTGATCGGCGCGCAGCTCTGGACCGGCTGGACGATGGTCCGGCTCGACGACAACCTGCCGGCCAAGTTCGACTGGTACTACCCGACGCACAAGGAGTTCGGCGTGCTCACGCTGCTGGTGGTCGTCACGCAACTGGCGATTCGGTCCATGAAGCCGTTGCCGCCGCTGCCTGCCACCCTGCCGACGCTCGACCGCAAGCTCGCCAAGATCGGCCACTACCTGCTGTACGCGCTGGCGATCGTCGTGCCGTTGATGGGTTATTCGATGTCCAGTACTTTCACGCAGAGCGACGGCGTGCCGTTCTTCTTTTTCCGCGTACCCGAGCTGCTGCCGAAGAACGACCACTGGTTCGAGGCGTTTCAGTGGCTGCACCGGACGCTCGCCTACACGTTGCTCGCGCTCATCGTGCTGCATGTGCTCGGCGCGCTGAAGCACCGCTTCTTCGACCGCAACCCGGAAAACGACGTGCTGCGGCGGATGCTGTAGCTCCGCTACGCGGAACCTCGCGCCCGGCGAGGCGCCGTATTCGGTCCGCTCGATCGCGGCGGACCGATTTTCTTCCCGATTCATATTTCGTTTAACTAACGATAAACGGACCCGCTGCACGCGTCCGGTGCTGACGCACGCCGTCGGAAACCGTGTCGCCACGCGCGGGCCGCCCACACCTGGAGATCGACGATGAAGAAGATGATGGCGGCCGTATCGGCCGCGAGCGCCATGGGTTTCGGCCTGCCGGCCCACGCGCAAAGCACCGTGACGCTGTACGGCCTGATCGACGAAGGCATCAATTTCACGAGCAACGCGGGCGGCAGCACGGCTTACCAGATGATCAGCGGCGATACCGTCGGCAGCAACTGGGGCTTGAAAGGTACCGAAGACCTCGGCGGCGGCCTGAGGGCGCTGTTCCAGCTCGAAAACGGCTTCAACGCGAGTACGGGCGCGCTCGGCGTGACGTCCCGGATGTTCGGCAGGCAGGCTTATGTCGGACTCGATTCCGACCGGTTCGGCACGCTCACGCTCGGCCGCCAGTACGACCCCACGCTCGACATGTGGAGCCCGTTCACGGCCACCGGAAACTGGCTCGGCGACTTCGGCGCGCACCCGTACGACAACGACAACGCCGACTGGGACTACCGCATCCAGAACAGCGTCAAATACGTGTCGCCCGCGTATGCCGGCTTCAAGGGCGAAGTGCTCTACGGCCTCTCGAACCAGGCGGGCGGCTTCGCGCGAAACCGCGTCTACAGCGCGGCCGTGCAGTACCAGATGGGCGCGTTCTCCGCCGCCGTCGCCTACCTGAAGGCAAACAACGGCGGCGCGACCGCGGGCGGCGCGCTGTCGAGCGACGACACGGTATTCAGCGGCCGCTCGCAGCAGAACATCGATGCCGGCGCGTCATACAAGTTCAGCGACAAGTTCACGCTCTCCGCCGCGTATTCGCACGTCGACGTGACCAACCCCGAATCGAATCTCTACTTCGCGAACCCGCCTGCGGCAGGCACGCAGAACGCGTGGAAATTCGACAACTTCGAGGTCAACGGCCAGTATTTCTTCCGGCCTGACTTCTGGCTCGGTGCCGCCTATGCATTCACGCATGCGCATGTCGCCACGACGGCCGGCGACGCATCGCCGAGCTGGCACCAGCTGTCGATGATGCTCGACTACGACCTCAGCAAGCGGACCTCGACCTACCTCCAGGCTGCCTACCAGCATGCAACCGGCAACACCGGTACCGACTTCGACTATGCGCACGTGCTCGGCACGGCCGGGCAGTCGTCGGGCCGCAACCAGCTGGCGCTGCGGATCGGGATGATGCATCGGTTCTGAGCGCGGCGACCCGCGGGCCGGGTTGCCGCACGCGGCAACCCGTGCTTTCCCGTGCGGTCAGAACTGATGCCGCACCCCGACGCGCACCGCGGTCTGCGACGCGCCTGCCGCCGCTGCGCCGAGCGCGGCCTCGACCTGGGCACCGTAAGCACTGTCGTGCCCGCGCGCGAACACCGCGTACAGCCCCGTGCGCTTCGACAGCGAATAATCGGCGCTCAGCGTGATCTGGTTGGCCGAGCCGATGTCCCCGCCGCGCTGCTGGTACTGGAAACCGCCGCCGAGCTGCAACGAGGGCGTGACCGAATAGGTCAACCCGGCGTCGTAGGTAGTGGCGCGCAACGGCGCGGCAGCGCTGATCCGTACGTCCGACACCATGCCGAAGACGCGGAACGGCCCGACGTTGTAGCCGGCCCCGCCCGAGAAGTCGCGCAGATTGCCGCCGGCAGCCACGTCGTGCTGGCCGAAATAGGCGAGCGCTGCGCTGAACGCGCCTTGCGTGTAGGACAGCATCGCGCTTTGCACGCTGCTGCGCGCGACCGCGCCGGGCACGTTGCCGAACCCCCACATGCCGCCGAACGCGACACCGCCGAACGTCGGACTCACGTACTTCACCGCGTTGTTCACCTGCACACCCCACACGCGGTTGTCGAGCGCGCCGCCCGCCGACGCGTTCGCCGGCAAGCCCCACGCGAGCAGCCCGGCCGGCGTGTTCGCGCCGATCGCGAACGACGGCATGAGATCGCCGACGAAATCGAACTGCCGCCCGAGCGTCACGGTGCCCCAGTCGCCGCCGAGCCCGACGTACGCTTGCGAACTGAACGCGGAGCCCGGCACGGTCAACGTGCCGTCCGATGTCTGGAACTGGCTTTCGAGCCGGAATACCGCGAAGTTGCCGCTGCCGAGGTCTTCCCTGCCCGTCAGGCCCCACACGTCGTTGCGCGACACGCCCGCCTGGAGCGCGAGCTGGCGGCCGCCGCGCGGCGCGGAAGCGACGTCGCTCGTATAGGTGATGCCGGTGTCGAGCGAACCGTAGAGCGTCACGCTCGACTGCGCGAACACCGGCGAAACCGCACCGCAGCCGCACAGCGCCACCATCTTCAACCACGTTCCCATCTTCTTCTCCTCATCGAATATTCATGCATCGCGTCCGCGAACCGGATCGCACGCAGGCCGTGTCGGGTTGCGTTATCTGCATCGTCAACATAGGATTCCATATTGATTCGATGCGACGCGATCACAGGACGATCAGCGGCATGTGTCACGCGCCTTCCTTGATGCGGGTCCGGTTGCCGCCGCCACGACTTAAGTTAGACTACGGCCCTGCCGTCGCCGATGTGTCGCGTCACCCGCGACCGCGGCGCGAGCCGTTTCCGATTCTCCCGTTCCATTGCCGCAAGCCGCCTGATTTCCGGATCACGTCATGTCGAGCCTCACCAAAATGCTGTCCATCCTCGACGTCTTCTCTTCGTCCGCGACGTCGATGACCGCCGAGGAAATCGCCGAACACATGGGCTTTTCACGCACCACGTGTTATCGCTACGTGAAGGAACTGGCTTCCGTCGGCCTGCTCGTCGGCACCAACGGCCGCTATACGCTGGGCCCGCGCATCATCCATCTCGACTACAACATGCGGCAGTCGGACCCGACGCTCACCGCCGCGAAGCCCGTCATCCAGAAACTGGTCCAGGTCACCGGCGGCGATGCGCTCGTGTCGACGCTGTTCGACGAACAGATCATCAACGTCATGCACGAAACCGGTGCCGAGAACCTGCAGCTCGGTTTCGGCCGCGGCCGCATCATGCCGCTGTTCCAGGGCGCATCGTCGAAAGTGATCGTTGCCGCGATGTCGCGCGCGCGCCTGAAACGGCTGCACGAACGGCACAACGCCGCGTTCGGCGAGTTCGCGGCCGACTGGACACAGTTCTGGCGGCACTGCCAGCAGATCGTCGAGACCGGCTACTGGATCTCGCGCGGCGAACTCGATGCCGGTTTCGTCGGCATCGCCGCCCCGATCCGCACCGCCAGCAGCGGCGAGATCAACAGCAGCCTGTCGCTGGTGTTTCGCGCCGAGCACTTCGCGCTGTTCGACGAGCACGTGCTCGGCAAGCTGCTGATCGACGCCACCGCGCAGATCGGCGAAGCCACCTGAAGGCTGGCGCGATGTCGCGCGCGGGTGCCGGCGCGCGCACCGTCAGTTCAGTTGCGTGATGAATTTGGTGACCAGATAACCGTCGAAGGTCTCGGTGCCTCCCTCGCTGCCGAAGCCGCTGTCCTTCACGCCGCCGAACGGGATCTCCGCCGGCCCCATGCCGAAGTGATTGATGTTGACCATGCCGGCCTCGAGCGCGCTGCCAATCCGGTGCGCGTTGCGTGCCGATGTCGTGAATGCATACGACGCCAGGCCGAACGGCAATCGATTGGCTTCGGCGAGCGCATCGTCGAGTGCATCGAACGGCACGATCCCGACGATCGGGCCGAACGGCTCGTCATTCATCAGGCGCGCCTCGCGCGGCGGTGCCACGACGACCGTCGGCGCGAAGTAATGGCCGGCCCCCGGCAAACGCGTGCCGCCCGCGACGATCGCCGCGCCGTTCGCCTTCGCGTCGGCAACGAACGCGTCGATCTCCGACACGCGCCGCGCATGCGCGAGCGGCCCCATCGTGACACCCTCCTCCAGTCCGTAGCCGACGCGGATCTTGCCGACCGCTTCCAGATACGCGACAACGAAGCGATCGAACACCGCGCGTTGCACGAAGAACCGCGTCGGCGACACGCACACCTGCCCGGCATTGCGAAACTTGTACGCGGCCAGCATCGCCGCGGCGCGCTCGATCTCGGCATCCGCGCAGACGATCACCGGCGCGTGTCCGCCCAGCTCCATCGTCATGCGCTTCATGTGCGCCGCGGCGAGCGCCGCCAGCCGCTTGCCGACCGGCACCGAACCGGTGAACGAGATCTTGCGCACCTGCGGCGCCTCGATCAGTTGCGTCGACACGTCGCCCGGCACACCCCACACGATGTTCAGGCAGCCCGGCGGCAACCCCGCATCGTGGAAGAGGTGCGCGAGCGCGACGAGCGCACTCGGCGATTCCTCGGGCCCTTTCAGCACCAGCGTGCACCCCGACGCAAGCGCGGCCGCGATCTTGTGCATCGCCTGGCTGAACGGAAAATTCCACGGCGAAAACGCCGCGCACACGCCGATCGGCTCCCGCAACACCGTCTGCATCACATCCGGCGAACGCGCCGGCACGACGCGGCCGTAGGTGCGACGCCCCTCCTCCGCGTGCCATTCGAGCTGTTCCGCGGACGACATGACCTCCGCGACCGCCTCGCGAAGCGGCTTGCCCTGGTCCATCGTGATATGGCGGCCGATGGACTCGGCGCGCTCGCGCACGAGCGAGGCGGCGCGCCGCAGGATGTCCGAGCGCACGAGCGGCGACTCGCGGCGCCATGTCGCGAACGCACGATGCGCGGCATGCACGGCGGCGTCGATATCGGCCCGCGTCGCATGCGGCAGGTCGCCGAGCACGCGGCCGTTGCCCGGATCGAAGACGGGCTGCGTGCGCCGGCCGTCGGCCGGCAGGAACCGTCCGTCGACATACAGACGAAGCGGCGGGTAATCGACGCACGCATCAGGCACCATGCGCGAAGTCAGCGGCGTAAACGGAATCAAGACGGAACCCTCGGTTGAAAGTGCGCGGTTGGCGCGGACGGCGCGACGGCCGCTTCACGCCGCCTGTTGCGGCGCATGCAGCAAGCCGCCGATTTCCTGCCGGAGAATCTGGTTTTCCTGCCTGACGAGCAGATGCCGGACCTTGCCGCGAAAAATCCCGAACTCGGGATCGGCCATCAGCGCGGCACGCCGCCGCGCACGCGTGTCGAGCGAATCGAATGCCCACAGATAGACGAGCTGGTTCAGCGGCCCGACTTCCGTCGCGAAACAGCCGATCATCGTGCCGAGCACCCGCTCCTGCGCGGCGCGTCCGCATTCCGCATACAGCCGCAGATATTCGGCGACGCCGCCCGGCACCAGCGTATAGGTACGTTGTTCAACAAACATGCAATTCCTCCCGTTGTCGTGGCGCGAACGCCTGAAAGGCCGCGGTCGCGCGGGCCATCCCCACGGCGTCCGTCTGCGCCGCCACGTAGCGATCGGGGCGCACCACCACGAGCGGGCCGGCATGCCGGTCGAACCACGCCGCCAGCGCGTTGTCGACGTCCTCGACGCAGGCGCTGCCATGCACGCTGGTCACGCGCCGGGCGCGACTCGTCCCGCTGCGCGAACGGCTCACCTGCACGAACGCCGCGCCGAGCGACGTCCAGTACGCGCGATCGTCGTCGCTCAGGCACGCTTGCGGATCGCACTGCCAGCCGACGATCGAGAACCACGGCCCCAGCACATCGTCGAGTTTGCGGCGCACGCCATCGGCCGTTTCGACATCGGGCTGCACGATCATCCTGCCGACCGCATCCGATCCGCCGGGCAGCACGATGCCGCGCGTGTAGCTCGGCATCGGCTTGAACCGCATCTGCAGGATGTAGTCCTTCAGTCCCGGCGCAAAGCGGACCAGCCCGAGAACGCGATCGCGCACAAACGCGACGAGCCGGTTGGTCGGCATCAGCATCGCGCCGAAGGTGTCCGCGAGGTCGATCATCGCCTTCGCGTGATCGCGCCGCTCGGATTCGTACGTCGAGATCACGCCGGGATGCAATGCGCCACGGACGATGCCCGCCAGCTTCCACGCGAGGTTGCCCACGTCGCGCAGGCCCGCGTTCAGGCCCTGGCCGATCCACGGCGGGCTGAGGTGCGCGGCATCGCCGACGAACGCCACGCGACCGACAACGAAACGCTCGGCCACCCGCGAATGGTGCGTGTAGGTTCGCGCGCGCACGATCTCGACGCGATCGATGTCGTCGACGTACGGCGCGATCAGCGCGCGAATCGAGTCGGGCTGGGCGATCGCCGCTTCGTCCTCGTGCGGGAACACGAGAAACTCCCAGCGCCGGAAATCGAACGGCAAATAGATGCAGACGTTCGGGCGGCGCGGGTCGCAGTTCAGCGCCGTGCAAGGCTGGTCGAGGCCGGCGTTCTTCACATCGACCACGACCCACTTGATCGGATGCGTCGTGCCGGCGAGCGTGACGCCGAGCAGCTCGCGCATCGGACTGCGTCCGCCGTCGGCCGCGACCACGTAGTCGGCCTGGAGCGCATACTGCCGGCCGTCCGCGCGGCGCACCTGCAACGTGACGCCTCCATCGTCCTGTTCCACATCCACCACCTCCTCGCTGGTTCGCAGCGACACGTGCGGATAGCGGGCCAGCCCGGCACGCAGCGTTCGTTCGGCCAGTTGCTGCATGAAGATGTTGCGCCGCCACCAGCCGAATTCGCGGATCGACGGGCGGATATCGGCAAAGCATTCACCGTTCGCCTTGAACATGCGCAGCGGCACGTTCTGGATGATGTCGCGGCTCAGTTCGTCGGCGAGCCCCGCTGTCTGAAACATCCGCAACGCTTCGTCGTCGATGCCGACCGCGCGCGGAAATTCGACGACGTCCGCCGCCTTCTCGACGATCACCGTCGCGATGCCGTAGAGGCCGAGCAGATTCGCCATCGCCACGCCGTTCGGCCCGGCGCCGACGATCGCGACCGATGTCCGCTCCGGATTGTTCGCCTTCATGCGTCGGCTCCCGTCCGCCATGCCGGATCGTCGAGACGATCGAGCCAGGTGCGCAATGCGTGGTTGAACGCGGCGGGCTGATCGTCATGCACGTAGTGCGTCGCGCCCGGAATATCGAGCCAGTCGATGCCGGCGCTGGCCGCCATTTCGGCCGCCACTTCCGCGGCCAGGAAATCCGATTCGCCGCCGCGCAACAGCAGCGTCGGCACCTGCAGGTTGAGAACCAGCGGCCACAGATGGACGAGCTGCTCCGGCGTCGCGGCCAGGCGGGCCGCCGCGATCCCGGCGGCGTCGTGCCGCCACACGATCCGTCCGTGCGCGTCCTCCTTCAGCGAGTGCGCGACGCGCGAATCGAGCGCGGATTCCGCGATGTTCGGCCGCTGATGCCGCCAGAATGCGCGCGCGTCGTCCCACGACGCGAACGCGTCCGGCGTTTCCTTCAGCTCGCGCTTGATGCGCTCGGAACCTTGCGAGCCGGCCGACGCGCCCGGGCCCATGTCCTCGATCACGAGACCGGCAAGCCGGTCCGGATTCGATGCCGCGTAGACGAACGCATTGGCGCCGCCCATCGAATGCCCGGCCAGCACGAATCGTCGCAGGTCGAGCGCGCGTACCAGCGCATCGAGATCGCGCACGTAGGCCGCCGCGTAATAGTCCCGCCGCGGATCCCAGTCGCTCAGCCCGCGCCCGCGCTGATCGAGCGCGACGACCCGGTAACGGTCGGCCAGCGCGTCGGCAACGGGCTCCCACGTCCGCGCGTAGCTGCGCAAGCCGTGCAGCATCACCACGGCCGGCGCATCGTCGCGACCCCAGCTCACGTAGTGCAGCCGCAACCCGTCGCTCTCGATCCATCCATCCTTGACGGACACCGTATTCATCATTCGCTCTCCGGCAGCCCCTGCTTTCAGACCAGGCCGTCGCGGCCGACGATCTCGCTCGCCTTCAGCCCGCCGAGCCGCGCATGCAGGCGGCCGCGCGTCGCGAACGCGAAGATCACCAGCACTTCGTCGTCGTTGGGCGCGTCGGGAAACAGGCACGTCACCGTGTCGTAGTGCGAGCGCACGTAGAGCGCATCCTTGTGCGCGAGCGGTACGTCGATCACCGTGTTGATTGGGCCGCGCTTGCCGCTCGACGGCACCCACGATTTGCCGCCGCCCAATGCCGCACGGATCGGCTCCGCGAAGATCGACGTGAGGAACGCGTTGCCGTGTTCGTATTCGCCCGCCGAGCCGACCAGGCACGCCTTGCCGTAGCTCTCGATCGCGCGGCCGTCGGCGAGCGACTCGATGCGTCGCGCGAATTCCTGCCCGAGCGCCGGCGACGGGCGAACGAGATCGTCAAGATTTTCGCTGTACCGCCCCGCATACGGGTTGTGCACGGCCGCGGCGATCACGATCTTGCGCAGCGGCTCGCCGTCCGCGAGCTGCCCGGTCTCGTTCGCGAGCGAATCCTCGATCTGCGTATACCACTTGCGGATATGAAAGCCCTCGAAATTGGCGATCTTGCTCATCAGTAATCCTCTATAAAGTATCGATGGTGTCGGAATGGACGGCAGGCACGTCAGTCGAACAGCGGCTCGAGCTGAAAGGGATCGCTGGGCGCGTTGTACCGGTGCAGCACGCGCTTGCCTTCCTCGTCGTCCGTGACGGTTTCGCAAAAGAATTCGAGCCGGTTGCCGTCCGGGTCCGAAAAATACACGCCGATTCCGACCTTGTGATCGGTGATCTTCACGATCGGCACGTCGCGACGGATCAGCATCCCGTACAGCCGGCGCAGCTCGGTCAGGCCGCCCGCGATTTCGAGGCCGTAGTGCTGCAGGCCGATCGTGCCGAGTTCCGCATCGGACGCCGCGCGAATCAGCGCGATGTCATGGTGTTTCTGGCCGAACGACATGAACACCCACTGCTCGCCGCGAGCGGTTTCCGTCATGCCGAGCACGTCGGCGTACCAGATGCTCGAGCGCACCGGATCGCGCACGAACAGCGACAGGTGCGTGCGCTGCACACGCGGTACCGGCAGCGGCAGCCCGCTTTCGTTCGCGTGCTCCGCCCGTTGCTGGAGGTCAGGCTGGGTCATCGCTCGCTCCGCTCAATGCGTCGACTGCGCGTGGGCGACGAGCGGCGCTTCGAACGGCGTCCACGCCACGGCCGTGATCTCGCTGAAATCGCGCCATTCCTTGGTCCAGCTCCGGCCGCCGTCGTGCGAACGGAACAGGTGCCCGTACTTGGTCCCCGCATAGACGAGCCCGGGCCGCGCCGCATGGACGCCGAATGCCCAGAACGTCGAATTCGGCGGCGTGTGCAGATCCGTCTCGTGCCATGCACGGCCGCGATCGGGCGAGCGGTAGATACGGCTGCGCGTGCCCGGCGTGCCGTCGCCGATCGCCATCAGCAGGTCGCCGCCGGGCGCCGCCAGCGGGACGACCGTGCGCGTGTAGTACAGCCCGTCGAAGCGGTCGCGCGACAGCTTGCCGTCCCAGGTCAGGCCGTCGTCGTCGCTCACGTGCACCGCGTTCACCGTCAGCAACACCGTCGTCTTCGGCTGGTGCGGCCCGGCGGGCAGCACGGCGATCGCATGAATGTCGCTGTTGCGGATCGCCGTGCCAGGGCCGTCCACGCGCGTCCAGGTCGCACCGGCGTCGCGGCTGCGCCATGCGCCGCCTTCCTCCACGCCGTACCACACGTTGCGGCTGTCTTCCGGGTCCACGCAGATCGTCAGCAGCCGCGGACGATTGACGCCTGAACAGAACTCCGGAAACTCGGGAGCCGTTCGCGCCCAGGTCAGCCCCGCGTCGCTCGACTTGTAAAGCGCGGCACGCGACGGCGCGCCGGTGCCCGCATACAGCACGGCCGGATTCGCAGGATCGATCGCGATGGACCAGACTGTCTGCCCGTTCAGCAGGTTCTCGGGGCGAAACCAGTGCGCGCCGCCATCCTCGCTGATGCACAGCCCCGAATCGGCGCCGGCATACACGCGCGACGGCGTCGCGGGGTCCACCGCGAGCGCGCGCACGATGCCGTCGAACTCGATGGGCTCGTCCAGCCCGAGGCGATGCCAGGTCTTGCCGTCGTCGTTCGAGCGCAGGATGCCTTGTCCCGCGGTGGCGACCAGTACGGTTGCGGTCATGCGATGCTCCTTGTGTCAGAGAAAAATGCCGCGCGTAAGCCCACCGTCGCAGCCGATCGACTCGCCGGTGATCGAGCCGGACTTCGGTGATGCGAGAAACGCCACGATCCATCCCATTTCTTCCGGCTGCAGCACGCGCCGGATCGGCGTGACCTTCACGTAGTTGGCCTCGACCTCCGCGGCCGTCAGCCCCTGCTTCTGCGCTTCCTTCTCGTAGAGCTCGTGAATGTGCGGCGTCTCGACGACGCCCGGGTGAATCGTGTTGACCGTGATGCCGAACGGGCCGAGCTGGTCGGAAAGCGTCTTGGTCAGGTGCACGATCGCGACGTTGCGCATGCCGGACAACTGCTTGCTGCCGCGGCCGGTGAGCCCGCCGATATTGACGATCCGGCCGAAACCATGGCGCCGCATGTAGGGTGCGGCCGCCTTCGCGCAACGCAGGTAGCCGACGACCTTGATGTCGATGTCCTGGAGCAGCCCCTGCGGATCCGCGTGCTCCAGCTCCGCGCGCACGAGGCCGCCCGGATGCGCAGCGCCGTTCAGCAGGATGTCGAGCCGGCCGAAACGTTCGACGCTCGCCGCCATCGCTGCTTCGATGGACGCCATGTCGGTCGTGTCGAGCGTGACGGGCAGGATCGCGCCGGCCGCGTCGCCCAGCGGCGCGAGCGTCGCGCGAATCTCGGCGGCGGCGGCCTCGAGGTGTTCGAGGCGTCGCGCGGCAATGGCGACGTTGACGCCTTCGCGGGCCAGTTCGAGCGCGACCGCCTTGCCGATGCCCATGCTGCCGCCGGTGATGAATGCGGCTTTTCCGTGGAGTTGCAGGTCCATAACGATGAAAGATCAGAGTCGGGATTGAAGAAGTCAGCGGGTAGCGCGATCAGGGCAGGCACATTTCGATGAGCCTCGGCCCGTCGGAGTGCGCGAGCGCGACGTCGAGCGCCTGGGACATCGCCTGCACGGTATTCGCGCGCTCGGCCGGTACGCCGTAGCCGCGCGACAGCGCGAGCCAGTCGATCGGCGGATCGTCGAGCAGGGTCAGGCGGCTCGCGTGCGGCGTGTCGGCCGGCAGGCCGCCGCGTGCGAGCTCGGTCTGCAGGATGCCGTAGCGCCGGTTCGAGGCGATCAGCATGACGATCGGCAGACGCTCGCGCGCCATCGTCCACAATGACTGGATCGTGTACTGCGCGCTGCCGTCGGACTGCAGCGCGAACACGCGGCGCTCAGGGCACGCGACGGCGGCGCCGAGCGCCACCGGCAAGCCCTGGCCGATCGCGCCACCCGTGTTCGTGAGGATCGTGTGACGGCGCGCGCGCGCCGACGCGGTCACGAACGGATAACCGCACGTGCCGCCCTCGATCGACACGATCGCGTCATCGGGCAGCGCATTCGCCAGCACGCGCCCGACGGTCTGCGGCGTCAGCGGCCCGTCCTCCACGCGCCAGCGTTCGATAGGCACCCCATCGTCGTTCGTTGCCGCGCCGATGCGATCGGCCAGCGCCTCCAGCGCGTCGTCCGCCGCATCGCCTGGTGTTGCCAGCGTCACGATGTCCTCGGGCCGCGCGAGTTCGCCCGGAATGCCCTCGTAGCCGAAGTAAGTGACGGGCGCGAGCGCGCCGGCGAGCACCACGCGCCGACCGGCCAGCGCGGCGAGCGCCGGTTCGGGGAAATAAGGCAGGCGGTCGATGTCCGGCAGACCGCCGCCGCGCTCCGCCCGCGCAGGAAAAGTCTCGCTGAAGCAGGTCGCACCGGTGGCCGCCGCGATGCGTGCTGCCGCCCGCTGCCCACGCGCCGACAGCGCGCGGGCGCCCATCAGCAGGACAGCGCGATGACCGCTGAGCAGCAGGTCGGCCACCTGTTCGACCCGAGCGGCATCGAACGTCACCGCGGCCGGGCGCACGATGGCGGGCCACGCCGCACTGCGCACCCGGGCCGATTGGAGATCGACTGGAAGCACGAGCGTCGCGACGCCACGCCGCGTGCCCATCGCGGCGGAAATCGCGTCGGCCGTATCCGTCGCGAGATCGGCGTCGCGCGCCACGCTGCGATACCACACCGACACCGGACGGGCGAGCGATTCGATGTCCGACGTCAGCGGTGCGTCGTACTTCAGATGCTCGCGCGTGTGATCGCCGACGATGTTCAGGATCGGCGTGCGGGCGCGGCGCGCATTGTGCAGGTTGGCAATGCCGTTCGCGTGGCCGGGGCCGAGATGCAGCAGCGTCATCGCGGGCTTGCCGGTCATGCGGCCATAGCCGTCCGCGGCGCCCGTGCACACGCCCTCGAACAGCCCAAGGATCGAGCGCACGCCCGCCACGGTGTCGAGCGCACCGACGAACGGCATCTCGGTCGTGCCTGGATTGGCAAAACAGACGTCGACACCGGCGTCGCGCGCCGTGGTGAGCACGACGCTCGCCCCGCTTCTTGCTTCGGTATCGCTGCCCAACTGTGGGATGTTCATGCGGCTGCTCGACGGGTTTGGCTAAGGTGTTTTTACTGTAATCCCCAATTACGGGATTTGTCAAACACAACCGCACTCTTCCTCGTCAGAAGAAGAACGGGAAATTCCCGAAAATTTCCGGATTTTGTGGGGGTACACCCTACTGAAAAGACAGCGCAATGTTTTCCATTTACCACAATTCGGGATTTGATCAAAAATGGAGGGGGTATGCAGCAAGTCGGCGCACGTGCCGCGCACCGCGACAAACCTGCTCGAGAGCGCCGACGGTCAGGGCCAGTACGCGCTGGACTCGCTCGGGTTCGGCACGAATTCGAAAGCGCTCGGGGGCTGTCCAGGGATCGCTTTTGTCAGCCGGTCAAGAATCGCCTGAAGGGCGTGACGACGAGCCGGCTGCAGTCGGCGCTGAGCCCGCGACTCTGGATCGTGTACCGCGTGAACCGCGGCGCACTCGATTCAGACAATGGAAGCGGCTGCGAAGCCGATGTGAAATGGACCGGCACGCGGTAGATCGCGACCGTGGCGACAGATGCCACCGACCGTCGTGCCGACCAGCCGGTTGGTGCGCAGGCCGGCCGCATAACGGGAGTTCATCCGCTCCTGCAACTGCCGCGACGACCAGCGCTCCAGGCGACAGAGTTCGATGTAGAAGTCGCGCTTGAGCGGGTCGTCGACGTACATCAACATCCTCAGATGGGTCCAGCTCAATTCTCTCCGCAGGGCGGAGAGAATTGAGCCACCGGCCCGCCGAGGCCCTCGCCTGTCACCGCGCTAAATGTGCGCGCGCAATTGAGCTTCGGCACCGCCAGAGACAAAGCCGCCCCTCCAGTCGCCCCGCCCAGATCGAAGAACCTCCAGGCCCGCGTGCGACGCAATGCCCAATGAACCCGCCCACCGACACGTCGTCGCCCGCGCCAGAATTACAGGGGCGCCGAGACGGTGGCTGCAGCGTTTTTCGATCGCCACGGCGGGGGCGCTCAATGCCCTTCGGACACGATGCCTCGCACGCGGAGGCTCCGCCTAAGTCCCGAAATGAAGGAGAACCTGGCCCTTACTATGTTCCCCTTCATTCCGCCGGATCCTGCCTCGAAATGGACCACTTCGGCGGAGCGCGTCGCGCCCGTCTTTCACTGCACAACCGCACACGTCCTAACTCGCCCCCTGAAGTTTCTACGAAAAAGCTGCCAAACTTCCGCATCCACACGCGCACCACACGTCGGTCGCGCTAGCTTGCAAACTCATCCGTCTATCAACGCGCATCACACGCTCGGCGTGATGCATGACCGCAGTCAAACAACGCTCGTGTCCCTGTCCGATTCGACCGGCCAGCCAAACTCCGGATTCGCCGCGCCTCTCGACGAACACTAAAAAGACACTAAAAATCGCGGCACGAACAGGCGCCCGGTAAACATCGGCGGCTCCCCCTGTCGAAGGCCCTTGCCAGCCGGGGCTTCGACAGATTCCAGCGCCCCAACCCAACACCCCAGACTTCACGATTCATATAACTTTGAATCATGGCTGTGTCCCGAGGCAATGCCAGTAAGGCTTTACGCTCCGCCCCCAAAAATCGAACTTCCCTTACCCCAGTCGAACACTAAAAAAACACTAAAAAGCAGCCGCGACGAAGCCCCAGATCCGGCGAGCGCGGGAAGTCGGCAGCGTTCTCGGCAGCATCCGAACTACTCGTCGTGTATGAGTGATCGGTACGATTACTTGATCAACTGCATCCCCGCGACCTTCGAGGCAGACACGTCGAAAGTAGCCGTGTACTCGCACTCGGCTACATGCCCGGAACGCTCGATCAGGCAGTCCGCGAAATCCGCCTTTGAAGATGCGAAAACGCGAAGTGCCTTACGTACCGTGTCAGCACTTTCGACGACCAGTTCTTTGGTCCCGATCATTGATTCGACGATGTCCTTCATCTGCTCTCGTTCGACACCGTAGCAGCGCCCAAGTACCCAGACGACCTCGATTAATGCGACCTGCGAAACATATCCCGGCCGCTCGGGCGACAGGGACTCCATCAGTGCCGTCGCCTTCTTCGACTGAACTTCATCGTCTTGCGCGAAGTAGCGAACTAGCACGTTTGTATCCAGTCCGATCATCGCGCTGACGCCCCCTGCTCGGCGATGGCCTGATTCATGTCGTCAATCGACACCGGTTTCTCGGGCTTCTTCACAACGCCCTTGAGCTCCACGAGCGAGCGCGTCGCTGGATAGACCTCGTACCGGCCTGTCGTCTCATTGAAGCTAAATTCGATCCGGTCGCCGGCCTCCAAGCCAAGCTGATTACGCACGTCCACCGGGATCGTGACCTGCCCCTTTGAAGTAATAGTTGCTGCTGTCATAGTGACACCTCCTGATTCCTTACTTTATGGTAAGGAAAACCAAAAAGCAAGAATGACTTCCATACGTACCGGACCGCCAACCCTAAATCCTCGGCCTGGATCATTATTTCCACCTCCATGCCTAGATCGCTCACTCTCCCAGTCATACAAGATATGGATTTACATATCATATGTTTTTGCATACCATATCGATGACCAGGAGGAGGCAACGTCGACATGTCTATTGAGGGCCGTCAGGAAAGAGAGGCCAAAGTTGGCCGGATCCTTCTCTGGGAAGGTCGGGTCAGTCGCGGCAGGCTCGTCACTGAGTTTGGATTGAGTCCTATACGAGCCAGCGAGTGGCTTCGCGACTTCCGTGAGTCGTATCCGGATTGGGTGACCTGGGACAGCAAGCGCAAGGCGGACGTGGCGACCTCCATGGCATACTCGGACGCCGAACGCGCCGCGCACGCCTCGCGGTCAAGCGCCATTAGCGCCATGCTGGTCCCACATGCCCTGAACGCGCCGGGCAAGCCACTTTCAATTTCGTGGGACTTTGCCCACACCTCGCCACGTATCTTCTCCCGGTTAAGCCTGGCCATCGCGGATCACCTCAGAGTGAAGTTCCTCTATTGCTCCATGAATAACCCGGAGCCACACGAGCGAATCGTCGAGCCTCACAGCCTGTTACGAGCGGGACGACGGTGGCATGTTCGCGGCTACTGTCTGCATCGGCAAGATTTCCGTGACTTCGTATTAGGGCGAATGAGCAATATCAAACTGCTCTCAGATCCCAGCTTGATAGATGTCTCGACCGACGTCGCCTGGTCCACAGTTCTTCAGGTCAGGATTACCGCTCACCCTAGCCTAGCCCCATCGCAGCAACTGGTTGTCAGAAATGAATACTTCAATGGGGCCTCGGCGCGAATCGAAAGCTGCAGAGCAGCCCTCCTGAAATACATGGTGCAGGAACTCATGGCAGCGACGGACATCAATCGACAGATGCCCCCCGACTATCAAATGGCGGTTGAGAACACGGAGGAGTGCCAGCAATGGCTGTTCATGACCTAACCGATCAAATTCGCCAAGAGAAGGTGGCCGAACGCTATCCGCCGCTCTTCAAACGCCTGCCCGACCGCCTTTTCGCGCCGCTGGCCTCAGCCAATCGCTTCCAATATTGGACATTGCTGTGCGTGCTGCACGCCAAACGCTTCGGACCGGAGGCCCCATTGCCGCCGAGCACCGGCTTCTTGATGCGCGAAATCACTGCCGACATCGCCGAGGAACTCCAGTACCAGGATTGGACTCCGGAAGGCGATGACGTGACGCCAGCCACACCGCTGGCGATCCGAGCCATCATGGTCTTCAACCGCTTGCGCGATGCGGGGTGGATTCGCGTGGACCGAGTGGGCGTGCGCGAGATGGTGACGATGGCACCCGCCGTCGCCCAGTTCATGAACCGCCTAGTCGAGTTCGCTCACACCGGCCCGGAATTCGTCTCTGGCAAAATCCGCAGCATCGAAGCCAACCTGAAGCTGCTTCTGGACGAGAGTACAGATGGGGCCTCGCTACAGGAGGCAGCCCGCCAGTCGCGCGCCCTACTTGAACACGTCCGCATTGCAGGTACGAATGTGCGCGATCTGATGTTGGAGATCGGTCGCGTCGACGCCACCGGCGAGTTCGTGCGACGCTTCTTCGACGACTACGTCGAGCGCATGTTCATCGGCGACTACAAGGAACTGCGTACACGCGAGCATCCCCTGGCCCGGCGCCAAGAGATCCTACGCATGGTGGCCCATATCCAGCAGACGCAAGACCTGCGCGCTCGGCTAATCCAGTGGTACCTCGAGAAGCAGGCTGGCCGCGATCCTACCCGCGCTGAAGCCATGTTCGAGCGCGACATCCAGAAGGTAGAGGATCTGCGCCGGATCGACGAATACCTGGATCGGCTGGACGACGAAATCCGGCGCGCCAACAAGCTGGCGTTGGCCTACCTAGACTACCGGCTTCGGGCCGCCCGCCCCCTCGACGAATTGATCAATCAAGCCATCGACACCGTTGTCAAGCAGGGCACCAAGGCGGCGGCACTGGCACCGTTTGCTCCCGGAGACTGCATCGGTGGCGAACGGCTCGCTTCGCCCCGCGTCGAGACCAAGCGTCCGCCGCCCGGCGGACTACGCAAACAAACGATGTCCCCGGAGCAGGAGGCCAGGGCCCGCCTGGCCCTGATGGCTCGGGACCGGCGCACTATGTCGCTGCCAAAGCTCGCGGCGTTTGTGCGCCAACAGCTAGGCGAGGCTGATGCAGTGCCCAGCACCGCCCTCCAAGTGAATAACGTTGAGTCAATCCGAGCGCTACAGGTCTTGTGCACGATTGCTACAGCGAACGCGACGTCCAGCAAGGTGCTGCGCGCCAACGCACGGGCAATGAGCAGCGGATTCACCACGGTCCGGATGGAAGGCGCGGAGGTTCAGAGCCAGGGCATCTCTCACCTGCCCTTCACGATCGCAAGAACAATCAAGCCTGCCAAGGGAGGAAGCCAATGAGTTTCTGGACGGATGCGGCTACGGCCACCAAGAACGTCGTCACCGAGGATGATTTCGAGGCAGCGGCGAATCGACTAATCACCGAACAGGTCTTGTACGCCGCGGATCGCGCCAGCAAGGTGGCCTACGGGCTGATCCGCGACTTCGAGCGTGAGTTCAAGCGGGCTCTGGAACCCCTGGGCTACATCGTGCGTGTCAACAGCCAACTGCGATATGCCTGCGCTATCCCCAAACACGCCAAGGCCTCGCCGGTCACCGTGGACCAGACGCTGCTCGCACTGGTGCTACGCAAAATCTTCGACGAGGAGACTCGATCCGGGCACCATGATGAGAACGGCGAGGTGGCCTGTGATCTGGTCACGCTGGAGTTCAAGTACAAGCAAATGACCGGGGGCCGCGAGTTGGCCACTGGAGGGAAGCTCGCCACGCTGATCCAGTGGATGCGGCGCTGGGGCCTCGCCCGGGTGTCGGACGAGGACGGCAACCAGTTCGGTCACGATACGGATCAACCATACGTGGTCATCATCCGCCCCGGCATCGCCGAGGTCCTAGGAGAGGCGGCGCTGGCACGCATCGCCCTGTTCACCAGCCCCGACGCCGAGGTGGACAGCGTGACCCCTGCGGTCGCCTCCACCACGGAAGAAGGCGGTGCCGTATGAAGAAGCTGATCCGGATCCGAGTAGTCCAGTTTTTCTTGTACGAAATGCGTGATGTCGAAGTCGGCACAAACTGCGGCATCTTCGGCGCCAACGGCAGCGGCAAATCCTCGCTCCTGGACGCCGTGCAAATCGTGATGCTAGGGGCCAACGAGAGCCGCGGTAGCGCCGGCGTCGCCTTCAATGCACAAGCGGACGAGTCCAACCACAACAGCCGCAATATCCGCAGCTATTGCCTAGGCCAGTACGGCGACTCACCGGATGCGCGCGTTCGCGACAGTGCCAACACCTACATCACCCTAGTCTGGGAAGACACGACGACTCAGGAAATTGTCTCGACCGGTGTCAGCATCTACGTGAGCGCCGACCGCGAGAAGTCCGACGTGCAAGGTCGCTACATTCTTCCCGCGGACATCGCGCTTAGCGACCATCTGGAACTGGTCGATGGCGAATATCGGCCACGGCCATGGGCGAGCTTCAGACAGATGCTCTCACAACGTGCTCACGGCGAGGAAGTGCTCTTCCATGACTCCGAGCGCTTCGTCAACGCGATGCTGTTCCGGCTAAGGGGCACACGTGGTGCGCCGCGCTTGGATGCCTATCGCCAAGCGTTCCGTTTCGGCCTGCGCATGAAGTTCGACAGGAGCGTCGACGACATCGTCCGCCAGCAGGTGCTGGAGACCCGGCCGACCAACATCAAGCGATTCAAGGAAGTGCTACACACTTTCCAGGAGATGGCCGCCCTCGTGCGCAACGTGCAGGACAAGCTCGACGAGGCTGAATTGATCGAGACGGATTTCGCCGATGCACACCGACGCAACAGCCATTCGGTCTCGCTCGCTGCCTTGGCCCAAGCTGCAGAACTCGAGGTTGCCAACGAGGCGGTGACCGCCGCAGAGGAAGCCGAGGGCCGGGCATCAGCAGCACTGGAAGCCGCCAATGCGCGACGTGACGAAATCAACCGTCAGGTCGAAGCGGCCGAGCAACACGCGCGCGATAGCGCCTCTGCTCGGGACAAGCACGCGTCCCACGCGGACGCTGCGTTGCTGCGGGAAAGCCTCGCCAAGATACAAAACCGGCTCACTGAACAAAGGACCGGACTGCATCGCAGCATCAAAGCCATCGGTAGGGCTATCGACGCGCAGATCCCTGGCAAGCTCGTCGCCAACAGCGACGAGGCCACGGCACTGGCGCTCAAGGACGTCCACGCACTGCTAGACGGGGATAACATCAGCAGACGCGATGCAGTAGAGGCGACAGTCCGCAAGGCGCTGCGCGCAGCCAAGCTATTAAGCAACGAGGTGTTCGAGGAGATGCAGTCCGTTGGTCGCGTGCAGACGGCAACCGAGGCCGAGCTCGCCGCCGTCCAAGATAACCAGGAGCGTATCGCCAAGGGCAAGCCCCCTCTGGAGGGGCCGGCTGCGGCGCTCAAACGCGCGCTAGCCAACGCTGGCGTGGACGCTACTCCGGTGTGCGACCTGGTGCGTGTCGACGACCCAGACTGGCAACCTGCCATCGAGTCCTATCTGGGTACGTCAAACATGCAAGCCCTGCTAGTTGACGAGACCGACGAGCGCAAGGCATTCCGGGTGTCGCGTCAGGCTGCGATCTACGATGCGAAGGTCGTGATGCCCAGCAAATTCTCCGGTCGCAGCAGCCCCAGGCGCGGTGCCGTGGCAGAGCTAATCAGTGGTAACAGCGCCGCAGCGGTCAACTACCTGCGATCCAAGTTCGGTGACACGCAACGGGCGGAAACTGAGGACGAATGCTTCGCTCATCGCTTCGCATTGACCAAGGACGGCATGTTGCTGGCTGATGGCGAGATGGTACGCAAGAAGCCGGGGAATCCCGCCCTCTTCAAGATCGGCCCGACCTCTGCAGCGACTCGCACTTCTATCGCCGAACAAGCCCGTCAGCTCCAAGAGAAAATTGATGACCTCAAGGAAAGGTACGCCAAGCTCAAGCAGCTCTTGAATAACCTTGGCCCATTCGTGGGTGGAGAGCAGGAGAAGATTCATGAGGTTCTCGAAATCTTCGATCGGGTGATCAAAGAGGCTGCCGACGAGGAGGATCTGACGCAGCGTCTGCAAGCCCTCGATACTGACGAGTATCGCCAGTTGGTGCAGGTAGCTGAAGCAGCAGAAGCCACCCTGGCCGATGTGCGAAAACAACTTCTTGCTGCTGCCAAGGCGGTCGGTGCAGCAGAGACAGCATGTCAGCAAAAGCGCGAAGACACCAAGACGAAGCAGACCCGGGCCGTTACCCAGAACGGAATCGCTGAAGCAGCACGTGCGGTTGACGGCTACGACGCCGACTACGCATCAGACCAATGGGAAAGGCTATTGACACGCCAGGGCCTGTCTTTCAATGAGATCGTCGCCGATTGCAAACACCGCGGCAACCGCGCTGAGACTGACTCCCGTCAGAAATGGTCCAGTGCCATGCAGAAGCTGTCGGCGTTCCTTGTCAGGCATAACGAGTTCATGCCTGCCGGGACCCAGGACGACTGGCGCAGCGCCCGCGCTTGGCTGGACGCACGGGTCATAGTCCTAACCGAGACGGGCCTGCGCGAAAATAAGGCTCGGATGGAAGATGCCCTGAGCGCCGCCAAGAGCACCTTCCGCAACGACGTTGCGGTGGCTCTGCACGAGCACCTTGAGTGGTTGAGCGACACCGTCAACCGAATGAACGAGGCCCTGCGCCTGGCGCCGATGTTCACCAACAACGAACGCTACCAGTTCCGCTCACATGTGCGACCTGCTTTCGCCGTGCTGCTGAAGTTCATCAAGGACGTCGCCCAATACGGCCCGACCGAGGACTTGCTCGGCGGTGCCGGAGAGCTGCCCAAGGAGTTCGAAGAGCTGATGCGCGAAAAGACGGTCACCGGGGCGGCCGCGATGAAGTCCCCCCTGGACGACTATCGCGAGTTCTTCGACTTCGACATCGAGGTACTCCGCGAAGAGACCTCCACTGGCACGACCAAGCACATCGGCTGGCTTAGCAAACGTGTCGGGTCCGGCTCTGGTGGCGAGCATCGCGCTCCGCTGTATGTGATCGCGGGTGCCGCACTTTCGTCAGCCTATCGGCTGGAGCGCGGCGACGATACCGGTATCCGGCTGCTGGTGATTGATGAGGCCTTCATCAAGATGGACCCGAGGAACATCGTAGCCACCATGCGCTATTTCGAGGAGCTTGGCCTGCAGGTCTTCATGGCCAGCACAGGCGACGCCTTGGGTAGCCTGACCGCCTTCCTTGATCGCTACTACGACATCATGCGCGATGCCGAGAGCAATGTGGTGGTACTGGAGGGCCACGACGTATCCCCCGAGACGCGCGAGATGTTCCGCGCCGACCTGCCTGAATTCAACCGGGAACTGATCGAAGCGGAGATCAGAAGGCAATACCTACCGCAGGCCGACTCGACGGAAGATGCCGCAGCATGAGCCGCCAAGACCAGACCGAGATGGATCCGCTGGCCAGAAAGGCGTTGGAGCGACTACTAAAGTCTGCTGACAAGCACGCAGCCGGCGCAGCCGTGCGGCGGCCCGCCCTGACGGACTCCGCGCTGTCCGAGTACCACGAGTTGCGCGGTTTAAAGGCCAAAGAGGACTTCGAGGCGGTGATGGCCTACGCTCAGGCCGAGGGCGCAATCATGGTCCTGCGCCCTCGGAGGGATCCCCAGGGGCTCATTGAGCGCGTCGAACTGATTGACGTCGACAAACTGGCTTCGATCTTGGGCAAGGTGCCACATGCGGTGCGAGTCCAGTCGGCAAGACAGGCTCTCGCCTCGCACCTCGGCGAGCACCCGATCTTGAACGACGTCTTGACTAGTTGGGAGAGGCTCAAGAAGGTCCGTGGCACGGGGCCCGACGCTGCCGCCAACTGGACAATGGCTTGCGACGTCATCACATACTGCCAGGCTCAGGTGGCGCTCGGCGCCACTGAAACGCCGGTGAGGGACGCCAGCGCACGCCTGTTCAAAAATAGCAAGTGTATCGAGTCCCTCGTGCCTTGCCTCGATGCACTGCTGGCGAGCAACATCGACGACGACGCGCGCCCGGATGCTGAAGTATTGCAGGAGCTCGGCCTCTACCGCGAGCCGCAGCCAGCGCGTCTGGCCGGCAACATCGTGGTCCGCCGGGAGCGCGGTTCGTTCCCGCTGGACTGCCCCTACTGCGCCCTGCCTCCGTCCACGGTCCTGGGGCTCGGGTCAATACCCAGCAAGGTGCTGACCATCGAGAACCAGACAACGTTCCACGTGTGGGCGCGCCAGCACTGTGACTCAGATGTGCTGTGCCTCTACACGGCTGGAATGCCCTCCCCCGCATGGCGGGCAATGTACCTCCGGTTGCTCTCCAAGCTCCCGGATTCAACTCCAGTGCTGCATTGGGGCGACGTTGACGAAGGCGGTTTTCGGATCGCCGCCGTCCTGAGTCGTTGTGCAGCCGAGGCCGGCCATACCCTCCTGCCGTGGAAGATGAGTCCATTAGAAGTTCCTGAGTCGATGCGCCGGGCTGCACCGATACACACCGTCGATAGGATGGTCAAATACGCTCGGGAGACCGGGTGGGACAGTATTGCGTATGAGTTGGCGGAAGCGAAGCTTGTCGCCGAGCAAGAAGGCTGAGCTGGTACAAGCGAAGTACCTCGGCTTGGAACAAGGTCGTTTCCCGCCCTCAAGTCGCAAAAGCGTGGTTTGGGTTGCAAAGAATCGCAATCGCTTCTGATTCAGGAGTGGCTTCCGTCAATCGCGACGATCGGCGGGAAATCCGGTTTTGATGATCTAACGCTTGAGTTGTTGATACCCACTCGATTGTCAATCGGCACGCGGGATCCTTGTATAGCGGCCTTTCCGTCCGGTCTGGTAGCGACGATATGCGCCGGATGCAGGTTTGATCGTCCGTGTTGCCCTCAGATGGAATCTGCAACACAATTATTTTTGTCAAAAAAACGAAGCCATTCGACACCATCTACTGCCCGGCCTCACCGCCCGTGGTGAATCTGTTCTTCGATTTTTGGCGCACCGGCAGCGTGGAACTATGGAATCCTGCCGGCGCCGCACTGAACCCCGTAGCGCCACAGACCACCATCGATTCCCCCGTGCCGGTGACCCTGTCGCACTGGGACATCGATCATCGGGCCGATGCCGCAAGGGGTCAACTACTACATCGATCACGCGGATTGAAGATCAGTTGGGACAGTGCATTACACGAATCCGCGCTCCACGGCTCACGTGAGTCGGCGATGCCGGTCAAGACCTTTTGAAGACATGCAGAAGAAGACCGCACATGCCGAACTATAACTACGAAGCGCTCTCACCTCAGGACTTTGAGGAAGTCTCGCGGGATCTCTTGCAGGCAGAATGGAATGTCGCGTTGGAAGCCTTCAAGGAAGGTCGCGACGGTGGCATCGACCTGCGCTATGCCACGTCCCCTGGCAATACGGTGATCGTGCAGTGCAAGCACTATGCCAAGTCAGGCTTTGCTGCGCTGCTTCGTCACCTGGCAGACTCCGAGCGGCCTAAGATCGCGAACCTGAATCCAGACCGGTATGTCATCGTGACGACAGTGGGGCTTACACCCGGCAACAAGCAGTCGATCTTGCAAGCGCTCAGCCCTTATGTGAAGTCACCATCGGATGTTTTCGGTGCGAACGATCTCGACGGGCTGCTTGCGAAGCACCCAAATGTCGAGCGAGCAAATTTCAAGCTATGGCTGACAAGCGCCAGTGTCATCGGTCGGATTTTGCACAACGCGGAAGTGTGCCAAACCGAGTTCGAAGTGGAGCGGATCAGGCAGAGGCTCCCGCGCTTTGTTCAAAATCAAGCGTATCCCCGGGCGAAAGATATCCTGGAGACGGCCCGAATCCTTGTGATTTCCGGTCCACCAGGAATTGGAAAGACGACGCTAGCGGAGATGCTCCTCTACTCAAGTCTGGAGGAAGGTTACGAGCCCGTGGTTATTCAGTCGGAAATTTCTGAGGGGAAGAGGTTGTATCGACGTGAGTCCCGTCAGATCTTCTACTACGACGACTTCCTTGGCCAAACCTTCCTCGGCGACCGTCGGGAGTACTTCGGTCAGAACCAGGACAGGGCCGTGGTCGACTTCATGGAAATGGTTAAACGGTCGTCGGACTCCAAGTTCATCCTGACTACGCGCGAGCACATCCTTAGCAGCGCGATCGACCTATCTGAGCGGCTCGACAGCAGCACAGTAATCCGTAACCGAATTGTGCTTGAGCTTGCAGATTACAGCTTTGGTGACCGTGCGAGAATCCTCTACAACCACCTCTACTTCAGCGAGTTGTCTAAGGCGCACAAATGCGAGATGCTCCGCGGAGACTTTTTCCTGCGAGTCATCCGTCATCCGCATTTTAACCCCCGGCTGATCGAGTGGTTGGCGGACTTGAGTCGAGTCAGATCGGTACCGGCGGCGGACTATCAACGCTACGTTGAAGACCTGCTCGACAACCCGGAAAGGATCTGGGATCACGCCTATCGCACGCAGATTCCGGAGGCTGGGCGGTGCCTCCTGCTGGCCTTGTACACGGATGGCGGCGCCAGTCTTCACGGACTGTCATTCTGTTTCTCCGAGCTACGCGGTGCGAGGGCCAAAAGGTACAACCAGCAAACCGAGCCGAATGAATTCAAGACGCACCTCAAGATCCTTGAGGGGGGATTCGTGGCGATTGGAACCCGAGGTGTCGGCTTCTTGAATCCGTCGATCAAAGGGTATGTCGGATCGGTCATTCTGGGCGACCCGGAAACCTACGCTGACATTTTTAACTCAGCGATCCGCTTCAAACAGATTGCTACGCTTTGGCGGCTGAGCAGGGAGATCGAATCACCGTCGAAGCAACTGCTTTCGCAGCTTAACAGTGCAGCCTTCATTTCGAGGCTAGCTGCATTGGCAGATGGTCCAACTTACGTTTGGATCCCCTCTGAAGAGGGAGAGGACATTGGCCATCGGATTGACTATGGTGCGGTGGAACGACTGCGATTCCTCGCGGAATTCTGCAATGTCGAGCATGCAGAGCCGGGCCTCGATCAGCTATATGACACCATGGAGCGGCTGATTGCCGATTGGCGTCCGCAGTGGGTCACTCTTTGGGATACGCCAGCACTTGTGCAGGAGATGGCGACGCTGGACCGGTTCGTTGCGGGCCGCGGAGCGACCATTCGGATGCTCGTCCTGGAGAAGCTGCTCGATGCGCTACCACATGCCCGGTCCAGCCACTGGAGACAGCTGATCGACCTCCCCGAGGCCACCTGGGGCTGGCAGCAACGCAACGGGCAGAAGTTCTTTGAGGGCCTACGTTCGTACATGAACGGAGGCTGGCGAAATGATCTTGATAGCTGCGAAGATTTGTACGACAGGCAGAAGCTGGTTGAAAATTTGTCCGCGCTGGCGCAGCGCAAGCAGCGGTCACGATTCTTCGCGGCGCCGCTACGTGAAGCTCGCGACGAGATTGCCGCCATTGCGGATCAAGCAGAAGAACCCACACGCGGAACTGGATCGCCTAACCAGAATCTCCCCCGAAGTTCGCTAAACGAGAGTGAAGTCAAAAGCATGTTCCAGACACTGCTGTTGGACGGATCATGAGCACAACGATTGGACATGTCGTTTTCAGCCCGAACGAGTGCTCGTGCGTGAGCGCATCTCGCTGCTCTGAACTGGTTATCAAATGGATATAAAATTCATCGCGCTCGTGACCAGCATACGCCTCATAGAAAGAGGCTGGCACCCTAGTTTGCCAGTCGCAGCCCACGGAGCGGTCGCTTCGGGGCTTGATTCTGCTTCTGGTTGTGGGACTGTAGTGCCATCCGAGGATGACACGCGATTAGGCCTGCAAAAGCACAACGCAATGACGATAGCGATCAGGACGCGCCCTTCACCAGAAGCTGCATGTTCAGCGAGCGGGTGCTCAGGCCGGCCTTGTTAAAGCGGTACCGCATATAGGATGAAATGTCTTCCTCATGCGACGATACGATGAGTTGACGCGATTTAAGCTCGCAGCGAAGCAGATCAGTGAGTGAGGCTACATTGACCTCATCCAGAGACTGGGAAGGATCATCAATCAGGATCAGAGGGACACCGGCGTAGACCTTGTTGAGAGAAAGGAAGAACGCCAAACTCAGGGCCGAAATCTGCCCTGAACTCATGGCAAGGACCGCATCATGGTCCGACTTTTCGGCCGTGACGAATCTTAGCTGCTTGCCATCGCGACTTTCGATAAAGAGGCCCAGACCACGCTGGTAGTTCTGGATAAGGCGCCCACTGTAAATATGGAAGATCAGCTCAATTTCCGAGATGGTATGGTCCGCATAGGTACGCTCCACCTCTTCGAGCGTGTTACGCAGCCTGCGCACCTTTTCGCTAGCCCGGGCAGCAGCGCTATTCTCACTCTGGATTTGTTTCAACGACTCAAGAGACTTCTGCAATCTGGCATTTCTTGCTTCGTTGGCCTTGATGGAAACGTAGCGACGCTTGTCTGCCAGTGCCTGCTGCTCGACAAGGTAAAAATCCTGAACGTCACCGAAGCTACCAGTGAGGATTCGCTGCCAGTCCTCGGGCAAGGATTCGGTCTCCGCGGTTCTTTTGCTGCGCATGGACGTGAGCAAATCCTGCAGACGAGTGTCCACCTCTTCCGCATTCGCGGTGAACGCATAGCTGGCCGACGTGCCGGTACCCAGAAGTCTCTCAGCCAGTTGCTCAATGACGGGCAGGCGAACCCGCTCTCGGGTTAGGGCCGTGTGCAGCGCCTCATTGTAGCCACTAGACAATAAGGATTCCTGGGTGCTCACGTGCGTGGCGATCGACGCCAGCGCTTCGGTCATCCGGGTGGTCAACTCGACCAGGGCCTTCCCATTGACGCTCAATGTATTGGCGACCGCCTGAGACCTGCCCTCAATGGCCTGCACCATCGCGAGGTGCGCCTTCCAGTCGGCACCACACAGTGGACAAGCCTGATCTTCGGGATAGATCTTGGCATGCTCCTCGAGCAGTTCAGCTTTCAGGCGAGTCAGTTCAGCCGCGACAGCAGCATTTGCCTGATCCAGCTGGCGTAAGCTATCACGCGCGGCAATTTGCTCGTCGAACACTCTCAAGCGCTCCGCGTCCCAGCCCGGGAGTCTCTGCGCCTCTCCGCGCGTGATAACCGTCGCGCCACGCTGGAGAACAGCTTTCGCATTGGCTAACAGATCGAGTTCCTTCCGCACGTTGTCCAGCGCATCCAGCTTTTTGATATCCGTTCCGAATTGGGCAAGACTTCGCAAGGAAGTCATGTTCTGCGCCACATCCGCCTCGATCTGCTCATTTTGCACCCTCACCCGGACAGCGTTTTTGAGGGGAAGGAGCTCATGCAGCTTCCGGATGGATTCCTGATACTGGTCAAAGAGATCGGACGAATAGGCCGGAAAGGGATTCTCCGCGTCCCAGCCAGGCTGCGGGGAAGCCGTCGACAGCTTCCTGTATTCGACGTTGCCCTGATCAGCGTGATTGATGGCTTTGAGCGCTTCACATTCAGCGGTTAGCTCACGCTCCCGGTCCTGACGCGTTGAATCCTTGAGATACCTGACAAATCCGCGCTCAAATTCCTTGCAGTTCGCAATCTCCGTCTGGATATCGGTGATGTTGAATAGACTCCCCAACACATCCCTTCTTTGATCTACCCGTGTGAACAACAGCTGGTTCTGCCCTTGCTCAAGGTAGTTCAGAAAGCCAAAATTTTCCCTAAAATTTCTTCCAAAAAGTTCATCGATATATTTATCGTCACGCTGATTTTCTGAAGAAAAATCAGATGACGAAAAATCTGACAATTCGAACAAACCGAACTGGGAGAAGCTATCCGCACGGTTGAGTTCCTGATCCTTTAACGATTGGGCGGCAGCATATCTTGCCAGCACGAGCGTGCGATCATCGTTCAGGAACTCAATCTTGATGAGCAGATCGCTCTCCCCGGTCCGGACGTTCCAGAAGAGATTGTCTTCGTATTTTTTCTTGTAGGCGGTCATCAGCCTCAAGAAAAGATTGTTGATCCTTTTGATCTTCCCCGTGAGCAGCAGCTCGATCGCATCAAAAATGCTGGTCTTGCCAAACCCATTTGGACCATCGAGCGTCACGAGCGATGAGCCGTCGATGTCCAGCAAAATGTGCTTGAACGCCTTGAAGCTCGAAACTTCAATCCTTGATATTTTCCAGCTCATCGTCAATCATTCCCTTGATCAAACTTTCCAGATTATTTTTGTTCAATTTCTGGATGCTCTCGTAGGTTGCCGTCAAACCAACCTCACTCACCGCTCCCTGTGCCTGCATTCGCAACGGGACAAGTTCGCGTTTGACGAATGGCAGTTCAAGGAAAGGCAATTTGATAAAAATTTTGGCCGCCACGCTATACTGCGTCGCAGTCAGTGGTTGGTCCTTATACTGGTCGAACAGTGCCTTATCGGCAATAGTCGCCTGAATGTCCTTATAGGATTGATCGCGCAGCGTACCGTCCTCAGCATCACTGTAATAAAGCACATATTTCTTGAAGAAGTGGGGATCTTCCTCGATGGCAAATATTTTTTCTTCGTGATTTTTAAAATCAGCCAGGTGCTTCAGATGATGCACACATATCAGATCGCAATTTTTCCTGAATGAAGGATTGCTTGAAAAGACCTGGGGCACCAACTGGTTCATCGCTGCGTTAAGCCTGGACGGATCTATAAGCTCCTCCAGCTCGTGCAGTATTACGAACCGGACGGCCGAGCTTGATTCCCGACAATAAAATCGGGCGGATGGGGTTTCCAGTACGTTGATGAAGTGATGTGCGATGAGAGCCTCATGAATAAGTTCAATGATCATTGAGCCTGGCCTCCGCATCCTGCTTTGTCACAATACTGATACATAGCGTTTTGGTGATATTACTGTCGATGCGCTCCTGCGTCTCCTGTTCATCGAGGTCCGCGCTGACAGTGTATTTTGTGTCGACCAAAAATGTTCTTTGCGCCATCGCGGCTATAAGGTTGTTGTACTCATATAGCAGCTTGAGCAGATGATCATTGCTCTTCATCTCCCCGCGAATGTTCACGGCGCATTCGTCATGCTCCTCGCTTTCGTGCAGGTTCAGCGCGGTAGGGACATAGAACTTGTTTTGTTTGTCCCGGTAGTGAGGAAGCGTTTCGAGAATCGGCTCGACACCCATCTTCTGGATGAGGTCCGCGTAACGCCGGATATCTTCCTTCTGTATGTGCGAAAAGCGCTCTGATGGCTTCATCATCTGGCACAGAGTTTTCAGCTCATCGGCCCTGGTATCCCGGATGTGCTCATACAGCCGCCTTGCCCGTTGATAGGCTACGTCGGTCATATCAGGCAGGGCCTTCTCCAGCCTCGCTTCCAAATGAGCATGAAGCCGGCTCTTCAATTCGATCGCGTAGTACACGGTGTCATCGTACGGATTCCTGTTCAGGATATCCTGAAGGATGCTTTCCCCGGATATCCGGTTCGTATATGCGGCCTTTCGTTCCGAGTCGCCATCGACCTGAATTTTCTTGTGAATCTCGATGGCCTTGGAACTGATCCTCTCCGACAGCACGCAGTAATTGGAATCGAGTAGATTATCGCTTAATTCAATCGATCTGCTTGCGCAGATTTTTGAAATCAATGCCTTGGTTAATGTTTCAATACCATCCAGTGCACAATATTTGTCGTCACCGTACGAATAGAACTTGACAATTTCACCATTCGCATCCACGTGATCAGTCGTGTCTGAAATTGCGACCGAGACATGAAAATAGCGCACAATCCCCGCGATTCGATCAAGTTCGATTTTTGCCGATTTTTCGAGCGCTGTTGCGTAGCTTGACCGATAAATTCCCACCTTCGCTTTGACCTGGTGAGCGCTGGACAATGTTCCCTGCCTGTAGATTGCGAAATCATCAGTACTGTCGAGCTGAAGCTCAAAGTCAACGCATCCTTGGAGGATGAGGGTAAGACAGTGATAAAGCGCAATCTTCCCTTGATATACAAAACCGCTCCAGGATGAAATGGCACTATCTGGATAGTTTTCGTCTTTTTCGTTCATACCGGCCCCGTGCATGCCGCCATATACCCCTTTACCATATGAAAATATCACGAACCGGAAGTGTTTTTCAGCCTTGATATCCCGATCCTCGCTGGCTAGCAGATCAAGCACTGCATCGCCGTCACATCGTCCAAGTAAGCCGTGCGTGATACGACTTCGCCCAGATCGGAGAGAAGCCCTTTTTATGGACCCGGCGCCTGAAGCAGGAGGCGGAAACCGGTTGAAGTGCTTGCGCAATCGCGATCAAGGTGCGGTTATGCCAGGTTCTTCCGTGCCAGCGCTCTTCCGTCCGATCTGCGGGCAGCAGCCCGGCGCACCTAGTCCCGGGAGCAAGCACCGCAGGCAACGTACTTCCGGAGGGATCGCCGCGGCGGGCCGCCCCCGCTGCCTGGCCTGCAGTGTGCTGCCGCGCTCAACCCAGATGGCACCGCGCGACGGTATGAGACCGGAGCACGGGTCGCACTCCCGCCCGCTCAGATGACGATAGGCCCGACGAAAACTCGCTTACATCATGGCACTGTTTACTAGGGGCCGCTCAAAAGGGACTTTGCTAGAAGCCCATTGGCTCTATTGAAGGGGGCAGGTCACGCGCAGCACGGCTGTTGGCTGGTGCTCGTGCGTGCATTGCTTTAACCTCCACTTGCTGTCGCCGGTGTCTTCTCTCTGTCTTGTTCTAGGATTGGCGAGTGTAACTAGATGTTTCTGCCCATCGCAACGACAGTTTCCATTGTGCTTTCCTCGTGCCGACATGGAAGCCCGATTTGTTGACGGCTCGGGCGCAGCGCTCGTCCCCCCTTACCCAGGCTTCAGGTAAATAGGGACACTTAATGTGCATTACCTTAGCCCGTCCACCTTTCTTAGCTGTGCAGCTAAATTGGCTAATTTTGCTAAATTATAGCCTTTGCTCTATCCTATGCTGATCAGCAAAATTACCATCCCTGCTTACGCCCATGGAAAAGCCCGCTCAGAGTCAGAAGGTGACGGCCCGCCTCGCCTACGAGGCCGAGGTCGCGGACGAGCTCTGCGCCGCTCTCGCAGAGGCCACAGATGGGCAGATCGTCACCCGCCAAGCCGAACAGCCGACCGGAGACGGATTGAGGCTCGATCCCCTGATCACGCTTCTTGCCGGCGGCAAATCGGCCGATATCGCCGTGGAAACGCTTCGCCACGCCTATCCGCGGGATATCCGAGAGGCGATCTGGAGGCTCGACGAATACAAGCTCGCGTCCGAGCGCCCGCAGGACTTGCTGACCATGGTTGCTGCTGAGTCGCTGAGCCCTGGCGCAAGGGACATGCTCCGAAAGCGCGGGATTGGCTATTTCGAGCGGAATGGCAACCTGTTTCTGCGTTGGCGCAATTGGTTCATCAACATCGAGCGCCCGGAGCAGGCGTCGGCAAGGAAGGCGGTCACCGCACTGTTCACCGACGCACGTGAAATGGTCGTTCACGCGCTGCTGGAGCACCGAAACGAATGGATTACCGGGGGCGACCTCGCCTATATGACTAAGAGCTCCTCCTATACGTGCTCCGTGGTGCTGCAGGAGTTGGAGCGGCGTGAATGGTGCGAGTCCGTTGGTGCTGGCCGCACGATTCGACGACGATTGATTAGACCGAGGCAACTGCTGGACGCATGGGCCGAGCACTGGACAAAGCGCGAGGAGCAACGCACCCGCTGGTACTCTTTTGCGGATCGCCCCGAGGTGCTGCTTACGCACTTGTCGCACAAGCTCAGCAAGAGCGGGGTCTCATTCGACTACGCATTTACTGGCACGGCCGCCGCAAACCTCTACGCTCCGTTGCTTACCAGCGTAGATACCGCCGAGATCATTGTCTCGCCGGGACACGCTGAGCAGCTTGCGAAAACGCTTCAGCTCAAGCCAGCCGACAAGGGCGCAAATGTCACTCTGGTCGAGCGCACCGGCGCGAGCTTGTTGTTTCGCGACTTACGCGGCGTACGTCCCGATGAGTATCCGTCCTATTTCGCCAGTCCTTTCATCCTCTACCTCGACCTGCTCGACGGCCGCGGCAGAAACAAGGAGTTGGCCCAACACGTTCTAGAACGACTGGAGTTATAAATGGCCAATGGAGCCAAACCAGCCAACGCCATCGGCTACGATGCAGACGTGACAGCCGCATGCGAGCGCACCTTGCTCACCCTGCTCGGCGCATTCGGCAGCCTCAAGAATACGTTGCGGCTCGTGGGCGGTCTGGTGCCACGGTACCTTACGCCTGAAGCGCCGCCTGACGTGCCCGCACACGCTGGAACCTCTGACGTCGACGTCGTCCTCAACATTCAAGTGATCGCCCAGGGCGATGGCTACGCTGCGTTGGCCGACCAGTTTGCTGCGCGTCGATTCGAGCGGCACGTGAATCCTGAAAACGGTAAGCCGTCTTCGTGGCGGTGGCAGCGGCGAGTGAACGAGCATATGTTTGTGCTCGTTGAGTTCCTTCGCGACGCTGGCGACGCGCAGCCCGGGAAACCGGTAAACGTCGACGGTGAACGTGTCTCCGCGCTAGCCGTAAAGTACGCCGGCATCGTGCATGAATGGTTTCAGGAACGGGAGATCACGGGCAAATTGTTGGACGGTGGAGGTATCTCTACTGAGCTGGTTCGCTTTGCCGACGTGCCTGCCTGGGGGTGTCAGGATTTCCGTGTTC